>JBDTUG010000141.1:0-8679 GCA_040007855.1 Caldimonas sp.
AACGCGCTCACGCACGAGGCTGCCGACCCTCTACTGATGAAATATCCGGGTTAGCTTAGCTAGCGGGCGGGGGCGATCTTGCCGAACAGGCGGAACTGGTCGAAGTCTTCGACCGAGGCATGCGCCGCGAAGCGCCCGGCCAGCGTCTCGGGGCCGGCGGTGATGGCGAAGTAGTCGTAGACGCCGGGCAGCTCGCTGGCCATCACGTACTGGAAGTGGAGCCGGAAGCGGTCGTGCCGGATCGCCGCGTACGGCGCCGGCGTGAACAGCGCTGCGAAGCGCGGCGACAGCAGCTTCGGGTGCCCGGCCCGGGCCGCTGGCGCCAGCCCGGCGGCGCGGACCGGATCGGTGAGGGCGCAGCAGCAGCCGTCGGGCGGCGCGCTGATGTCGACCCAGTGGACGTCGCGTGATGCGGCCACCTCGGCGAGGTCGGCACGGAACGCCGCCGCTTCGGGCAGGCTGCTCAGCATCGGCGTGCAGTGGCCCAGGGTCAGCAGCGACAGCGCAGGGCCGTGCGCGCCGAGACCCGGGTCGGCGCGCAGGGCGCGAGCCAGCGCCGACAGCGCCATGATGGTTCCCGAGCTGTGCCCGACGAGCAGGATCTCGTCGACCTCGCCCCGGGTGGCGAGCTCGCGCAGCCGCGCGGCGAACGCGTCGAGCCGGGCGTCGAGCTCGGGCACCCGGCCGGCCGCCTGGGCGCGGGTGAAGGCGAAGCTGCGCATCAACCACTGCATGTGCAGGCGCTTCTCGGCCTGCCACGCCAGGGTCAGCAGAAGAGTCGCGATGGCCAGCGCAGCGACTGCGCCGGCCAGACCGCTGCCCGGTACCAGCCGGACGGCGAGAAGGGCGAGCCCGGACAGCAGCGGCAAGGCGACCGCGAGGCCGAGCAGGAGCAGCGCCGGCAGGAACAGGGCGACGCAGGGCGGCCACGAGATCGGCAGCATGTGCCGCACCGCGCCGGCGCGCAGGTAATGCCAGGTCGTGCCCAGCGTCGCCGCAGCGACCGCGGCCAGGCCGCGCGGCCAGTGGGCGCGCACGATGTCGTCCCAGCGCAGGAACTCGTAGCAGGTGCGCACCGTCGCCGGGCCTGCGGCGTCGGCCGGCACCGCCATCGCCTCGAAGTCGAGCGACCACTGCGCCGCGTCCGGCCCCACCGTCCGGCGCCGCCCCACCTTCAGCGCATAGCCGGACACCGCGGCCTGCAGGGCGGCCTGCTCGCGGTACAGGCGGTGGTAGTGGGCCGGGCCGTTCGGGTCGAAGCCGCTGACGTAGAACACATGGCGCGTACGGACGCGGGTCACGGCGTTCAGCGGATCGTCTGCTCGTGCAAACCGCGTTCGAGGACCAGGTCGACCAGCGGTTGCTCGCGCCGGTTGGCGCGCATGCAGTGGTCCTTCTGGAACAGGTCGGCGATCCAGATCACCCAGCGCGCCCACCAGCGGTCGCGTCGCCGCCAGGCGTGCGACGAGACCGATTCCCAGGCGTAGCCGTTGAAGACCGTGGCATTGACGAAGTGGTCGAGCGCGCGCACGCCGGCCCGGCCGCGCTCGGTGCGGCCGAACAGGCCGACCCAGATCAGGATCAGGTAGCCGAGCACTGCCAGCGGCACGACCACCGCCATCAGGACGAAGCCCATCAGCCGCTCCTTCATGGCGCGACCGCCTCGAGGGCCCGCCGCCGGACGCTCAGTCTCACGCCGTTGGCCGAACGGATCGTCAACCTGCCGACCGGCTCCGGCACGTCGCCGGGCACCGGTGCGAATCGGTAGCGCTGGGCCAGCGCGGCAAGCACCAGCACCGCCTCCTGCATCGCGAAGGCCGCGCCGATGCAGACGCGAGGACCCATGCCGAACGGCAGGAAGGCCTGGCGCGCCGATTCGCGCCCGGCCGGGCTGGCAAAGCGATCGGGGTCGAACTCATCGGGCCGCTCCCAGAGCTCGCGGTGCCGGTGGATCAGCCAGGGGGCGATGACGACCGCCGAGCCGGCCGCCATCTGCTTGTCACGCATGCAGTCGGGCGCCGCCGCTTCGCGGGCCAGGAAGCCGACCGGCGGAAACAGGCGCAGCGTCTCGCGGAAGACGCGCCGCGCCAGCTCGAACTCGCGCAGCTCGCCAGCCTCGGGCAGGCGCGCTCCGATGACGCCGCGCACCTCGGCGGCGAGGCGATCCTGCACGTCGGGGGCGTTGGCGAGCAGGTGCAGGGCCCAGGTGAGGGCGCTCGCCGAGGTTTCGTGACCGGCCAGAAAGAGCATCGCCACCTGATCGAGCAACTCCTCGAATGTCATCGCCTGTCCGCTCCGGGCGTCGCGGGCCTCGAGCAGCGCCGCGAGGATATCGCGCTGCCCGGTGGCCCGGCCGGCCTGGTAGGCTTCGAGGCGCGGCCGGATCAGCGCGCCGAGCAGGTCGCGGATCTCCCGGCCGCAGCGCCGGCTCTGCCAGGTCTGCCAGAACGGGACCATCCAGCCGAGCCCGTACAGCGCCGGCATCGCGATCCGCGGCGCCAACACCTGGAAGCGGGCGAAGGCGTCGAACATGCGGCGCGCGTCGGCGCCTTCGAGCGGGGTCGAGAAGATGGTCCGGAAGATGATGTCGGCGGTGACGTGCGTCATCTCGGCCTCGACGTCGTGCACGGCGCCGTCGGCCACGTCGTCGAGCCGTTCGGTCATCGCCTGGACCGCCCGCAGCATCTGCGGGAAGGTCGCGTCGATGCGCGCCTCGGCGAACGCCGGGTTCATCATGTCGCGCTGGCGCTGCCACGCGGCGCCGCTGGTCGTGAAGATGCTGTCGCCGAGCAGCGGCCTGAGCGCGTCGCCCATCAGGCGGTGCTTGGGATAGTCGGCGGCGCGCTCGACCAGCACCCGGCGGACCAGCGCCGGCTCGTTGACCATGTACAGGCGCGAGCCGGGCAGGCGGATCTCGCCCATCTTCATTGCGTAGCTGCGCTCGTAGAGGTTGTCGAGCCATGACCGGCGCGCGTCGAACAGCAGCCACCAGCGCGAGGCCTTGCTGGCGCGCGGCTTGGGATAGACGGGGCAGAAGTGGCTCACGGGAATGCCTTCGTGCTGCGCACTCCGGTGTTCGCCCTTGGGGCGGCCCGGCGGGCTCATGGCGCGCGGCTGTCCGGATCGTGCCGCGGTTCGTCGGCGAACCGCTCGCGCAAGGCGAGCGGGCCGGCGGTGATCGCGAAATAGTCGTAGCGCCCGGGCCGCTCCGAGGCGTGCAGATACTGCAGGTGGACGCGAAAGCGCTCGGCGCGCAATCGGGCCTGCCCGGCCTCGGAGAACAGCAGGTGAAAGCGCGGCGAGACCAGGCGCGGATGCCAGTCCCTGGCGGCGTGGCCGGGCACGCTCGCGGCCACTGGATCGACGAGCGGAAAGGCGGCCCAGTCGAGCGGCGACGAGACGTCGAGCCAGTCGATGCCGGAGCCGGCCAGCGCCAGCAGGCCGGCCCGGAACGGCTCGGCGCCGGGCAGCACGCCGAGCATCGGGAGGCACTGGCCGAGGGTCAACAGCGAAACCTGCGGCCCGTGCTCGCACAGGCCGGGGTCGCGCTGGAGGGCGGCGGCGAGCGCCATTGCTGCGGTGATCGCGCCGACGCTGTGGCCGACCACCAGCACCTCGGCGGGCGCGCCGTCGCCGTCGGCGGCGCCGCGCCTGACCCGATCGGCGATGACGGCGCCGAATTCGGCCATGCGCTGCTCCAGCTCGGGCACCTGGCCGCGGGCGATCCGGTGCGAGAAGCGGACCAGGCGGACAAACCAGTCGATCCGGATGCGCCGGAACACCCCTCCTGCCGCGTAGGCGAGCAGGACGGCGAGGGCGAGCGAGACGGCGATCGCGGGCAGGCCGGCCAGCCCGTCGGCGCGCTGCAGCATCAGTCCGGCCGCCACGGCGACGCCCATGGCCAGAGCGATTGCCAGCGCCCCGGCCGCGATCGGCAGCCCGGCGGCGAGCACCGGCGGCCGGGACAGCGCGTAGAGGCGCTTCATGGCGCCGCTGCGCAGGTAGTGCGCGACTGCCGGGAGTGCGCCGAGCACGGGCGACCAGTGGCCGCGCTGCCAGTGGCGCCGGACGATGTCGTCCCAGCGCAGCATCTCGATGCTGGCCTGTGTCGCGGCGCCGCCGTCGAGATTGTCGATGGCCTCGATCGATTTGCCGGCAGGGCCGCCCGGGTCCGCCTCGACCGCCCACTGGACGCGATGCGAGGCCCGGCTGCCCTGGCGCGGGCCGACCGTGTAGGCGACGCCCGTCACGGCTCCCTGCAGCCTCGCCTGGGCCCGGTAGAGGGCGTGGTAGTGGCCCGGTCCTTTCGGGTCGAAGCCGGCGAAGAAGAAGACATGGCGGCGCTGGACCATGGCTCAGCCGTGCGCCTCGATCGCGTCGCACAGGCGGGCCAGCGCCGGGTCGTCGCGCACACGCACGGCGACGGCCTGCCGTTGCGCCTCGCGGCCGTCGCTGAACAGCGAGCGCATGGTGCGCGCCAGCCGGTCGGCGTCGAAGCGGTGCGCGGGCAGTGCCCGGCCGAGGCCGAGCGACTCGATCCGCCAGGCGTTGTCGAACTGGTCGTGCGACATCGGCATGACGATTTGAGGGATGCCGGCGCGCATCGCCTGGGAGGCGCTGCCGATGCCGCCGTGGTGGACCAGCATCGCCGAGCGCGACAGCAGGGCGCCGAACGGCGCGTAGGGCCGGTGCAGCACCTCGGCCGGTAATCCGGCCGGCACCTGCTCGGGGTAGCGGGTCAGGAACACGGCGCGCCGGCCGAGGGCGGTGCAGGCCGCGAGCGCCGCAGCGAAGAAGCCACGGGCGTGGCGCATCTCGCTGCCGGGCATGAAGACGATCGGCGCGGCGCCCGCGGCCAGGAAGGCGAGCAGCTCGGGCGCGAGGGCGGCGTCGGCTTCGTCGTAGAGGGGAAAGCCGCCGAACCTCAGCTGCTTCGGCCAGTCCGGCCGGGCCGGCGCGAACCACTCCGGGAACAGCGTGATGCCGCCCAGCGGCGAATGCATCCAGCTGCCGAACAGGCTGCCCGCGTCGCCGGCCGGCAGGCCGATCCGGGCTCGCGCAGCGGCCAGCGCCGGGCGCGCCATCGGCTCGAGCTTGTAGCGGTCGATGACGCGCCAGAAGGCGGCGGCGGCGAAGCTCGGCGTGCCGGCCGGCAGCCGCCAGTGGGCGATCGTCAGCGGCGCCCGGCAGGTGCGCAGCAGGCTGGGCGCGGTGTACGCGCTCAGCAGCCGAACGCCGAGTCGCTCCTGGGCCAGCCGGGCGCCGAACATCAGCGGCGCGGCTACCACCACGCTCGGCGCCGCGCCGGCGAGCCGGACGATCGCGTCGTAGGTCGGCAGGATCGCCGGCGCGAGCAGATGCCGCCAGAGCACGCCGAGCCCCTTGATGCGGTGCCAGAGCAGGGCGCTCGCAGCCGCTGCCTCGCCGTTCAGATTGTCGCCGGCGCTCTCGAAGTCGAGGCCGCAGGCCTGCACTTTCTCGGCCGATTCGCGGTTCGAGATCATCACCACGCGGTGCCCCCGCGCGCGCAGGGCGCGGCCGATCGCCAGGTAGGGGTGGATGTCGCCCAGGCTTCCGACGTTGGCGAGGATGACCTGCAATCGCTGCGCCCCCGCGTGCCCTGGCGCGCTGCTCGCCCGGTCAAGGGCGCGCGCCGACGACCGTGTCGACGCGGATCGCCAGGCCGCTCGCGCCCGGCGCGACCGGTGTCGACTCGCCGGCCAGATCGCCCGGCTGCGCGATCGCGTTGCCGCTCTTGCTGATGCGGGCGCCGACGATCACCCGGCTGGCGCCGGAGAGCTTCGCGGTCGGCGTCATCGCCATGCTGTCGTCGAGCCGGAAGGCGAGCGGCAGGTCGGCGACCCGGGCGCGCAACACCGCCAGCGGCATCCGCCCGCCTTCGGCCGGGCGGGCGAAAACGAACAGCGTGTCGCCGGGCGCGGCGCGGCCGGCCAGTGCCGGATCGAGCGACACCGTGCCGCCGACGCCGCCGCCGGCGGCGAGTGGCAGTGCCGACGCCGCGCCGGCGGCCGCCGGTCGCTGGCTCGGCGAGTTCGCCGCGATCGGCGGGCTTGCGGCGATCGGCGGACTTGCGGCGATCGGCGGGTTCGCCGCGATCGGCGGACTTGCCACGATCGGCGGGCTTGCGGCGACAGCGGGGTTGCCTGGCATGGTCGGTGAAGCGCTCGCCCGCTCGCGCGCCTCGCCGATGCTCGCCTCGACCTGCTTGCGCAACTCGCTGCCGGCCGGCAGCGCCGCCGCGAGCGTCTGCCAGCGCTGGATCGCCTTCGCGAAGTCGCCGCGGTCGTAGGCAATCGTGCCCGCCAGGGCCAGCGCCTTCGGATGGCCAGGCTGGACGGCGAGGGCGCGCTCCACCAGGCCGATCGATTCGGGGTTGTTGGCGCTGCCCTGGGTCGCGGCGACGGCATCGGCGTAGTCCGCGAGCACCGAGGCGTTGGTCGGCTGCAGCGTACTGGCCCGGGCGTAGGCCGGCAGCGCCTCGGCGAAGCGGCCGAGCACCGTGTAGGAACGCGCCAGCATGGTCCAGCCTTCGGCGTCGTCGGGCCGTTCCTTCATCCGCGTGGCGAAGGTGTCGACCATCGCCGCGATCTGCTGCAGGCCGCTCGATGCGACATCGCTCGCCGCCGGGCCGGCGGAGGCGGGGTCGGGTGCGGCGGCGACGACCCTTCCGGCCTCGAGCAGCGTGGGCGAGCCGGTCGTCCGGTAGCCGATCGCGGCGACCGCGAGCACGGCGACACCGAGTCCGGCGACGAGCCGGCGCGAGGGCTTCGCCGCGGCGTCGGCCGGCCGGCTGCCGAGCAGCCGATCGCCGATCTCGCGCTCGACGGCGCGGCGCTCGCTGTCGCAGGTGGCGGCGTCGATCGTGCCGGCATCGCGCCGCGCCTGGATCTGCAGCAGGCGGCCGTGGGCCGTCGTCAGCCACTCATCCACGGCCAGCTCCCGCGGTGGCGACCGCCGCCGCATGCGCCGCCGGGGCGGCCGCTGCCGGCAGGGTCGCGGCGTCGACGGCGAGCGCGGCGTTCGAGTCGGCGATCGTCTGGTTCTGGCAGACCAGGCAGCGCAGCTCCGCGGTGATGCGCGTCATGCGCGCCTCGAAGGCCGGATCGGCGGCCTCGGGCAGGGCCTCCCGGGCGCCCGCCGCGAGGGCGGCCAGCGCCAGAGCGCCGGCGAGGATCGCCTTCAGCACCGACTCAGGCATCGAGCTTGTTCGCCTCGAGCTTCTTCACCAGCGGCTCGATCCGGGTCGCGATCACCTCCGGCGTGAGCGGGCCGATGTGCTTCATTCGGATCACGCCGTTCTGGTCGATGACGAAGGTTTCGGGAACGCCATACACGCCGAAGTCGATGCCGACCCGGCCTTCGTCGTCGAACAGGGAGGCGTCGTACGGATTGCCGAAGCGGGCCAGCCAGGCGCTCGCGTCGCCGCGCTTGTCCTTGTAGTTAAGCCCGTAGAGGGGCACGACGCGCTTGTTCGCGAAGGCGACCAGGAGCGGGTGCTCCTCGCGGCAGGCGACGCACCAGGAGGCCCAGACGTTGAGCACCCAGACCTTGCCGCGCAGGTCGTCGAGGCGGATCGTCCTGGCGGCGTCGTCGAGGCGGGTCAGGGCGAACTTCGGCGCCGGTTTGTCGATCAGCGGCGACGGCACCTCGCGCGGGTCGAGCTTGAGGCCGAGCGCCAGGATCGCGGCGAGCGCGAAGAACGCCGCGAGGGGGATGAGAAACCAGAGTCGCTTCATGGCACTGCGTGCGCCGTCGCGCCGGCGGTCTCCGTCCGGCGCACGCGCTGGCGATAGCGCCGGTCGCTCGCCGCCAGCAGGCCGCCGAGGGCCATCACCAGGCAGCCGCCCCAGATCCAGTCGACGAAGGGCTTCACGTACACGCGCACGATCCAGGCGCCGCCCGCGACCGGCTCGCCGAGCGAGACGTACAGGTCGCGGGTCAGGCCGACGTGGATGTCGGCCTCGGTCATGGTCGATTGCGAGGCCGGGTAGAAACGCTTCTCGGGGTGCAGGCTGGCGATCGGCTTGCCGTTCTCGCTGACGTCGATGGTGCCGCGGGCTGCCTTGTAGTTGGGCCCGGGGACCTCGCGCACGCCGCCGAACCGGAAGGTGTAGCGGCCGATCGTCGTCGTGTCGCCGATCTGCATCTTGACGTCGCGCTCGACCTCGCCGGTCTTCACCAGGGTCACGCCGAGGATGAAGATGGCGACGCCGAGGTGGGCGACCTGCATGCCGGCGATCGCGCGCGGGATCTGCCGGGCCCGATGCAGGACGCCGGCGCGCACGCCGCCGACGGGCCGCAGCCGCTCGATCAGGTCGGTGACCACCGAGGTGACGATCCAGAACGCCATCAGCAGGCCGACCACGCCGACGATGCCGATGCCGCCGCGCAGCCAGGCGGTGAGCAGGGCTGCGACGACCGTCACGCCGGCCGCCCACTTGAGCCGCGACGCGAGCTCGGGCAGATCGGCCTCCTTCCAGCGCGCCAGCGGCCCGACGCCCATCAGGAAGACGAGTGGCGTCAGGAGCGGCACGAACACGGTGTCGAAGTAGGGCGGGCCGACCGAGATCTTGCCGAGGTTCATGGCGTCGAGCGCGAGCGGATAGAGCGTGCCGAGCAGCACCGCGCCGCAGGCGACGACGAGCAGGACGTTGTTGG
>JBDTUG010000142.1:0-8593 GCA_040007855.1 Caldimonas sp.
GGTGTCGTGGACGACGAAGTAGGCCATCTGCGCGAACGCCAGCGTCACCATGATGAAGTAGACGCCGCGGGTGCGCAGGCTGAGCGCGCCGACGAACAGGGCATAGGCGGCGGCGCCGAAGATCGCCAGCGCCAGCAGCACCGGCAAGGGCGCGCCGGCCTCGCCCGAGCCGAGCACGGCGGCGTAGGCGCCGATGCCGAGGAAGGCGGCATGGCCGAGGCTGACCAGGCCGGCCGCGCCGACCAGCAGCTCGAGGCTGAGGGCGAAGATCGCGTAGATCGCGATCCGCACCACCAGGTCCTGCGCGTAGGGCGAGATCAGCGCCGGCAGTGCGGCCAGGGCGAGCAGCGCAGCGGCCGGCACGAGCCAGCCGCCGGGCTCGCGGCGGGCGATGTCGGGCAGCGGGCCGACATCGGCGTCGGCGTCGCCCGCCGGCGGATCAGAAGGCACGCTTCATCAGCCCTTCCGGCCGCCAGACGAGGACGATCGCCATCAGCAGGTAGACGCCGACGCCGCTCCATTCGGCGAAAAACACCTTGCCGAAGGTGTCGACGAAGCCGACCAGCAGCGAGGCGATCAGCGCGCCGGCGATCGAGCCGATGCCGCCGATCACGACGACCACGAAGCAGATGATGAGCACGCTGCCGCCCATGCCCGGATAGACCGAGGAGAGCGGCGCCGCGATCATGCCGGCGAGCGCGGCCAGCGCCACGCCGCCGGCGAAGACGATGCGGTACAGCAGCCGGATGTCGACGCCGAGGCCGCGCACCATGTCGCGGTTGCTGGCGCCGGCGCGGATCATCATGCCGAGCCGGGTCCGGTCGACGACCGCGTAGAGGGCGAGCGCGACGACGATGCAGGCGAGCGACGAGAAGACCCGGTACCACGGGTACGACATCAGGTCGCCGAGGCGAAAGCTGCCGGCCAGCCAGTCGGGGGCCACCACGCCATGCACGTCGTTGCCGACAAGGAGGCTGCGCAGCTCCTCGAAGACCAGGATCAGCGCATAGGTCATCAGCACCTGCTGCAGGTGGTCGCGCTCGTACAGGAAGCTGAAGAACGCCCACTCGAGCAGGTAGCCGAACAGCGCCGCGAGCACCACGCCGGCGGCCAGCCGGGTGAAGAACCAGTCGCCGAACCAGGGCGCGAGGGCGAACGCGAGGTAGGCGCCCAGCATGTAGAAGCTGCCGTGCGCCAGGTTGATCACGCCCATGATGCCGAAGATCAGCGTCAGGCCGCTGGCGACCAGGAACAGGAGCAGGCCGTACTGGACGGCGTTCAGGCACTGGACGAGAAAGGTCGAAAGATCCACGACGCGTCGCCGGGCTGCCTGCTGATGATCGGGTCAGGGCAGCCTCGGAGCCTCCCAGGGTTCGCTGCTGGTCAGCGTCTTCAGGAACTCGACGACCTTCCTGATCTCGGCATCCGAGAGCCCGGTCGGGGTGAGGATGGGCGTCTTCTTCGGGTCGTCGCCGCCGCCTGCGGCCATGTAGTGCACCGCCTCTTCGAGCGTTCCCCGGCTGCCGTCGTGGAAGTACGGGCCGCTGATCGCGATCGAGCGCAGCGTCGGCGTCTTGAAGGCGCCGGTGTCGCTCTCGTTCCTGGTCACGGTGAAACGGCCGGGATCGGGCTTGGCCTTGCCGGCTTCGAGGCCGATGTTGAAGAAGCTGCTGTTGCCGTAGAACGGCGGCGTGTGGCAGGCGGCGCAGCGGCCCTTGCCCATGAACAAGCGAAACCCTTCGACCGCGTCGGCACTGACCGCGCTGCGCTCGCCCGACTCGAAGCGGTCCCAGGGCGAGTTCTCGCTGTTCTTCGTGCGCAGGTAGGCGGCGAGGGCCTTGGTCACCGCGTCGGGTGTGGCGGGCATGCCGAACACCGCCTGGAATTGCGCGGCGTAGCCGGCGATCGTGTTGAGCAGGGCGACGACCTTCACCGGATCGGCGCCCGACTGGCCGCGCCAGGCAGCGAGTACCTGGCCCTCCAGCGTCGCCGCCCGGCCGTCCCAGTACCAGACGGTCTGGTGGCCGACGTTGTAGAGCGTCGGCGTGTGCCGTGCATTGACGACGCCGTCGTCGCGCTTGGAGAACGGCAGCGCGTCGGTCCAGCCGAGGTTGCGGTAGTGGCAGCTCTGGCAGGCGGTGTTGCCCGAGCCGGAGAGCCGCTTGTCGACGAACAGCTGCGCGCCGAGCGCGACCTTGGCCGGAGTGCCCGGGTTGTCAGCGGGCGCGACGATCGCCGGCAGGGCCGAGATGCGCTGGCTCGGCGGCCCGGCGTCGGGCACGGCGCAGGCAGCTGCGAGCAGGCCCGAAGCGACCGACACGACGACAAGACGGAGCCTGCTGCTTTTCATCGTTGTCCTCCTTTGCGGCCGGGAGTCGCTTTGCGCGCCGGCTACAGCTTGCAGCCGCGCGCCGGATCGGCGAGCGCCTTCACGGCGATCGAACGGAGTTCGTTGTAGTTGCCCTTGACCTCGCGCAGGTAGATGTCCTGCACCGGGTTGCCGGCGGGCGAGATCGTGAACTTGCCGCGCGGGCTGTCGACCACCGCCTTTCGCATCGCCGCGGCGAGCTGCCCGCGCTTGCCCAGATCGCCGCTCACCGCCTTCAGGCCGGCGCCGAGGATCTGCGCCGCGTCGTAGCCCTGCACCGCGTAGACGTCGGCGTTCGCCTTGTAGGCGATCGCGTAGGCCTTGCGGAAGGCGTTGTTGCGCGGCGTGTCGAGGTTGTCGGCGTAGTGCAGCGTGGTCAGCATGCCTTGCGCCGACGCGCCTTGCGCCTCGAGCGTGCCGTCGGTGAGAAAGCCCGGGCCGTACAGCGGGATCGACTTGTTGAGGCCGGCCGCCGCATAGTCCTTGACGAACTTGACTGCCCCGCCGCCGGCGAAGAAGGCGTACACCGCATCGGGCTTCTGCGCCGCGATCTCGGTCAGCAGGGCCTGGAACTCGACGTTCGGGAACGGCAGGTTCAGGTCTTTCATGACCTTGCCGCCGCCCTTCTCCAGCCCTTCGGTGAAGCCCTTGACCGACTCGGACCCGGCGGCGTAGTTCCAGGTGATGGTCATCGCCCGCTTGACGCCCTTGCCGCCGGCGACCACGCCCATCGCGTAGCCCGGTTGCCAGTTGGAGAACGAGCTGCGCACGATGTTGGCGCCGCACATCGGCCCGGTGATGGCGTCGGCGCCGGCGTTCGGGATCACGAGCAGGGTGTTGTTGTCCTTGGCCGCCTTGGCCATCGCCAGCGCGACCCCGGAGTGCACCGTGCCGACCAGCACGTCGACGTTGTCGCGCTTGATCAGTTTGTTGACGTTGTCGGTGGCCTTCGACGGATCGGACTCGTCGTCGACCTTGAAGTACTGGATCTCGCGCCCGCCGAGCTTGCCGCCCTGCTCCTGCACGTAGAGCTTGAAGCCGTTCTCGATCGCCGTGCCGAGGGCAGCGTAGGTGCCGCTGTAGGGAAGCATCAGGCCGACCTTGATCGGCCCGCCGGCCTGGGCGTGGGCGGCCAGCGATGCCGCGGAGAGGGCCAGCGCGGCGGCGCAGGAAAGGGCGGGGCGGTAAGAGGGCATAAGGGCTCCGGAGTCAGGCGGCGCCGCAGGCGCCGGGTTGGTGAATGAAGCGAGCCGCCTCGCGCGCGAGGAGCGCGGGCTGGTCGCGATGCGGCGAGTGTCCGCATTCCGGGATGACGAGCAAGCGGGTTTTCGGCAATCGGCGGGCGATCGCCCGGATCTGCTCGAGGGTTCCGTACTCGTCGTCCTCGCCTTGCACGGCGAGCACCGGGCAGGCGATGGTGTCGATCTCGGCTTCGATGTTCCAGGCGCGAAAGGCCGGCGCCAGCCAGGCGTCGTTCCAGCCGCGAAACGCCGAGTCCGGGTCGGCGTGATGACCGGCCAGGCGCAGGCGGAGGTCGCCGATCTCGTAGGCGTCCCGGGCCTGCTCGATGCTGACGATCGACACGTCCTCGACGAACAGGTGCGGGGCGATCGCGACGACGCCGGCGACGGGGTGGCGCGCTGCGTGCAGCAGGGCGATCGAGGCGCCGTCGCTGTGCCCGAACAGCCATGGGCGCTCGACGCCGAGCTCGGCCAGGAACGCCGGCAGGACCCGGTGCGCCTGCTCGTGCATGAAGTCGGCCTGCCAGTGCTCGCCCGGCGGCTTCGGCGTCGAGCCGCCGTAGCCGTAGCGTGAGAAGACCAGGCCGGTCAGGCCGTGCAAGGCACAGAACTCGCGGGGGAACTCCCGCCACATCGAGATCGAGCCCAGCCCTTCGTGGAGGAAGACGACGACCGGCGCCTCGCCGCGCGGCGCGCCGACCCACTCGTACTCGAGGCGCAGCTCGCGGCCGGTCTCTGTCATCCCGAGCGCAGCGAAGGATCTCGTCGCCGGCGGCAATCCGTTCTCCAAGTCGAGACCCTTCGCTGCGTTCAGGGTGACAGGGGCTCGGTGCCTGCGCCGCCCCGTTCGCGCTCGCGCAGGAGAAAGCGCTGGATCTTGCCGGTGGCGGTCTTGGGCAACTCGGCGACGAACTCGATCGCCCGCGGGTACTTGTAGGCGGCCAGCTTTTCCTTGACGAAGGCCTTCAGTTCGGCATTGCCGACCGCCGCGCCCGGCTTGACGACGACGAAAGCCTTGGTCTTGGTCAGACCCTGCGCGTCCTCGGTGCCGATCATCGCGCATTCGAGCACCGACGGGTGCTGCATCAGCGTCGCCTCGACCTCGAACGGCGAGACCCAGATCCCGCTCACCTTGAGCATGTCGTCGCTGCGCCCGGAGTAGGTGTAGTAGCCGTCGCCGTCGCGCACGTACTTGTCGCCGCTCTTGGTCCATCCGCCCTGGAAGGTCTCGCGCGACTTCTCGCGGTTGCCCCAGTACATGAGCGCCGCGCTCGGGCCCTTGATGAAAAGCTCGCCGACCTCGCCGTCGGCGACCGGCCGTCCGTCTTCGCCGCGCAGCTCGATCTCGTAGCCGTCGACCGGCTTGCCGGTCGTGCCGTAGCGCACGTCGCCGGGTCGATTGGAGAGGAAGACGTGCAGCATCTCGGTCGAGCCGATGCCGTCGACGATCGCGCAGCCGAAGTGGCGCTCGAAGCGCTGGCCGATCTCGGCCGGCAAGGCCTCGCCCGCCGACGAGCACATCCGCAGGGCGACCGCGTCGCGCGCGGGCAGCGACGGCGAGGCGAGCATGCCCGCAAAGCCGGTCGGCGCGCCGAAGAAGATCGTCGGACGCAATCGCGCACCACCGGCAACCGTGGCCGCACCGGTCCAGCGTTTGAACACGGCGTCGGGCGTCGGCCGCTCGGCCATCAGGATCACGCTGGCACCGACCGAGAGCGGAAAGGTGAGCCCGTTGCCCAGTCCGTACGCGAAATAGAGCTTGGCCGCCGAGAAGCAGACGTCGGCCTCGGTCAGGCCGAGCACGCCTTTGCCGTAAAGCTCGGCCGTCCACCAGGCGTTGGCATGGGTGTGCACCGTGCCCTTTGGCTTGCCGGTCGAGCCCGAGGAATAGAGCCAGAACGCGGGGTCGTCGCCGCGGGTCGTCGCCGCTTCCGGGAGTGGGGCGCTGCCCTCGACGAGGGCGTCGAAGGCGAGCGCGCCTTCCGGCAATCCGCTCGCCGACCCGGCGACGACGAGATGCCCGACTTCATGCCGCCCCTGTGCCATCGCGGTGGCGAGCAGGGGGACCAGCGACGCCGAGACGATCGCCGCCTGGGCCCGACTGTGCGCCAGCATGTAGGCGTAGTCGTCGGCGGTGAGCAGGGTGTTGACGGCGACCGGAACCACGCCGGCATGGAGACAGCCGAGGAAGGCGACCGGCCACTCGTTCGAGTCGAGCAGGAGCAGCAGCACCCGCTCTTCGCGGTGCACCCCGAGCCCGAGCAGGCCGGCGGCGAAGCGGCGCGAGCAATCCTCGAGCTGGCCGTAGCTCAGGCTGCCGCGATCGTCGACGTAGGCGATCTTCGCGGCACGGCCGGCATTGGCGTCGAACAGGTGCCGGGCGAAATTGAGCAGCTCGGGGGCGGTAACTTCCATGGTCACGCACTATACTGCATGAATGGCGAAAGTCGACAAGGATCCTTTGCTGCTCGCCCTCGGCGAGCGCGTCCGCCTGCTGCGCGCCCGCCGCGGCCTGACCCGCAAGTCGGTGGCGCTCGCCTCGGGTGTCTCCGAGCGGCACCTGGCCAACCTCGAATACGGCATCGGCAACGCCTCGATCATGATCCTGCAGCAGGTCGCGACGGCGCTCGACTGCGACCTCGCCGAGCTGGTCGGCGACGTGACGACCAGCTCGCCCGAATGGCTGATGCTGCGCGAGCTGCTGCGCGGCCGCGGCGACGCCGATCTGCGGCGCGCCCGGCTTGCGCTGGCCGGCCTGTACGGCGTCGCCGGGGGTGATCCGGCGCGCGGCCGGCGGATCGCCCTGATCGGCCTGCGCGGCGCCGGCAAGTCGACCCTCGGCCGGCAGCTCGCCGAGGCCCTCGAGATGCCCTTCGTCGAGCTGAGCCGAGAGGTGGAGCGGGTCGCCGGCTGCAGCATCCGCGAGATCCACGACCTGTACGGCAGCAATGCCTACCGCCGCTACGAGCGGCGCGCCCTCGACGAGACGGTGCGCCTGCATGGCGAGGCAGTGTTCGCCACGCCGGGCGGCATCGTCGCCGAGCCGGCTACCTTCAACGCAATGCTGGAGTCGTGCACGACGATCTGGCTGCAGGCTTCGCCGGAAGAGCACATGGCGCGGGTCGCCGCCCAGGGCGACACCCGGCCGATGGCGGCGAGCCGCGAAGCGATGGCCGACCTGCGCCGCATCCTGAGCGGCCGCGCCGCCTTCTACGCCAAGGCCGACGCGGTGCTCGACACCGCGGGCCGGAGCGAGGCCGAGAGCTTGCGCGCCCTCGTCGAGCTGGCCGGCGAGCTGCTCGATGCGGTTCCCGCAATGCTGCTCGCCAGGAACATGAAGCAAATTGCACGTCGCGCGTGAGCCTGCCAAATTCATGCAATATGATTCATATGTCCTCTGAGGAGAAACCCATGGTCGTTTCCGTTTCGGCGCCCTCGGTCGACTACCGTACCGAACCTTCGCAATACCGGCACTGGAAGCTCTCCGCCGAGGGCTCGCTGGCTCGGCTGACGCTCGACATCGCCGAAGACGCCGGGGTCCGCCCGGGCTACAAGCTCAAGCTCAACAGCTACGACCTCGGCGTCGACATCGAACTGGCCGACGCGCTGAACCGGGTCCGCTTCGAGCATCCGCAGGTGCGCTCGGTGATCGTCACCAGCGCCAAGGACCGGATCTTCTGCTCGGGCGCCAACATCTTCATGCTCGGCGTCTCGAGCCACGCCTGGAAGGTGAACTTCTGCAAGTTCACCAACGAGACCCGCAACGGCATCGAGGACACCTCGGCGCATTCCGGCATCAAGTTCGTCGCCGCGGTCAACGGCGCCTGTGCCGGCGGCGGCTACGAGCTGGCCCTGGCCTGCGACGAGATCGTCCTGGTCGACGACCGCTCCTCGTCGGTCTCGCTGCCCGAGGTTCCCCTGCTCGGCGTGCTGCCCGGCACCGGTGGCCTGACCCGCGTCACCGACAAGCGCAAGGTCCGCCACGACCTGGCCGACATTTTCTGCACTTCGGTCGAAGGGGTGCGCGGCCAGCGTGCGGTGGAATGGCGACTGGTCGATGCGGTGGCAAAGCCGGCCCAGTTCGCCGCGGTCGTGCACGACCGCGCCGCGAAGCTCGCCGCAGGCAGCTTGCGGCCGGCCAGCGCGAAGGGCGTGACCCTCATGCGGCTCGAACGCAAGGACGATGCCGACGGCTTCAGCTACGAGCACGTGTCGGTGGCCATCGATCGCAGCAAGCGCGCCGCGACCCTCACCGTGAAGGCGCCGACTGGCGCGCAGCCGAGCGACATCGCCGGCATCGAAGCCGCCGGTGCCGCCTGGTGGCCGCTCGCCATGGGCCGCCAGCTCGACGACGCGATCCTCAACCTGCGCACCAACGAGCTCGCGATCGGCACCTGGATCCTGAAGACCGAGGGCGACACGGGCGCGGTACTGGCCGCCGACGCGATGCTGCTCGCCAATCAGGAACACTGGCTGGTGCGCGAGACGCTCGGCCTGCTGCGCCGCACCTTCGCCCGTCTCGACGTCTCCTCGCGCACCCTGTTCGCCCTGGTCGAGCCGGGCTCGTGCTTCGCCGGCATGCTCGCCGAGCTGGCATTCGCCGCCGACCGCGCCTACATGCTGGCCCTGCCCGACGACCCGGCGCGCGCCCCGAAGCTGCAGCTCGACGAGTTCAACTTCGGCCCGCTGCCGCTGGTCAACGACCAGTCGCGCCTGGCGCGCCGCTTCTACGACGAAGCCGAGCCGCTGGCCGAGGCCTTCGACTCGATCGGCACGGCGCTCGACGCCGACGCCGCGCTGCAACTCGGCCTCGTCACCGCCGCGCCCGACGACATCGACTGGGACGACGAGATCCGGATCGCCCTCGAGGAGCGCGCCGCGATGTCGCCCGACGCGCTGACCGGCCTGGAAGCGAACCTGCGTTTCGCCAGCAAGGAGAACATGGCGACGCGCATCTTCGGCCGCCTGACCGCCTGGCAGAACT
>JBDTUG010000143.1:0-8522 GCA_040007855.1 Caldimonas sp.
ATCGCCTGCAAGGTGGCGTCGATCGACGCTTGCTCGTTGTGGGCCGGAACGATGAACGACAGCATCGGCTCTCGAATAGAGGAGGCGAAAGCCGGCGATCGTAGGACGGGACGCCGCCCACGTGTCGTTGCAGCGCGCGATCTCCGGTTTTGCGATCTCGTCGGAAGACGCTGAAGTGTGTTTGTGCACGTTCGCGGCGCATGCTCGACACCCCCCCGCCCCCCAGGATCGACCATGAGACCAAACGGGCTGACCGGCCTGGCCCCTTCGAACGACGCGAGCCCGCCGCCGCAGGCGGAGCAACGCGCCGTTCCGCCCGGTCCGCGCGGCGCCGTCGGGCCCCGCACGCACGCCGATCGGATGGCCGCCCTGGTCCAGGTGCAGCGCCTGCTCGCCAGCAGCGAGGCGACGCTCGAAGCGCTGATGGACCGCATCCCGGACCTCACCTTGAGCGTCGTCCCGGCCAGCGGTGCCGTCTTCGAGTTGTGCGACGGTGACGAAATCGTCATTCGCTCGGCCTCGGCCTCGGCCGCGGCCCTGGCCGCGAACTCGCTCTGGACCCGCCTGGCGATGCGCGGCAGCCTGTCCGGCGAGGCGATCCGCCTCGGCCACATCCTGCGCTGCGACGATTCCGAGCTCGATTCCCGGGTCGGCCTCGAAGCGTGCCGGGAGTCCGGCCTGCGCTCGATGATCGTGACGGTCGTGCGCGACAAGTCGGGGCCGATCGGCGCGCTCAAGGTGTTCGATTTCGAACCGGGCCACTTCGATGCCGCCGACGCGGACAGTCTCGAGCTCGTCGCCGAAGCGCTCGGCGCCGCGATCCAGCGCAAGCGCGCCGACGAATCGGTGCAGCGGTCGCTGCGCAACCTGGCCGGCATCGTCAGGCTGCAGCAGCAGGTGGCGTCGTCCGATGTCGGCCTGCAGGCAGCGCTGGACATGATCGTCGAGGGGGCGCAGGAGCTGACCGGTGCCGATGGCGCATCGATCGCGTGCGTCGAAGGCGCCGACCTGGTCGGTCGCGCGGCACGCGGCATCGCCGACGAACGCGCGCGGTTCAGGCTCGAAGGCAGTCTGGCGGGCCTCTCGATCGCCCGCGGCGAGATCCTGTGCTGCGACGACTCCGAGACCGATACGCGCGTCAACCGGGACGCCTGCCGCCGCATGGGCGTGCGTTCCCTGCTGGGCGCCCCGCTGGGCACCGGCCATGGGGTGGCGGGCGTCCTGCGCGTCCTGTCGGGCCGGGTCCACGCCTTTTCGCCTGCCGACGTCGGCACCCTGCAGATCCTTGCCGAGTGGCTCGGCGTCGTGATGGAACGCGCGGCCGTGACCGAGCAGCTTCGCGACTCGGAGTCGCAGTACCGCCTCCTGTTTGCGGCGCACCCGCTGCCGATGTGGGTCCATGACGTCGATACGCTGCGCTTTCTCGCCGTCAACGACAGCGCGATCGCGAACTACGGATATTCGAAGGAAGAGTTCCTGGCCATGACCCTGCGCGAGCTCCGGTCGCCCGAAGGGGTCGCACTGCCCGATCGCTATCTCGCCTGTCGTCCCCCGGCGGGGGCGACCGTTGCGACCTGGGAGCACCGCCGCAAGGACGGTTCGCTGATCGACGTGGAGGCGTCGGAAAGCACTATCCTGTTCGGCGGCCGGCCGGCGCGCCTCGTGCTCGCCCAGGACGTCACCGAGCGGAAGCGAGCCGAAAGGCGGATCGAGCGCAGCGAAGCGCTGCTGAACATCGGCGGACGCGCTGCTCGCTTGGGCGGGTGGTCGATGGACCTTCCGGATCGCCGCTTCACCCAGTCTGACGAGGCCTGCGTCATCTTCGACATGCCGCCCGGGACGCGGTCGACGATGGAGGAAGCGATCGACCGCTACCTGCCTGAGTCCCGGACGAGGCTGCGCGCCGCCGTCGCCCGCGCCCACCAGTTCGGGACGCCTTACGACCTCGAACTCGAGGCCGTCACGGCGCGGGGCCGACACATCTGGGTGCGCACGATCGGCCAGGAGGTGCGCGACTCGACCGGCGCGCTGGTCGGTGCGGGCGGGGCGGTCCAGGACATCTCCGAAAAGAAGCAGTCCGAGGAGAAGCTGGGCGAGCTTGCCGCGAGCCTGACGACGACGCTCGAGAGCATCAGCGACGGGTTCTACACGCTCGACCGCGAGTGGCGCTTCACCTACGTCAACACCGAAGCCCTGCGCATGATGCAGCGCCCTCGGGACGACCTGATGGGTCGGGTGATCTGGGAGGCGATTCCGCGCCTGCTCGGCACCGGCTTCGAGCGCCAGTATCGCGACGCGGTCGAGCGCAACTGCGCCATCTCGGTGGAAAGCTACTACGCCCCGTGGGAGCAGTGGCTCGAAGTGCACGCCTATCCGTCCGAGGCCGGCCTGACGGTCTCGTTCCGCGACGTGAGCGAGCGCCACATCGCGCAGCAAGCGCTGCACGAGCTGAACGAGACGCTGGAAGCGAAGGTGGTGGCGCGCACCGCCGAGCTCGAGCTGGCCAACGGCGTGCTGGCCGGCAAGGAAGAGGAGATCCGATCGGTCGTCGAGCACATGGCCGACGGTGTCATCACCTTCGGCGACGACGGCATCGTCCGCTCCGCGAACCCGGAAGTCGAAGCGATCTTCGGCCACCGGGCGCCGGAGCTTGTCGGCCGCCATGTGTCGCTCCTGATTCCGGCGCTGAGCGGGCTCGTTCCGGCCAGGTCGGGCGGCCGCGATGCGCCGAGCGTGATCGCCGGCGTCGGGCGCGAGAGCGTCGCAAGCCACCGCCTCGGCGACACCCTGGCCCTCGACGTCGCGTTCAGCGACTACCGCATCCGCGGGGAGCGCGTCTGGACGGCGATCCTGCGCGACATCGGCGAGCGGGTGCGCATCATGGCCGACCTCGAACAGGCCCGCAACGGCGCCGAGGAGGCGAGCCGGGCCAAGTCGGCCTTCGTCGCGACCATGAGCCACGAGATCCGCACGCCGATGAACGGCGTGATCGGCATGATCGACGTGCTGCACCTGACCGAGCTGGCCCCGGAGCAGGCGAGGATTCTCGGCGTGGCGCGCGAGTCGGCCCATTCGCTGCTCGCGATCATCGAGGACATCCTCGATTTCTCGAAGATCGAGGCCGGACGGGTCGAGCTGGAGCGCCTGCCGCTCTCGGTGGCCGGCGTCGTCGACAAGGTATGCGAGCTGGTGCGTGGCATGGCCGTGGGCAAGGGCGTCGCGCTGGTGGCCGAGACCGATCCCGGGTTGCCGGCAGCGGTCTGGGGCGATGCCGCGCGCCTGCGCCAGGTGCTCGTCAACCTGCTCAGCAACGCGATCAAGTTCTCGGCCGGCCGCAGCGCGGCGCGGGTGACGATGCGGGTGCGCACGAGCGAGCGCAGTGCCGACCGGGTCAACCTGCAGCTGGAGGTCGAGGACAACGGGGTCGGCATGGACGCTGCCACGGTCAAGCGGCTGTTCGTGCCTTTCGCGCAGGCCGACGTCTCGACGACGCGCCGCTTCGGCGGCACCGGCCTCGGGCTGGCGATCTCGCACCACCTCGTCGAGCTGATGGGCGGCTACATCGAGCTGCGCAGCACCCCCGGCGTCGGCTCGGTGTTCACGGTGTGCCTGCCGTTCTTCGTCGCGCCGGTCGAGCAGCTCGAAGCCGACGCCGCCAGGGCCGCCGCCCAGGATGCGGTGCGCCCGGCCTGGCGGGTACTTGCCGGGGCGGCCGAGACACCCGCGCCGGAAGGTCCGCCCCGCGAAGAGAGCCGGATCCTGGTGGCGGAGGACAACGAGATCAACCAGCAGGTGATCACCCATCAGCTCAGGCACCTGGGTTTTCGCGGCGAAGTGGTGGCGAACGGCCGCCTCGCGCTGGCGCGCTGGCGCAGCGGCCATTTCGGCATGCTGCTGACCGATCTCCAGATGCCGGAGATGGATGGCTACGAGCTCACCGCGACGATCCGCAGCGAGGAGGGCGGCCGGACCCGGATGCCGATCATCGCGTTGACCGCGAACGCCCTCAAGGAAGAGGAAGTCCGCTGCAAGGCCGCCGGCATGGACGGCTACCTGACCAAGCCGGTGCACATGGCGCGGCTGGGCGAGACGCTGAACCGCTGGCTGAGGCCGGGAGCGGCAGTCACTGCGCCGACCCCCACCCGCGAGGCGAGCCAGCGCTAGTAGCTAGCCAGCCCGCTGGCGCTCCCGATCCACAGGCGCCACGCAGGATCGGCGCGATCGTGCGTGCCGCGACGCTGCCGTCGTTCGGCGCGCCATTCGACGTGCGATCATCGCCGCCGACTTCGCCAGGAGCGCCCGATGCCTGCCAGCCTCTCACCCGATCTCGATGCCGCGCCGGCGCACGTTCTCGCCGCGGCGATTGCCGCCCGGCAGATCAGTGCCCGCGAGGCCTGCGACGCAGCGATCGCCCGCATCGAGCGGCTCGACGGCGCGATCAACGCGGTCGTGGTGCGCGACTTCGAGCGCGCCCGCGAACAGGCCGCGAGCCGCGATGCCCAGCTCGCGCACGGCGAGCGGCTGCCTCTGCTCGGCGTGCCGATGACGGTCAAGGAATCACTCGACGTCGCCGGCCTGCCGACCACCTGGGGCCTGCCGCACCTGCGCGAGTTCCGGCCGCGCGCGGACGCGGCGGTGGTCGAGCGGCTGAAGGCCGCCGGCGCGGTCATCCTCGGCAAGACCAACGTGCCGCCGGCGCTCGCCGACTGGCAGAGCACGAACCCGATCTACGGCCGCACCGTCAATCCGCACGACCCGGCACGCAGCCCGGGCGGATCGTCGGGCGGCGCCGCGGCCGCGGTGGCCTCGGGCATGGTGCCGCTCGAGTTCGGCTCGGACATCGGCGGCTCGATCCGCGTGCCGGCCGCCTTCTGCGGCGTGTTCGGGCTGAAGCCGAGCCACGGCCTCGTTCCCGACCGCGGCCACGGCTTCCCGGGCACCGACGGGATCGGCGTCGAACTCGCCGTGGTCGGGCCGCTCGCGCGCACGGCGGTCGATCTCGAGCTCGCCCTCGGCGTGGTCGCCGGGCCCGACGCCGGCGATGCCGTCGCCTACCGCGCGACCCTGCCGGCGCCCCGTCCGCAAGGCCTGGCCGAGTGCCGCCTGCTCGTCCTCGACCGCCACCCGCGGGTGCGCACGAGCACCGCGATCCGTGACGCGATGGCGGGCCTGGCCGAGGCGGCCGCGCGGGCCGGCGCGCGTGTCGCCCGCGAGAGCGCGCTGCTGCCCGACCTGTCCGCCGCCCACGACGACTATCTGAAGATGCTGTCGACGATCATGACGCGCGGCGCGCCCGGGGTGCAGCAGGTGATCTCGGCGCACGAATGGTTCGAGCTGCTCGACCGGCAGATGCGGGTCGGCCGCCAGTGGCGCGCCCTGTTCGAGCAATTCGACGCCGTGCTCGCGCCGGCGTTCGGCACCGTCGCCTACCCGCACGTCGATTCGCCCGACATGGCGACGTCGACACTCATGATCGACGGCGAGCCGACGCTCTACGGCCAGCAGGTGGCCTGGCCCGGAGTCGCCACCTTTGCGGGCCTGCCCGCCACCGCGGTGCCGATCGGCCGCTCGCCCGAGGGGCTGCCGATCGGCATCCAGGTGATCGGCCCGTACCTGCAGGACCTGACGACGATCGCCATCGCCGGCTGGCTTCACCAGCTGCAGTCCGCCTGAGCCGGCGCGGGTCGCGCGCGCGATCGGCCCGGCCCGCGCCTTCCCTCAGCCGGCGGCGCCGGCGGGCTTGCCGGCCTGCAGGGTGAACAGCAAGGGCAGCCGCTCGGGCGCTTCGGGCAGCACGTAGTGGCCGCCGGCGTCGAGCTGCATCGACGCGAACATCGGCCACTCGGTGTAGTAGTGCTCGGCGAGGCCGCGGATCGCCAGGCCGGCGTCGAGCGCGCCCTGGACGATCTCGCCCAGGCCGTGCGACCACTCGTGGGTGACCGGGTGCGCCAGCGGCGTGCCGTCGCCGGCATAGGTCTGCTCGTCGGCCAGCGTCACCGGCAGGACCTGCTCGCCGTACGGGTAGCGCAGGCGAAACACTGGGTCGCTGTCGGCGTCGACCGCCATCGCCATCGGATGGACGTCGCGCAGGTAGAGCCGCCCGCCCGGCTTCAGCAGGGCGGCGGCCACCGCGATCCAGCGGCCGATAGAGGGAATCCAGTTGATCGCGCCGATCGACGCGTAGACCAGGTCGTAGCGCTCGCCGAGCAGGGCTTCGGCATCGAACACGTCGCCCTCGACGAAGCGGCCGGCCACCCCGGCGCGCCCGAACAGCGAGCGGCAATGGGCGATCGCGCGGGGCGAGAAATCCAGGCCGGTCAGCTCGGCGGCGCCGAGCCGGGCGAGCGAGAGCGTGTCGGTGCCGAGGTGGCACTGCAGGTGCACGACCTTCAATCCGGTCAGCGGCCCGAGCGCCTCGCGGTCGTGACCGACCGTGACGGTGATGCGCGCGGGGTCGGCGAGCAGGGCGTCGATGGCGTAGCCGCCGGGGCCGGCATGGATGGGGACGCGGTCCTCCCAGCCGGCGAGGTTGTCGGCGCGCCAGCGCTCCCAGCTCACGGGATCCCCCGGGATCGGCGGGCGACGCTCAGTCGTCGGTCAGCAGCTGGGCGCGCAGCAGGTCCTCGGCGACCAGCTCGGGCGAGCGGCAGCGCAGCGCGTCGTCCAGGCTCAGCTCGTGGGCGAGGTCGAGCGCCTGCTCGGCGAGCAGGCCGGGGTTGAGGCCGACCAGGCGCTTCGAGCAACGCGCGCACCAGTCCATGTTCGAGCGGACGTATTCGGCGCCGTCCTGGTCCCAGCGGGAGGGATGGGGGCTGGTCTGATCGAACGAGGTATTCATCGTCGGTGGCGAGGTTGCGGAGGAAGAAGGCAAGTCTCGCGCAGCCGATCGGCCGCGAGCGCCGCCGCTCTGCCGCTCGTCCAGAGACGCCTGTAACGCCGGCCCGATCCGTGAAGTGCTTAGCGCCGATGCCGGGCCCGCGACGGTCGGTGCAGCGGTGCTCGCTCATGTCGCATAGAGGGTGATGAGGAGGGCAGTCGGGGCAGTGCCAGGGGAGGGCCGGGGCCGCTGCCGCGTCGATCTCAGTGCCCCCGGTCGCGTGCTTGCGGCGTGGGCGCCACCGCCGCCAGCGCGGCGCGCACCCGTGCCGCCGTCGGGATCGGCTCGACCGCGCCGAAGCCTTCGGTCGAGAGCGCGGCCGCGGCACCGGCATAGCGGCCCGCGGCCTCGATGTCGTCGCCGGCCAGCAGGCGGGCGACGAAGGCGCCGCCGAAGGTGTCGCCGGCGCCGGTCGCGTCGATGGCGCGGCAGGGATGCGGGGCGAGCCGGAAGCGGCGCGCCGGATCGGCGACCAGCGCGCCTTCGGCACCGAGCTTGAGGGCGACGATGCCGGCGCCGAGGCCCAGGCAGTGGTCGACGATCGCGTCCGGGTCGATGAGGCCGGTCAGGGTGCTCATGTCGTCGAGGCTGGGCAGGCAGATGTCGGCCATTGCCATCGCCTCGCGCATCGCCGCGCGCGCCTGCTTGAGCGGCCAGAGCTTCAGGCGCAGGTTGGTGTCGAACGAGACCCGCACGCCGGCCGCGCGGGCGATCGCGATGGCGGCGCGGCAGGTCTCGGCGGCAGTCGCCGAGAGCGCCAGCGAGATGCCCGAGAGATGGAGCACGCGGGCGGCGACGATCTGCGCGTGTGGCAGCGCGGCCGGCGTCATCCGGCTCGCCGCCGAGCCGGCGCGCAGGAAGTCGAAGCGATGCCCGGCCGGGCCGTGGGTCACGAAGTAGATCGCCGTGAAAGCGCCGGGGTCGCTCGCCACGCCGCTCGCGTCGACGCCTTCTTCGGCCCAGAGGGCGCGCAGCATCCGGCCGTGCGCGTCGTCGCCGAGGGCCGAGAGGTAGCCGGTGCGGGCGCCCTGGCGGGCGGCGGCGATCGCGAAGTTCGAGGTATCGCCGCCGAAGCCCTGCAGGTAGACCCGGCCGTCGCGCTCGCCGGTCTGGTTGAATTCGATCATCGCCTCGCCGAGGGCGAGGAGCTCGATGGTGTCGTCGGGCGGTGCTGCGGCGGCTGGATTCATGAGCGCGGCGCGAGTGTCGCGCATCGGCGCGACGCCGTCACCCGGGGCGGGTCACGACGTCGCTGCGGCGCGCGCCGCATCGGTGCCGTGACTGAAATGTGAGAACTGGCGAGGCGTCGCTCGCCCGGCTCGCCCGGTCGCGCCGCGCGCCGCGACACATCTGCTTGCAAGGCCGGCGGCGCGGCGCGCCACACTCGCCTTCGTTCTCCGGCAAGCGTGCTGCCGTGAAGGCTGCACGCCATTCGCGTGCTCCGCCGGCGGCCCGGCCGCTAAGCTCGAACAAGGAGGAGGAGCCCGATGAAGGACCTGGCGATGCGGCGGCTCGCGGCCGTCTTTGCCGCGACCCTGAGCGCGTGCGGCGGCGGTGGCGGCGGCGAATCGATCCTGGCCGGCAATCCGGTGACCGGCGCGCCGGCGCCCGCGCCCGCGCCTGCCCCGGCTCCCGCGCCTGCCCC
>JBDTUG010000144.1:0-8491 GCA_040007855.1 Caldimonas sp.
CCCGGGCTGCGCGACGCGCCTTGCCCAGCGTCTTGCGCCACCCCGGCGCGTGGCTTCCCATAGCGTTAACAGGCCCTAGATGAGCCGCCGCATTCCGGTCCGTCTCGCCTTCGCCTTCCTGCTTCTGGCGTTGGTGCCGGCGCTGCTCGCCTGGGCCGGCAGCCCTTATCTCGCCCGCCTGGCGCAGGTGGTGCTGGTCGCGATCGTCCTCACCGGCGCGCTCAACCTGCTCACCGGCACCGCTGGCCTGCTCGCCCTGGACACCGTCGTCTTCTACGGCCTGGGCGCCTATGCGGCGGCGATCCTTTCGGTGAACTACGGCACCTCGTTCCTCGGCAACGTCGCGGTCGCGGTGCTGCTGACCAGCGCGATCGGCGCGATCTGCGGCTTCGCGCTGGTGCGGCTCACGAGCATCTTCTTCGCCGTCGCGACCATGGCGCTCGCCATCTCCTTCTACACGACCGTGCTGAACTGGGGCGAGCTGACCCGCGGCCCCATGGGCTACCGCGGCATCCCGCCGGTGCGCCTGTTCGGCCACAGCGTCAGCGGCTGGCTCGAGTCGTACTACGTCACTGCCGTGTTCTGCCTGATCGCGCTGTTCGTCATGCACCGCGTGGTGCATTCGTTCTACGGCAACGCCGCGCGCGCGATCCGCGAGGACGAAGAATGCGCGCTCTCGCTCGGCCTTCGCACTCGCCTGATGCGGGTGCAGATCTACACGCTGCACGCGGCCATCACCGGCGCTGCCGGCGCGCTCTACGCGCACACCAACCAGTTCATCGGGCCGGACAACTTCGTGATCTTCGAGTCGGCCCTGGTGCTCACGGGGGTGATCGTCGGCGGCATCGGCAGCCTGCCCGGCGCGGTGATCGGCGGCGTCGTCATGGTGCTGCTGCCCGAGGCGCTGCGCGAGATCGGCAACCTGCGCGCCCTCGTCTTCGGCATCGTGCTGTTCCTGTCGATCCTGTTCCTGCCGCGCGGCCTGTTCAGCGAGGTTCGCGCCCTGGCGCTTTTTCGCCGCGACATGCCGAACAGCCCGTGGGCGCGGCGCCGGCCCGCCAAATGAGCGAATCGCTGCTCCGGGTCAGGGGGCTGGCCAAGCACTTCCAGGGCTTGCGCGCGGTCGACGACGTGAGCTTCGGCGTCGCCCGCGGCGAGCTCGTCGGCCTGATTGGCCCGAACGGCGCCGGCAAGACCACCTTGTTCAGTTGCGTCGCCGGCGCGATTGCGCGCACCCGGGGCGAGGTCGAGTTCCAGGGGCAGTCGATCGCCGGGCTCGATCCCGGACGGATCGCGCGCCTCGGCATCGCCCGCACCTACCAGAACCTGCGCATCTTTCCCGACATCACGGTGTTCGACAACGTCTCGGCCGGCGCCATCGGCCGCCTCGGCGTTTCGCTGCTCGGCACCCTGATTCCGAAGCTCGGCCGCAAGCGCGACGAAGCCATCGCCGAGGCCGCGCTCGCCGCACTCGAGCGCTTCGACCTGCTCGACTTCGCGGACCAGCCAGCCGGCAACCTGGCCTATGGACAGAAGAAGCAGCTCGAGATCGCCCGTGCGTTGGCGCTGCAGCCGACCCTGCTGCTCCTCGACGAGCCCGCTGCCGGCCTGAACGACACGGAGACCGGCGAGCTCGCCAGCCGCCTGCGCGCCCTGCGCGATGCCGGCCTGACGATCCTCCTGGTGGAGCACGACATGCCGATGGTCATGCGGATCTGCGACCGGATCGTGGTCCTCGACAGCGGCCGCAAGATCGCCGAAGGCGAGCCGGCGGCGATTCGCGCCGATGCCGCGGTCCGCGCCGCCTACCTCGGAGACGAGGCATGAGCCCGCCGGGCCGCCCCAAGGGCGAATACCGGAGTGCGCAGCACGAAGGTACTCCTATGAGCTTGCTGGCGGTCGACCGGCTCGACGTTCGCCTCGGCGGCCGTGCGATCCTGAGCGCCGTGTCGGTCAGCGTTCCCGAAGGCGGGCTCGTCACCATCCTCGGACGCAACGGCGTCGGCAAGACGACGCTGCTGCGCACGGTGTCGGGGCTGTACCGGCCGCATGCCGGAAGCATCGCCCTGGCAGGAAAGGAGATCGGCGGCATGGCGCCGCACCAGGTCGTGCGTGCCGGGGTTGCGCAGGCGCCCGAGGGCCGTCAGCTCTTCGGCGACATGGACGTGATCGAGAACCTGCGCGCCGGATCGCTGCACCTCTCGCGCGCCGACTTCGCCCGCCGCGTCGAGTACGTGAGCGGCCTGTTCCCGATCGTCGCCGAGAGGCGCAGCCAGCCGGCCGGGTCGCTCTCGGGCGGCGAGCAGCAGATGGTCTGCATCGCGCGATCGCTGATGGGCTCGCCGCGCGTCCTCCTCCTCGACGAGCCGTCGCTCGGCCTGGCGCCGATGATGGTGGCGCGCATCTTCGATCTCATCGCCTCGATCCGGGCCGCCGGCGTGGCCGTGCTGCTGGTCGAGCAGAACGCCCGGGTGGCGCTGCGCACCGCCGACTACGCCTATGTGCTCGACCAGGGTCGGATCGCGCTCGAGGGCCCGGCGAAGGAGCTCGCTGGCGACGAGCGCGTGGTCACCGCCTACCTGGGCGGATGAAGCGAAGCGGTCGGCCCCCGAACATCCAATCGAAAGGAAGCGACATGGCAGCACTCACGGGAAAGATCGCGGTGGTCACCGGCGCGAGCAGGGGCATCGGCAGGCAGACCGCGCTGCGCCTCGCGGCGAGCGGCGCCACGGTGGTGGTGCACTACCGCGGCAACCAGGCCATGGCCGACGAGGTCGTGCGCCAGATCGAACGCGAGGGCGGTTCGGCTTTCGTCCTGCAGAGCGACCTGTCCGACCCCGCCGCGCCGAAGCAGTTCTACGAACGCCTCGACCCCGAGCTGCAGCGCCGGTTCGGGTCGAACCGGTTCGACATCCTGGTCAACAACGCCGGCGCCGGGACGCGTGCGGTCATCGAGGACGTGAGCGAGGAAGCACTCGACGAAACGCTGCAGGTCGACCTGAAGGCGCCGTTCTTCCTGATCAAGTACGCGTCGTCGCGCTTGCGCGACGGCGGGCGCATCGTCAACGTCTCGTCGATGGGGACGCGGGTGGCCTATCCGGAGATGGCGGCGTATGCGCCGGCGAAGGCCGGGCTCGAGGCCTTGACCTTGCTGCTCGCGCCGCATTTCGGTCCGCGCGGCATCACCGTGAACGCGGTCCTGCCGGGTGCGACGGCCACCGACATGAACCCGGCGGCGCAAGATCCGGTGCGCAGCCAGCAACTGGCGCAGACGATCGCGCTGCGACGGGTAGGGCAACCGGAAGACATCGCGGACATCATCGCCTTCCTGGTCAGCGACGCCGGCCGATGGGTCACCGGCCAGCGCATCGACGCCAGCGGTGGCCAGCGCATCTGAGCGGGTGCGGGCTCGCGTGCTGCGCGTGCCAACAGAATCACGCGGCCTGGGTTGCGCCGAGATCAGCGAGCGCGTGTTGCGCGCAGACGTAGCCCCAGGTCAGGCAGGGTCCGAGCGTCGTTCCGGCGCCGACCGCTTTCGAGCCGAACGGATTCGCCATCGCGTTGCCGGCGCAGTACACGCCGCCGATGGGCTTCCGGTGCTGATCGAGCACCTGTCCGAACGCGTTCGTGCGCGGCCCGCCCTTGGTGCCGAGAAAGCTCACCGGAATCGGAAAGGCGAAGAACGGCGCCCGCTCGATCGTGCCGAGGCAGGAGTTGGGGCCGACCCGCGGATCGCCATTGCGCCCCGGGTCCCAGCCCGGGCTTCCCCGTCCGAAGTCCTCGTCGTGGCCGCTGCGCGCGAAGCGCGTCATGCGCGCGGCTTCGCGCTCGAGCCCGTCGGGGTCGATGCCGGTGC
The DNA here is from genome assembly GCA_040007855.1 of Caldimonas sp. Classification (GTDB taxonomy): domain Bacteria; phylum Pseudomonadota; class Gammaproteobacteria; order Burkholderiales; family Burkholderiaceae_C; genus Schlegelella_A. Next base: position 3,857 of record JBDTUG010000144.1, read on the forward strand.
GTTCGGCCAGCGCTCGCAGCGACTCCGCCTGAATCAGCTCCGGACCTTTCGGCAACGCATGCCGGTAACGCGACGCGTATTGCGAGTCGTAGATCCGCCATGCCGGAGCGTTGAGGCGCTCGCCCGTGAGCGGATCGCGTGCGTCGAGCCCGAGTCCGACGTTCATCTGCACTTCGTTGACGAATCGCTTGCCCGACGCATTGACGATCATGCTGTGCGGCAAGGTGTAGTCGGCGGCGGGCGTCGCATGAGGCTGGCCCAGGTAGGTGACCGGGCGCGTGCCCATGATGAGCGCCTGGTCCATGCGATCCAGCACGGCGCCTACAGCGGCCGCCATCCGCTGCCCGTCGCCGCTGTTCGTGTCCGGGCTTCCGGTCCATCGGTGGGGTCCGGGATGGTAGCGATCCATCATCTCGCGATCCCACTCGAAGCCACCGGTGGCGATGACCACGCCATGCCGCGCCGTCACCGACTCGGTCGCCGCCGAGCCCTGGAACTCGACTCCCGTCACACGGCCTGCGCGAACGAGGAGGCGCTGGCCGCGCAGCCCCGTTCGAATCACGCACCCCTGGTGCACGCATGCGAGCAGCAGGCCGGCCACGAGAGACTGGCCCATGGCGCGGCGGTCGAACATCGTCCGCGCCAGCAGCCGGTGACCGAAGAGGGCGATCGCCTTCTTGGGATTGGCGACGAGGTGGTGGTCGGTGATCTCGTCGTAGGTCAGCCGATAGGGCATCACCGAAGGCCGGATGCGCTCCCGCCACGGACCGAGCGTGCTGAAGCGAATGGGCCTCGGCGACACGTTGCGGCCGCGGGCGCGCGCTCCCGGCGCCTCCATGTACGGATCGGGCTCGCCGCCGATGCCGAAGCGCAGCGACGTGCGCAGCTCGACGAACGAAAGCATCTCGGGAGCTTTCTCGACGAAGGTCCGCCAGAGTGGTTCTTCGACCTCGGCCCAGCCTTCGGGAGCGACCGCCCGGATGTAGGCGAGGGCGTCGGCCGAGCTGTCGGACAGGCCCGCCGCGCGCATGAGGTGATTGTTCGGCACCCAGATGCAGCCGCCCGACATCGCGGTCGTGCCGCCGATCAGCTCGGACTTCTCGGCCAGGAGCACGCGCGCCCCGCGAGCGCATCCCGCCAGCGCCGCCGCCAGCCCGGCTGCGCCCGAGCCGAGGACCACGAGGTCATACCCGTCGTCGGACGACATCGCGGCTACGTAATTTCCATCACCGGATTCTGAACTGTCGAAGCGCAACCGGACCTTCAGCCATGAAACACATCCTCGGCATCGATCATCTCGGCTGGCTCGTGAACGATCTCGACGCGGTCGCGGCGAGCTTCGCCCGCCTCGGCTTCACGCTGTCGCCCCGGCAGACGCACTCGCCCAACATGGGGTCGGCCAATCACACCTTCGTCGTTGGCGACACCTACGTGGAGCTGATCGCCTTCACCCGCTCGACGGCGTTCAACGAGCCGTGGCGGAGGCGCGTCGCCGAGCGCGAGGGCCTGTACATCGTCTCCGCCCGCACCGACGACGCGGCAGCGGCGCTCGACGAGGTCCGCGCCGCGGGCTTCGGCGCTTCCGATCTGGTGACGCATTCGCGACCGGCGACGCTGCCTGACGGACGCGTCGTCGAAGTGGCCTTCGACGTGGTCTACCTCGACGAGGAGGCGCTGGCCCCGCTGCACGTGTCGATCTGCGGACACCGCAACCCCGAGCACATCTTCATCGAAGAGCTGTCCCGGCATGCGAACACCGCCGTGGGGCTGCGCGAAGTCCGTGTCGTGGCGGCCGACTGCGCCGCTGCGGCCGGCCGTTGCGCGGCGCTGTTCGGCAGCGTCGCGCAGCAACGCGACGGCGGTCTGACGGTCGCCGCGGGAAACGTCGCGATCGACTTCGTCGCGCCATCGCATGCTTCGGCCGCCATGGCGACGTACTCCGGCCGCGACGCCCCCGCAGGCGTCTGCTTCGAGGTGGCCAGCCTGGCCACGGCCGAAGCGGTGCTGCTGCGAAACGGCATCGCCAGCCGACGATCTGGCTCGCGCCTGGTGGTGCCGAGCGCCAGTGCGGGCGGCTGCGCCGTCGAGTTCGTCGCGCGCGGGCCGGCCTGAGCCCCGCGCAAACGCGCCGACGTGCGACGTCAACGGCACCGACGAGATGCTGATGCGCAACCAGTTCCGCGCCTGGGTCCGGTTCATGACTTCGTCAGCACATGGTGTTGGTGACGCCACCTGCGAGACTGCGGACGGCAAATACGTCGCGGTCGGAGCAATCGAGCCACGCGCCCGCGCCGCGGTTTTCGCGCACGTCGGGAAGCATCTCGGGACCGCCAGTTCGCCGTAGCACCGGCGGCAGCGCAGACGCGCTCGCCGGGTGGAGTGAATCACCTAGTCAGCGTTGCCCGGCAATCCTTTTGAAGACCAGGGCGGCGCACCCCGGCCGGGCGGGCCTTCCTGGTGTTACCCACAGGGCCTCGCGCTCCGGCCCGCGCCGCCTATCCTTCGTATCTTCCTCCCGACCATCCCAGGAGCCTCGCCCATGAAGACCTTTGCCCGCAATGCACTCGGCGTCGTCGCCGGATTTGCCCTTGCCGCCAGCGCGCTCGCCGCCGACCTGAAAGTGGGCCTGAGCGTCTCGCTCTCCGGCCCGAACGCCTCGCTCGGCGTGCCCTATGCCAAGGGCATGCAGGCGGCGATCGCCTACCGGCCGGAGATAGGAGGCCGCAAGGTGGTGCTCACCGTCCTCGACGACGCCTCCGACCCGACCACCGCCGGCCGCAATGCCAGGAAGCTGATCGAGGAGGAGAAGGTCGACATCATTATGGGCACGTCGGGCGTGCCGGCGGCGATCGCCATGGCGCAGGTGAGCCGCGAGACGAAGACGCCGATGATCGGCCTGACGCCGATCGGCCTGCCGCCGGCCGACGCCGAGTGGCTCTTCACCGTCGCCCAGCCGACGCAGTTGATGGTCAATGCCGTGGTCGAGAAGATGAAGGCCAACGGCGTCAAGACGGTCGCCTACATCGGCTTCACCGACGCCTGGGGCGACCTGGTCTACGACGCCCTGCTGAAGGCGACCGAGCCGGCCGGCATCAAGGTCGTCGCCAACGAGCGCTATGCCCGGCCCGACCCTTCGGTCACTGGCCAGGTGCTGAAGATCGTCGCCCTGCGCCCCGACGCGGTGATGACCGGCGGCGCCGGCACACCCGGCGCGCTGCCCTTCCTGGCGCTGCAGGAGCGCGGCTTCAAGGGCGGCGTCTACGGCAACCACGGCATGATCAATCCCGACTTCCTGCGCGTCGCCGGCTCGGCCGCGACCGGCGCCTTCCTGCCGACCGGCCCGGTGATCGTCGCCGAGCAGCTTCCCGCCAACTACCCGACGCGCAAGGTCACCGACGAGTTCCGCGCCGCCTTCCTCAAGGTCAACGGCGCGCCCTCGACCGATGCCTTCTCCGCCTACTCGTTCGACGGCTACCTGGTGTTCGCCGACGCGGCGGCCCGGGCGCTGGCCACCAAGGCCGAGCCTGGCACGCCGGCGTTTCGCGTCGCCCTGCGCGACGCGATCGCCACCACGAAGGAAGTGGTCGGCACCCACGGCGTCTACAACTTCAAGGCCGGCAACGTCTACGGCGTCGACGAGCGGGCCCGGGTGGTCGTGAAGGTCGAGAACGGCGCCTGGAAGTACGTGCCCTGAGCGCCGTGCACTGACGACCGGTTGGCGAAACCGCGCACCGACCGCACGCCCCGCTCCTGCATGACGCCCGAGGTCGCCCTCATCCTCGGCATCGATGGCCTCGCCAACGGCGCCGTCTACCTGTTGGCCGGGCTGGGGCTGGTGCTGATCTTCTCGGTGACGCGAGTCGTCTTCGTCCCGTTCGGCGACGTCGCCGCGCTCGCGGCGCTCAGCCTGGCGGCACTCGAGACCGGCAAGCTGCCGGCGACCGTCGGGCTGGTGGCGACGCTGGCCGTGCTGGCGCTGGTGGTCGAGATCAGGAGCCTCGTCGTGCGCGGCGAGAAGAGGCGCATCCCGCGCGCGCTGGTGGGCTGGGGCCTGCTGCCAGCGCTGCCCTGCCTCGCCGCCTGGGCGATCGCCGGTCGCGCCGTGCCGGCGCCGCTCCAGGTGGTGGTCGCGGTCGGCCTGGTGGTGCCGATCATTCCGCTGGTGGCGCGGGTGGCGCTGCAACCGATCGCCGATGCGTCGGTGCTGGTGCTGCTGATCGCGTCGCTGGCGCTGCACTACCTGCTGTCGGGCCTAGGCCTGCTGTTCTTCGGCCCGGAAGGCTCGCGCACCGCGCCGCTCGCCGGCGGTGCCATCTCGCTCGGCGGTTTCAGCGTCAGCGGCCAGGTGCTGCTGATGGTCGGCGCGTCGCTCGTTCTGAGCGGGCTCTTCTTCCTGGCCTTCGAGCGCACCGTCGCCGGCAAGGCGCTGCGCGCAACCGCCGTCAACCGGATCGGCGCGCGGCTGGTCGGCATCCGCCCGGCGCGCACCGCGCTGCTCGCGTACGTGTGCGCCTCGCTGCTCGCCGGGCTGATCGGCATCCTGGTCGCGCCGGTGACGACGATGTACTACGACTCGGGCTTCCTGATCGGCCTGAAGGCGTTCGTCGCGGCGATCATCGGCGGCCTCGTCAGCTA
>JBDTUG010000145.1:0-8473 GCA_040007855.1 Caldimonas sp.
GCTAGCGCTTGCGCGCCAGGGTCACGCCGTCGCCGATCGGCAGCATCGCCATGTCGACCCGGCCGTCGCCGTGGATCTTGTCGTTGAGCGCCTGCAGGGCGGCTGTGTCGGCGTCCTTCGCCGGCTGGGCCACGCTGCCGCCCCAGAGCACGTTGTCGATCGCGATCAGGCCGCCCGGGCGGAGCAGGACCAGGCAGCGTTCGTAGTAGGCGTCGTAGCCGGACTTGTCGGCATCGATGAAGGCGAAGTCGTACCGGCCAGCCTCGCCGGCGGCGATCCGCGCATCGAGGGTCGCCAGGGCCGGGCCGAGCCGCAGCTCGATCTTGCCGGCCACCCCGGCCTCGTCCCAGAACGGCCGGCCGATCCGCGTGTACTCGTCGCTGATGTCGCAGGCCAGCAGGTGGCCGTCGTCGGGCAGGGCCAGGGCGACCGCGAGCGCGCTGTAGCCGGTGAAGACGCCGACCTCGATCGCCTTTCGCGCGTCGATCAGCTTGACCAGCAGGGCGAGGAACTGCGCCTGCTCCGGGCCGATCTGCATGCCCGCGGCGGGATGGCTGCGGGTCGCTTCGCGCAGATCTGCCTGGGCCGGCTGCTCGCGCGCCGAATGGGCGACCAGGTAGTCGCGCAAGGTGGCGTCGAGCGCCGTGTTCCGGTTGGCCATGTCGTGCTCCTTGTCGTTGCCGAGTTTCAGGCAGGCTGGGCCTCGTCGTCGCGCGATTCCGCCTCGTGCCCCATGGCGGCGCGGGCCCGCCGGGCGACGACCCCGGCCGGCTCGCCCTTCAGCCGATGGTCGGACCAGACCTGGCGCCAGCGGCGGGCGCCGGGCTCGCCGTTGCGCAGGCCGAGCATGTGGCGGGCGATCCGCGACCACGGCTCACCGCGGCTACGCGCCTGGGAGTCCATGTAGTCGACCATCGCCGCCTCGACCGCATCGCGACCGAGCTGGCGCGGCGCCGCGCCGAGGAAGCTCGCATCCCAGCCGGCCAGGCTCCACGGGTGGTGGTAGGCCTCACGGCCGACCATGACGCCGTCGACCGCGTCGAGATGCGCCGCGATCTGCGCCTCGGTCGTCACGCCCCCATTGACGACGAAGCAGAGGCCGGGAAAGTCGCGCTTCAGGCGCGTCACCACGTCGTGGCGAAGCGGCGGCAGCTCGCGGTTTTCCTTCGGGCTGAGGCCCTTCAGCCAGGCGTTGCGGGCATGGACGATGAAGACCTCGCAGCCCCCCCGGCAGGCGACCGTGCCCACGAAGTCGCGCACGAACTCGTAACTTTCGAGACGATCGATGCCGATCCGGTGCTTGACCGTGACCGGCAGCGAGACCGCGTCGCGCATCGCCTTGACGCCATCGGCGACCAGCTCGGGCTCTGCCATCAGGCAGGCACCGAAGCTGCCGCGCTGGACGCGCTCGCTCGGGCAGCCGCAGTTCAGGTTGATCTCGGCGTAGCCCCAGCGCTCGCCGAGCCGGGCCGCCGCCGCCAGCTCGGCCGGCTCGCTGCCGCCGATCTGCAGGGCGACCGGCTGCTCGGCCGGATCGAAGTCGAGATGGCGGCCGAGGTCGCCGTGCAGCAAGGCACCGGTGGTGACCATTTCCGTGTACAGACGGCCGTGGCGGGTCAGCAGGCGGTGGAAGTAGCGGCAATGCCGGTCGGTCCACTCCATCATGGGCGCAACCGAGAGTCGCCAGGGACTCCAGGCGGTCGATTGATACGACTCGCTCAAGGGCCTGCGGCGTTGTCGCCGCTCCTCACTTCGGCACGCCCGCGGCGAGAAACATCTCGCAGACGCGCCCGCGGAACTCGGCATCCCGGAAGGGGGAGACGCTGCGGTACTGCGAGACGGTGAAGCCCGGCGTCAGCTCGAGCAGGCGCCGCGCTGCCAGCCTGGCTTCGTCGAGCCGTCCGAGGCAGCCCAGCGCCGTGACCTCGAGCCGATGGCCGAGGACGAACTCCGGGCTGTCGTGGATCGCGCGCTCCGCGCACGCCAGCGCCTCCTCGTACCGGCCGCACATCAGGTGGGCACCGCCGGACAGGGCGACGTAGGCGCTCATGCCGGGGTCGAGCGGACTCATTCGCATCGCTCGCCCGAAGTGGCCGAGCGCCGCTTCGGTGTCACCGACAAGGCACTTGACGAAGCCGGCACAGAACTGCACGGCGAGCAGGTTCGGGCTGAGGCTCAACGCCCGCTCGATCGCGCGCAGCGCCTCGTCGTAGCGGAACCCGAGGACGCGAAATCCCAGGGCACGGTAGCCGAGCGAAGCAAGCGTCAGGCCGGCATAGCTCAGTACGGTCGGGTCGTCGTGCGCCTCGGCCAGGGCCTGGTCGGCATGACGCAGTCCTGCCTTCACGTCCTCGGCTCCGCCGTAGCCGTCGCCGAGCCGCCGCAGGCACGCGAACGCGCTCATCGCCCTGGCGGTCGCGTAGCGCGGGTCTTTCTCCAGCGCCTGGCGCAGGAATGACGCCGACTCGTCCTGCCCCGCCCGGGTCGACCCCGGGAGCAGCCCGGGCAGGGCGCGCAGGACCAGGTCATAGGCCTGCAGACTGGTGGTCGGCTTGACCCGGACGCGCGCGATCTCTGCGCGGAGAAGACTGGGCTGCACCGCCGAGACGATGCTCTCGGTGATGCGGTCCTGGAGGTCGAACACGTCCTCGAGCGTGCCGTCGAACCGGTCGGCCCAGACGTGGTGGCCGTTCTCGGCCTCGATCAGCTGGCCGGTGATGCGTACCCTGCTGCCCGAGCGGCGAACGCTGCCCTCGAGCACGTAGCGCACGCCGAGCTCGCGGCCGACCTGCTTGATGTCGACCGCCCTGCCCTTGTAGACGAAGCTCGAGTTGCGGGCGATCACGAAGAAGGCGCGCATCCGCGCCAGTGCCGTGATGATGTCCTCGACCATGCCGTCGGCGAAATAGTCCTGCTCCGGATCGCCGCTCATGTTGTCGAAGGGCAGGACCGCGATGGAAAGCATCTCCGGCGGCGCCGGGACGGGCATCGGGGTTGGCGGTCCAGCGCTACCGCCGCTGCCGTCACCGGTCCCGACCGCGAACGCGCGCACCGGGTGCGGCATGTTCTTCACCGCCTGCTCGCCCTGATCTTCGAAGCTCGCCGCCAGCTTGCCGCGCACCGCGCCCTGCACCGCATCGGACACGGTGATGCCTCCGGTCTCGGCCAGGCCTTGCAGGCGCGCGGCGATGTTCACGCCGTCGCCATAGACCGTACCGTCGTCCTTCTCGATGACGTCGCCGAGATGGACGCCGATGCGAAAACGCATCCGCGTCGCCTCGAGTCGGCTGGCATCGGCCGCTGCCAGTTCGCGCTGCACGGCGAGCGCCGCCGACACCGCGCCGATCGCGGTGTCGAAGACGGCGAGCACCGAGTCGCCGGCCATGTCGATGACGCGGCCGCGGTGGCCCTCGATCTGCACGCGGAAGACCGCGCGCGCCGCGTCGAGTGCGGCCACCGTCGCCGCTTCGTCGACGGCCATCAGGCGCGAGTAGCCCGCGGCGTCGGCGGCCAGGATCGCCGCCAGGCGCTGCCGGAAGGGCGAGTCGGTCATTCGCCCGATTGTGCCGCCGGGGTGGCGGCGGGCGGGTTCAGGTGCGGCTGGCGGCGCCGCAGATGCCCGCGACGAGGCGTGGCCAGAGCGCGCGCGGCAGATCGAGGCCCATGCCGTCGAGGACGCCGTGCGCAGCGCCCCGAATCCGCGCAGATCAGCGAGTCCGGGCAGGTGCACGGAAACGCACGCTCAGGGGCGGGAAAACATCGGTTCGGCGGCCATGGATTTGCTACATTCTTGGGCGAGCGAGTGACCGCCCGGACCGATCGCCCCCGGCAGCCATTCTCCCGATCGAGGCTCCCGGCGCTTGCGCTGCGGACTGATCTAGCCGGATCGACCAGGACGCCTGCGCGAAAAGGCGCCGACCGGCAACAGGTGGAGGCAGGAGATGGCGCGATCTGCGGTGCGGTCGGCTCGATCCTCTCCGGGAGCTTCGGCGCCGTTCGTCAACTCTGGGGATGACGGCCTGGGCCAGGCTGCGGTACACCGACCGACCCGCACACGGATCCGACCCCCCCGGTGAATTCCCTGCTCGCGCAACTGCGCTTTCCACTGACCTGCGTCGCCGGGTTCTCCTTCGTGGCGAATCTCCTGCTGCTCGCCCCCGCGCTCTTCATGCTGCAGGTGTTCGACCGGGTGCTGGCGAGCGGCAGCCGCGAGACGCTCGCCGCCCTGCTGATCGGCGTGGCGCTCGCCCTGGTCCTGGTCTGCCTGCTCGACAGCCTGCGCAGCCGCCTGCAGGCGCTCTGCGGGCAGATCGTCAACGACGCCCTGTCGCCGCTGGTCGCCGGGGCGACGCTGCGCGCACGCGCCCGGGCCGGCGCGGCCGCCCTCACCAGCGACGGCCTGCGCGACGTCGCCGCGCTGCGCGCCCTGTTCGCGTCGCAAGGTCTGGTGGCCCTGTTCGATGCGCCGTGGCTGCTGCTTTACGTCGCCGTGATCGCGCTCGCCCATCCTCTGCTCGGCGCCGGCGCGGCGCTCGCGGCCTGTCTGATGGTCGCGCTCGCGCTGGTCAACGACCGGCTCACCCGGCCCGGCCTCGAAGCGGCGCAGCAGCACGCGGCGAAGAGCCGCCGCTACCTCGAGGATTCGATGGTCAATGCCGAGGTCGTGCAGACGCTCGGCATGACCGGCTCGGTGCTGTCCCGCTGGCGCGCCCTCGATACGGAGAGTGCCGTGCTGCAGCGGCCGGTGGCAGCACGGGGCGCGATGATGGCCGCGCTCACCCGCGCGTCGCGGCAGGGCGTGCAGGTCGGCATGCTGGCGCTGGGCGCCTGGCTGGTCATCACCCACGCGGCGACCCCCGGGGTGATGATCGCGACCACCGTGCTGCTCGGCCGCGCCCTCGCGCCGGTGGAGCAGATCGTCGGCAGTTGGCGGGTGCTGGCCGACGCGCGGGCGGCCTGGGGCAGGCTTCGTCAGGTGCTCGCCCTCGGCCCGGCCATGGCCGTCGAGCCGATGCCCCTGCCCGAGCCGATCGGCCGGCTGGCCGCCGAAAACGTCTCCTGGCGGCCGCCGCGTGGCGACCGCCTGGTCCTCGCCGACGTGTCGTTCAGCCTCGCCGCCGGCGAGTCGCTGGCCATCATCGGCCCGAGCGCGGCCGGCAAGTCGACGCTGGTGCGCCTGCTCACCGGACTCTGGTCACCGAGTGCTGGCGTGGTGCGGCTCGACGGCGCCGACGTGACGCACTGGCCGCGCGAACGACTCGGCCCGTCGATCGGCTACCTGCCGCAGGACGTCGAGCTGTTCGCCGGCACCGTGGCCGACAACATCGCGCGGCTCGGCACCACCGACGGCGCCTCGGTCGTCGAGGCGGCACGACGCGCCCGCGTGCACGAGATGATCCTGCAACTGCCGCAGGGCTACGACACGCTCGTAGACCCGCACGGCACGATGCTCTCGCCCGGCCAGCGGCAGCGGATCGGCCTGGCCCGGGCTCTCCACGGCGAGCCCCGGCTGGTGGTGCTCGACGAGCCGAACGCCAACCTCGACGGCGCCGGCGAAACCGCGCTGGCCGAAGCGATCGCCTCGCTGCACGGCAAGGCGACGGTCGTCATCGTCACCCACCGCGCCACCCTCACCCAGCAGATCGACAAGATCCTGGTCCTCGACGGCGGGCGGGTGGTTCGCTTCGGGCCGGCCGCCGAGGTGCTGCAGAGCCTGCGCACCGGCGCCCAGGTGGTGAGCCTGCAGCGCCCCGGCAACGCTGCGACAGCCGCCTGAGGACGCAAGCCAACATGACGTCCGCCACCGCCCTGCTGAGCGCTCCGTCCAACCCCGCCGGCAGCGACCCGCTGATGCAGGCGCACCGGGCCGAGGCGCGCCGGCTCGCCCGCTACGGCGCGCTGGTGCTGCTGGTCGGCCTGCTGCCCGCCGCCGCCTGGCTGCTGCTGGCGCCGCTGAGCTCGGCAGTGATCGCGCCGGCGGTGGTCAAGGTCGATCTCGACCGCCGCCCGGTCCAGCACGCCGAAGGCGGGATCGTCCGCGAGGTCCGGGTGCGCGACGGCCAGCACGTGCAAAAGGGCGAGCCGCTGCTGCTGCTCGGCGACGTCGCCGTCGCCGCCGACGTCAACCGGGTCGGCTACCGCGTCAACGCCGAGCAGGCGAGCCAGGCCCGGCTCGAGGCAGAGCAGGCGATGGCTGCGCGCATCGAGTGGCCGAAGGAGCTGCTCGCCGCCGCCGCCGCCGATCCCCGCCTGACCGAGCAGATGGGCAAGGAAACCGCGCTCTTCAACGTCCGCCGCGACACCGTGCGCGGCGAGACGGCGCTGATGCAGATGCAGCGCGGCAAGCTCGACAAGGAGATCGTCGCCCTGGGCGCCCAGATCGAGCAGGCCGGCCAGTCGCTGGCCCACCAGAAGCAGGTGCTCGACAACAACCGCGGCCTGCTCAACCAGGGCTTCATCTCGCGCAACGGGCTGACCCAGATCGAGGCCAGCGTGTCCGACTACAGCGTCAAGCTCGAGGAACGGCGCGCCGATCTGGCGCGCGCCGAGCAGCGCGCGGTCGAGCTCGATCTCAAGATCCGCTCGCTGACCAGCGAGTACCGGCAGCAGGCATCCGACCAGCTCAAGCTGGTCGCCGGCCGGCTGCAGGAGTTGCAGCAGGAACAGCGCAAGTCGATCGACTCGGCGGCGCGCCAGTTCATCGTCGCCCCGGTGGCCGGTGAAGTGATCGGCCTGCGCATCTCGTCGCCCGGCATGGTGGTGGCACCGCGCGAGAGCATCGCCGACATCGTGCCCGACAACCCGACCCTGGTCATCGAGGCGCAGATCCGCACCGACGACATCAACCGGGTGCAGCGCGGCCAGGCCGCCGACATCCGCTTCGTCTCGTTCAAGTCGCGCAGCACCGAGCTGATCCAGGGCAAGGTGCTGTACGTGTCGGCCGACCGGCTGGTCGACCGTCAGCAGGGCTTTTCCTACTACACGGCGCTGGTCGAGGCCGACGCGGCCGCCCTGCAGCGCGCTGGCGGCATGAAGCTGATCGCCGGCATGCCGGCCGAGGTATTCATCAAGGGCGAGGAGCGCACGCCCTTCCAGTACCTGATCGAGCCGGTACTGCAGTCGCTGCAGCACGCGGCGCGCGAACGTTGAGCAGGCGGCCCGGGATGCAGGCACGGCGGTTCCTGTTCGTTCACCAGAACTTTCCGGCGCAGTTCCTGCACGCCGCCGGCGAGCTGGTGCGGCGCGGCCACGGCGTCGTCGCCCTCGGCGTGCACGGCTCGGAGCTGCCCGGCGTGCGCTACATCCGCTACGCGCCGCAGATGAAGGGCTCGCCCACCGGCGTCACCCAGCTCCGCGACTTCGAGACCCAGACCGTGCGCGGCCTGGCCTGCGCCCAGGCGATGCAGGCGCTGAAGGACGAGGGCTTCGCGCCCGACGTGATCGTCGCCCACCCCGGCTGGGGCGAAGCCCTGTTCTGCCGCGACGTCTGGCCCGGCGCGCGCCTGATCGTCTTCGCCGAGTTCTTCTACGGCGCCGACGGTGCCGACGTCGGCTTCGACAAGGAATTCAGCAAGGACGGCGGGCTGGCGGCGCGGGCCCGGCTGCGCCTGAAGAACTCGGTCCACCTGCATGCCCTGGCGGAAGCCGACGCGATCTACTCGCCTACCCGCTGGCAGGGCTCGCACGTGCCGGCCGACTTCCGCCCCAAGCTGTCGGTGATCTTCGACGGCATCGACACCGGCGTGGTGGCGCCCGAGGACACGGCCTTCGTCCAGCTGAAGCGCGAGAAGCTCCGCCTCGGGGCCGCCGACGAGGTGATCACCTTCGTCAACCGCAACCTCGAGCCGTACCGGGGCTTTCACGTCTTCATGCGGGCGCTGCCGAGGATCCTGGCCGAGCGGCCGAACGCGCACGTCCTGATCATCGGCCGCGACAAGGTGAGCTACGGCTCGATGCCTGCCGGCGGCGGCAGCTGGCGCGAGGTGATGCTCGCCGAGGTGGGCCACCGGCTGCCGATGGACCGGATCCATTTCCTCGGCGGCGTGCCCTACCGCGACTACCTGCGCGTGCTGCAGGTGTCGAGCTGCCACGTCTACCTGACCTACCCGTTCGTGCTCTCGTGGAGCTGCCTGGAGGCGATGAGCGCCGCCCGGGTGGTGGTCGCCAGCCGGACGCCACCCGTCCAGGAAGTGATCGAGCACGGCGTCAACGGCCTGCTGTTCGACTTCTTCGACGGCGACGCGCTCGCCGAAAGCGTCTGCAAGGTGCTGGCCGATCGCCCCGGCCACCGGCACCTCGGCCGCCGCGCGCGCCAGACCGTGGTCGAGCGCTACGACCTGCGCACGGTCTGCCTGCCGCAACAGCTAGACCTTCTCCTCGGACCGGACGTCCGCAACGAACCATCCAGCCAGGAACGAGAACATGCCTACGATCACCGGAACTGAATTCGCCGACATCCTGAACGGCACGGGCG
>JBDTUG010000146.1:0-8470 GCA_040007855.1 Caldimonas sp.
GCTTCCGGCTCGCCCTGGTGGCCTTGCTCATGCCGCTCATCATCGTCGGCGGCGTGGTCGGCGGCGTCACCACGCCGACCGAGGCCTCGGTGGTTGCGGTTCTGTATGCAGCGATCGTCGGCTTTTCGACGCGGCAGCTGTCCTTTCGGGTGATGTGGAGGATGATTGGCGTCGCTGCGCTGACGTCTGCGACGATCATGCTGATCGTCGCAACGGCCAACCTGCTTGGCTGGGTGCTCGCCTTCGAACAGGTGCCCCAGGCGGTCGCCAACGGCTTCCTCGTGCTGACCGACAAGGCTTGGGTGTTCCTGCTGCTGGTGGTAGTGCTGCTGCTGATCGTCGGCTTGTTCCTGGAAACCTCAGGCGCGATCATCATCCTCACGCCGGTGCTCTTCCCGGCGGCCAAGGCGTACGGTTTCGACGGGGTTCACTTCGGCGTGGTCATGGTGTTCGGCCTGGTTATCGGCCTGATGACGCCACCCGTTGGCCTGTGCCTGTTCATCGGCAGCAGCATCGGCAGGGTGACGGTCATGCAACTCGCTCGGGCGCTGATTCCCTTCATTGCGGTGATCGTCCTCGTCTACCTCTTCTTCGTCTTCGTGCCGATCGCGTCGCTATGGCTCCCCAACCTGATCATGAGGTGACCGCCATGGGCCGTACTGTCGTTCCCACCGAGCGGCTGATGAAGCCGATAGCGCAGTTTTCCTTCGGCATGCGCGCCGGCAGTGTGGTCCGCATCGGTGCCACGGCCGGCACGGACGGCGCGCGCCGCCTCATGGGCAGCTCGCCGGGTCTCGTTGACGTGGTCGCGCAAACGGCGCGGATGCTGGAGAACTTCGAGATCTCCCTGAACCTGCTTGGCGCAGGGACCTCGGATGTCGTCCACATCCGAACCTGGCTGAACGATTGGCGTGATCGCGCACGTTTCGAAGCCGCCGTGCTGGATCACTGGCCGGATGTGGTCGCATGCCACAGCATCGTCGGCAGCGCCGGATTCCCGATTCCACAGGCGGCGGTCGAGGGGGAGCTTGTTGCCATCGTCGGCGGCACCAGGACTGCGCTGGACGCACCGAACCTGGCCACTGCGCCGGCAGGCGGCGCGAATGCCGGCGTGCGCGCCGGTGCGCATCACTTCTGCACCGTCGGCCCGGCAGACGACGTACTGCTTGCAGATCCTGCAGCGCGAGCGCGGAGCTGCCTTGACCGGCTCGAAATCGCTCTCGACGCGGCGGGCCTGCAAGCACGCGACCTCGTGATGCTCAACGTCAACTGCAGCGACCTGCGCCTGCTGCCAGTCTTCGACCGGGTGCTCGGCGACCGCATGGAGCCGCCGTATCCGGCCAGGACGGTTTCGGGCGTCAGCCTGCCGGATCCGCGCTGGCTCTTCTCGCTGGACGCGATTGCGATCGCCGGAGGCGGGAAACCGATCGGCTCGGATTCGGGCCCCCATGAGGCGCGCGCTTCGGCCGCGATGCTGGCCGGCGACGAACTCTTCATCGGTGGCGTCGTCGGCACCGCGGTGGGCTCTGGACGGATCGAATCGGTGCAGAGCCAGACGCACGAGGCCTGGGGACGGATCGGCGAACTTCTGGCTGGCGCGGGCATGACGACCGAGGACGTGCTGCACACGACCAACACCTTGACCGACTGGCGCTCCTACGACGCCTTCAACGCGGGTTACGGCGCGCATCTCAGCCCACCGTATCCGCCACGGGTCACCGTCGTCGGCATGCTTTCCGACGCCGCGGCTCGCGTGATGATCGACGTGCACGCGCACAGGGGCGCGCGCGAAGGCCGCTTCATCGGCTACGCGTCCCCGGGATCCGCCTAGTGGTCTGCGCCACCCAGACAGATATGGGTGGCGCAGACCACTAGTTGTCGGTGGGTCGATCGGCCGCCCTCTCGGCCGGGCTGCGATTCACAGCACGAATTCGCGCTGCACCGCGCGCGTGTCCAGCTCGTATTCGAGCCCTATCACGGGAGGCCGCGCGTAGTGCCAGGTCAGTCCGGCGCGGATGGCGCCACGCTCGGCCATCTCCTGCTCGAGTAGCGGCCAGGTGTCGTGCACGGTATAGAGCTGCAGCGCGGTGCTGTCGTCCCAGCAGAATCCCAGGGCGCCCATTCGCCGCTCCATCTCTGCGAGCGTCCAGCGGGCCTTTTCGACGATTCCACGGGGCGAAACGTCGCCGGCGGCGATGGCGTGGTCACGATAGCCCGGCCTGCCCTCGGGCGCCTCCGCGCTGCCCGCGACGACGAAGGTTCCCCGCCCGCCTGCAGCGGCCGGAACGGTGTACGAAAACGCGTGGATGCTGGGCTCCGCCGGAGGCGAATTCGCCGGACAGACATTGCTTCTGGCCACCGGGTTGAGGTCGTCGCGATACAGGCTCCAGTCTTTCAGCTGTTCGACATAGACCTCGTTGAAGGCCGAGAACCCGGCCTCCGAGACCGGAGCAGGCGAGCGCAATTCGCAGGCGCAGAAGGCCGTGAGCGCTCTGCCACGGGCTTCGAGCCGCGCCTGGATCGCCTCGAAGCCTTCCCGCAAGGCAAGCGGACGGAAGAAGCGCACGCGTTCGATCTCGAACCCCGGCTCGGCGGCGACGCCAGCCGAATACTGGAAAACGCCGCGGATGAAGCGGTAGTCGCCGTCGGGGAAGGCGAGAACTTCAGCCATGATCATGTCCTTTGAAATTGAGGCGTCGGGCCGGTCGAGTCATCTCGCGGCCTTGGCCGAGCGATTGCCTTGGACCGCGCTCATGCGCCGGGTGAGGTCAGCCAGGAACAGTTGGGCTGCCTGGGAGAGGAACTTGTCCTTGCGCACCAGGAGCACTTCGCGCGTGGAGGCCATCAGCGATTCATTGATCGGGACGGCACGCAGCTCGTTGCGTCGGATCTCGTGCTCGACGACAAATCGATGCAGGATGGTCGCGAAGCTGGGCGAGCCTTTCACCAGAGTCTTCACGGCCTCGATCGAATTCGTCTCGACGGCAGGCGCCGCCGTGATGCCAGCCGCGGCAATGGCGCGGTCGAAGGTCTGCCTCAGGCCGAAGGAGGCGTTCGGCAGGACCAGCGGGTGCTTCACGATCTCGGCGATCTCGATGCTTCGCTTGCGGGCGATCGGGTGATCGATCCGCACCACGGCGCACAGCGGCTGCACAACGGCCTGGACGAAGCGGAGCTCGCGCAGCTTCTGCGGCTCGAAGGCGACGCCGATCTCGACTTCGCCCGACAGCACCGCGTCTACCACCGCCCGCGAACTGAGTACGGAGAGCGAGATGCTGACGCTCGCGTGAGCCTCCTGGAAGGCGACGATAGATTGCGACAGAACGCTCGTCGCGACGCCTTCCACCGAGGCGATGCTGACCTGCCCGGTGCGCAGGTCCTGCAGGTCGTCGATCGCGCCGATCATCTCGTTGATGCGAAACAGCGACTGCTGCGAAAAGGCCAGCAGCAGGGCGCCCGACGGCGTCAGTGTGACCCCGCGCGCACGCCGCTCGAGCAGCTTGGTACCCAGCAGCTTTTCTAGTTGCGCTATCGACCTCGTGAGTGCGCTTGGCGAGACGTAGAGCGCTTCGGCCGCCCGTCGGATCGAGCCAGCAGTCGCCGCCTCCCTGAAGTATCGAACCGACGAGGCTTCGAGCAGGACCATCTTCGTTCTGATGCTCGTCATGGCATCAGCCTGCGCAGACCGCCGCCATGTGGTTCCGCCCGAGGAACACGTCCTGAACGGCGGTCGACGCCTTCAGCTGCTGCGACTCGCCGGTGAGGGCGACGATGCCTTCGCGTAGCACGTAGGCTCGATGGCTCAGAGCCAGCGCCTGCTCGACGTTCTGCTCGATCAGGACCACCGCGACGCCGTCGGCATTGATGGCGCGTAGCACGTGGGAGACTTCGTCGCGCAGGTGCGGCGAGAGACCGATGAAGGGCTCGTCGATGAGCAGCAGCTTAGGCGAGTTCATCAGGCCGCGGGCGATCGCGCACATCTGCTGCTCGCCGCCCGACAGCAACCGGGCCGTCTGCGACCGCCGCTCCTTCAGGCGCGGGAACAGCCGGTACGCGCGATCGAGCCCGCGCTCGACCTGGTCCCGGGTGCCCCGGGGGCCACAGCCGAGCTGCAGGTTCTCCACGACAGTCATGTAGGGGAAGAGGCGATGCCGTTCGAGTACGTGCGAGATGCCGAGAGCGAGCCGGCGATGCGCAGGCAACACATGCAGCGCCACGCCATCGAAGAGGATCTCGCCGCTCCAGACGCGGACGAGGCCGGAGATGCTGTTCATGAGGGTGCTCTTGCCCGAGCCGTTCGGACCCATCAGCGCCACCATCTCGCGGTCACCGACATCGATGGATGTCTGCCAGAGCACCTGAGTGTCGCCGTACCCGGCCGAGACCTGCCTGACTTCAAGCATGCGCCGCCTCTTCATCGAGGCCGAGATAGGCACGGACGACGCGCGGATCGCTCGTCACCTCTGCCGCCGTGCCTTCGGTCACCGTCTCGCCGAAGTTCATCGCGATCAGGCGGTCGACGAGTTGATGCACGGCCTCGAGGTTGTGCTCGATCAGGAACACGGTGACGCCGGCCGCACGGATGCGCTTCAACAGCTCGACGAGCGACGCCACGGCCGCGAGGTCGACCCCACCGAACGGCTCGTCGAGCAAGAGCAGGCGAGGGGCGGAGGCCAGCGCCCGCGCGATCTCGAGCCGCTTGCGCTGGCCGGTGCTGGCGCCGCTCGACGGAGCGGCATGCTTGTCGGCAAGGCCGACCAGGTCGAGGCAGCGCATCGCTTCCCGACGCGCCGAGCGAACGTCGCGCAACCGGGCCAGCGCGCCCACCGCGACGTTCTCCATGAAGCTCATCGACGCGAAGGGCCGTGACGTCTGGAACGTCTTGACCAGGCCGGCCCGCGCGATGCGCTCCGGCGCCCAGCCGGCAATGTCCTTGCCATCGAACACGATGGAACCCTGGTCGGGCCGTAGGCTCCCGGCGATCACGCTGAACAAGGTGGTCTTGCCGGCGCCGTTGGGGCCGATCACGCCGGTAATCGAACCTTCCTGCAGATCGAACCCGACTGCCTTCAGCGCCTGCAGCCCACCAAAGGCCAGCGAGGCGCCGCGCACGGAGAGAAGCGTCTTCAAGCAGCCCCGTCGTCGACGATCCGGATCCCGATCGACTCTCCGCCCCTGCGCCAGACGCGCTCGCCGATCTCGCGCATCAGGTCCCACTGCGACTCGTCGATGTGGGCGAAGACATTGACGGCGGACTCGCCACGCCACTCGCGCACGATCTCGTTGCCGTAGAACATCCCGATCGCTTCGAATCCCGTCTGGTCATAGCCATCGGCCCACTCGAAGAAGTAGATGACGTCGCCGATGCCGGCGCGGATCGTCTGGCATTCTCTTGGCGGCTTCTCCGTCAGCTGCACGGGAACGAAGATCTCGCGGCCCGACCAGCGAGCCTGGAACACCGTCTTGCTCAACGGCAGATCGCTGCGGATGCAGGCGATCGTCCTGGCGGCCTTGTCGATCAGCTTGGCACGCAACGTGCCGCCGCGTTCGAACTTGAATTCAAGGTATGTCATTGCTGCGTCCTTCCTAGTTGGCTTGCGATGGGGCGGCCGCCTCCGTCTGCCGCGCGGCGCGCTGAGTGCGGCTGCGCCGCAGCGCCATGCCGCCGGCGGGGAGGGGTCGGAACAGGCTCATCAATCCCTCCGGGCGAAAGACCGCGATGATCATGATCATCATGCCGTAGAGCAGCAGGTCGACGTTGCGCCCGCTGCCGGAGAACGCCACTCGCGAATATTCGGACAGGGGCACGAGGATGGCCGCGCCCACGATCGGACCCGCCACCGTGCCGGCGCCGCCGAGGATCACGATCAGCGCCATGAGCACCGACAACGCCAGGGAGAGCACGCTCGCCGGGTCGATGTAGAGCACGTACTGTGCATAGAAGACGCCACAGACGCCGACCAGCCCGGCACTCAGCGCCATCGCGGCCAGCTTGTAGCGGATGGTCGAAAAGCCAAGGCTGCAGGCCGCTTCCTCGTCGTCACGGATGGCGCGCAGGATGATTCCGAAACGCGAGCGCTGCATCATCCAGATCGCAACCGTCACTGCGACCAGCATCGCAAGCGCGATGTAGTAGTAGCCCGTCTTGTCGCGGTGGAACTGGAAGTGCCACAGGCCTTCCTTCGCCATCGGTACCTGCAGGCCAGTTGCGCCTCCGACCCAGTCCCACCCCGTGACGAGCTGTTGGGCCGACTCCGCAACCACGAGCGTGGCGATCACGAAATAGTGTCCCCTGAGCCGGAAGCAGGGAATGCTGATCAGGACACCAATGGCCGCCGCAGCCGAAGCGCCTGCGATCAGGCCGAGCCACGGATTGACGCCGAGCTTGATCCCGAGCAGCGTGGACACGTAGGCTCCGACGCCGAAGAAGAGCCCGTGCCCGATCGAGGTCTGCCCGGCGTAGCCGCCGAGAATGTTCCAGCCGTGCGCAAGAAGCGCGTACAGGAACAGCAGCGTCAGCAGTCGCAGCTCGAACGGCCGCTCGCCGAGCGCCGCCGGCGCCGCGAGCAGGAGCACCAGCAGGAGTGCCAGCGTCAACCCGCGCGCGATCCGAGGCCACCGTGCCATCGCGCCTCTACGCTCGCCCGAACAGGCCGCGAGGCCTGACCAGGACCACGACCAGGTAGAGCAGGAAGACCGGGACGAACTTCAACTCGGAGCTGACGAAGAATCCGGCCAGAACCTGGAGCAGGCCCACCATGATGCCGGCGACCAGCGCGCCGTGGATCGAACCGAAGCCGCCGAGGGCGACGACCACGTAGGCAAGCAGCACGAAGACCGCACCGACGCGGGGAAACACCGGATAAAAGTTGGACAGCAGCGAGCCCGCGATGCCGGCGCACGCGGCCCCGATGCCCCAGGCGAGCGCGTACATCAGGTCGACGTTGATTCCCAGTGTCGCCGCGGCCTGGCGATCCTGCGCTGCAGCCCTTAGCGTGCGGCCGGTCCGCGTGCGAAAGACGAGACCGTACAGGAGTGCGGTCGCGACGGACGCCCCGACGACGGCCGCGAGCTGGGGCCGCGGCAGCGTCAGACTGCCGATGTTCACGACCCCCGACAGCACGCTGTTCGGGATCGAGAAGTAGTCGGCACCCATGACGAACTGGGCGAGCGCCTGGAGGAACACCATCAGGCCGAAAGTGGCGAAGATCTGTGCATTCATCTTCGCGCCCATCACCCGCCGGATCAGGACGAAGTAGATGAAGACCCCGAAGACGAACATCGCCAGCGCGACGAACGGCAAGGTCACGAGCGGATCGAGTCCCCAGGTCCGGTAGCTCAGGTAGCTCGCGTACATGGCGATCATGAGGAACTCGCCATGGGCGAAATTCACGACGTCCATGACGCCGTAGATCAGCGTCAGCCCGATCGCGATCAGCGCAAAGATGAAGCCCATCCCGAGTCCGCTCAGGAGGAGCTGCAGCAGCAGCTGTGCAGACACCTGCAGCAGCGACCTAGACGCCCCGGACTGCGGGCCCCCGCGTCGTCACTTCTGCCAGGCGGGACGCGGCCACACCAGGCTCGCAGTCGCCTTGTCGGCGGGCCAAACCATCTTCGGCTCGGCATTTTGCAGTTGAAGGAAGATGGCGCTCGTCAGCATGTTCTGCCCGGTTGCGTCGAACTTGATGCCGCTCCACGGCATGATGAGCTTGTCGGCAGACAGGTTGGTGGCTGCGAGGGCATCGCGGATCTTGCCCGGATCGGTCGATCCGGCGCGGTTGATCGCATCGGCGAGCGTCATCATCGCGGTGAATGCGCGCGCCGCGGTCCCGTCCATGTCGCGGCCGTAGCGGTCGCGGTACATCTTCGCGATCTGCGCTACCACCGGAATCTTGGCGCCGAGGTCTCTGGACCAGTGGTCGCGTACGAGGAAGTAGTTGGAATCCTGGCCAAGGGCAGTGCGAAAAGCCCCCGAGCCGAAGGCTGCGCCGATCGCCATAACGCCTTGCGGCACGAAGTTGTATTGCTTGTAAGTGCGTGCAAACAGAATCGCCTCGGCGTCGTACGACGCATGCATCACCACATCGGGCCTGGCAGCGATGAGCCGTTGCACCTCGCTGGCGACGTCGGGCGTGCCCTGCTGGTAGGTGATGTTGACGACCTCCTTGAACTCCGGGAATTCGGACGCGTAGCCGTGCACCGACTGGGCGAATTCCTTGCCCCAGAGCGTGTTCTCGTTGACGACGGCAAAGGTGCGGATCGGGCTTGCCGACTCCTTGTTGCGGTCGCGCAGGAACTGGAAGAAGTCCTTGACCTGCGTCTGGGTCGTGGGCGTGGTCCGGAAGAATGTCTTGAAGCCGCGGCCGGTCAGGTTGGTCGCCTCGGACTCGCCCGAGATGTAGGGTACGCCCATCCGCTCGGCGACCTGGCTGGAGGTGGCCGCGACGGAGCTGTGGAAGGCGCCGATCAG
>JBDTUG010000147.1:0-8396 GCA_040007855.1 Caldimonas sp.
GCTTGTCCTGTGTGCCGGCGCCGGCGCCGTCGGGCTGGCGGCCAGGAGTGCCGGGCGCGACGACAGCATCGCGGCGGTCGCCGTCGCCGACAAGCCCGCGAACATCGCGGCCTGCCACTTCAAGAGCGAAAGCCGCATCGCCGCGCTCAAGCCGTCGAGCTGCAACTCGCTGCCAGGGGTCCCACCGCGCGTCGCCATCTGGGGCGACTCTCATGCCTTGGCCTGGCAACCCTTTGCCTTCGGCTGGGCGACGGCGGCGAACGAGTCGGCCGCCAGCTGGACGCTCGATGCCTGCCCGCCCGCCCTGGGCTATCGCGGCCTCAGGGAACGGTCGGACCCGCTCGGCATCTGCCACGGCTTCAACCAGCTGGTGCTCGAGCAGGTGAAGTCGGGCCAGCTGGAGACGCTGATCCTGGCCGGGCGCTGGCTGCGCTATCTCTACGCGCTTCCCGACAGCTACGTGGACAGCAACGACGGCGCCGATCCGGCCTGGCGCGACGGCGCCCGGGCCAGCCTGACGAGCGGCCTCAAGGCCACCCTGGACGAAGTGGCTCCGCGGGTCGGACGGGTGATCGTGCTCGGTCCGGTGCCGCAGCTGCGCCAGGATGCGGTGCGCTGCCTCGAGAGCGGTCAGGCCCGCCGGTGCGCGCTGTCGCGCGCCGAGTTCGACGCCAGGGCGAAGCCCGTCCTCGGCCTGCTCTCGGCGCTGGCGGCCGGGCACGCCAACGTGACGGTGCTCGACCCGAGCGACTTCTTCTGCACGCGCGAGGAGTGCCCGGTTGCACGCGACGGCTATTCCCTCTACTGGGACAACAACCACATCTCTTCGACCGCGGCGCGCCACTTCCTGCGCGACGTCCTGGCCGGCTCGGCGGGTCGGTCGGCCGCCGTCACCACACGCTGACGGCGCCGGCGGGCGAGCCAGCGAGCTCCTGGCGGAGCCGGCCCAGCTCGGCCTTGATCTCGGCGACCTTCTGGCGCACCACCGCGCGGTCGCTCAGGTGCCACATCCGGCTGGAGACGAGGCGCCCGAGCTGCCGACGCAGCAAAGGCTGCGACACCGTGCCGGCGATCCGGCGCGCCGCACGCTTGAAGGGCTGCTTCGGCTGCTCCGCCTGGAACCAGGTCGTGCGGTAATTCAGTCGGGTCGGCTCGTAGGGCAGGCCCATCGACGAGGTCCAGTCGATCCACTTGAAGCCCAGGATGCCGTTTCGCGTCAGCGGTATCCAGGGCACGCCGAACGCGTCGGCGACGATCGCGCCGTGCAAGGCTTCGGTGAGGACCTTGCGCGACTGCGAGATCTCGCGGATGACGGCGTGCGGCGGCTGCTCTGGGCTGATCAGGTGGATCCCCAGGCTCTCGGTGAGCGTCTCGAGCGTGTCCCAGGTGCCGGGCAGGCAGGCCGAGCAATGGGGCACGAACGAGACGTCGTAGCGCTTGTCGCTGCCGGCGAACAGCTCGCTGAGCATGACGGCGCCGTCGGTGATGACCTTGTAGTCTCGGCCGGTCAGGCGCTTGAGAAGCTTGGCCGTCTCCGGGCCGCGCACCCACTTCACCCGCCAGGTGTCGTCGACGGTCGGCTCGTCGCCGTGTCCGAAGCCGGAGCCGAGCACGTACTTCAGCGGCTGGCGCGGCAGGCGATGGTTGAGCAGGGAGCCGATGCCGACGATGCAGCCGGGCGCTTCGGAGGAGCACACCTCGGGCGCCAGCGGAGGCCAGACCAGCTCGTTGAGGCGATCGCCGAAGTTCGTGGTGGGCCACGTCAGGATTTGCATCGGATCAAAGGCTCCGGCTGAGGTCGTCCAAGTCCGGCGGTGCGGGAGGATTCGCGCACCGCGTCTGCCAGCGAGGCGGATGCCGCGACAGGTCTACCGCGTCGGGACGGAGCCCCAGGCGGTCGAGCGGAGGAGTTTAGCGACAGCTCCGGCGTGGCCCCGCGTGCCCATGGCGCCGGCCCGGCCTTTGACCATCGCCTTGGCGGCCTGGAGGAAGTCGGCGAGCCAGCTCAACCCCACCAGGGCGAGCAGGCCCGCCAGGCCATGGTTCTTGCGGAAGTAGAGCAGCTCGCTCTCGATCTGCAGGGCCGAGATCTGCTGGCCGGCGGCCGTCAGCACGCCTTCCGTCTTCGCGCTCTCGCCGCCAAGGTGAACCACCGTGGTGTCGGCGAAGTAGAGCGTCTTCCAGCCGGCCTGCCCGACCCGGCGGCAGAAGTCGACCTCTTCGAAGTAGAGGAAGTAGCGCGGGTCGAACAGGCCGATCTCGTCGAGCAGCGCCTTGCGCGTCAGCAGATAGCAGCCCGGCACCCAGTCGCACTCCTGCGAGAGGCCGTCCTGCCAGGCCGGATCGTCAACCATCCGGGCGCGGCGGAACACGCGGCTCAGCCCGGAGCGCGCGAGAAACAGGTTCCACGGCGTGGGGAAGAAGCGGCAACTCGGCTGGACCGCGCCGTCCCGGCCGACCAGCCTGACGCCGAGCACACCGCAGCGCGGCTCGGCGTCCATGCGCGCGACCGTCCGGGCCAGCGTGTCCGGCGCAACGAAGGCGTCGGTGTTGAGCAGCAGCACGTAGCGTCCGCTGGCATGGGCCAGGGCCTGGTTGTTGGCCCGGCCGAAGCCGACGTTGTTCGGGTTCACGATCAGGTGCGCGGCGGCGAACGCCGGGTCGGTCTGCAGCATCTGCACCGATGCGTCGCGCGAGGCGTTGTCGACGACGATCACCTCGAGCGTCAGCCCGGCCTGCGCCGCCGCGAGCGCCGACCACATGTCGTGCAGCAGGTGCGCCGTGTTGTAGTTCACGACGATCACTGAGACATCGGGCCGGGCGCGACCGGCGGGGGACAATTCGAGCGTGCTGCCGGCGCGTTGCTGAGAAGTCATGAGAGGAGGCGACGATGGACGCGGATCGCCGTTCGAGGAGTCGGGCGCGGCAGCGGTCGGCATGATAAGTCGTGCCCGGCGAGCCGAATTCGGTGACGTACGATCCGCCGACCGCCGGCGTTCGAAAATGAAGCGAGACCATGAGCTGCGAAAGTGAGAGAGTCCTCTCGGTGGTGGTGATCGGACTGAACGAGCAGGATCGCCTGAAGGCCTCGCTCGACGCGGTCTTCCTGAACCGGCCCGAGGGCTACGAGCTCGAGGTCCTGTACGTCGACAGCGGCTCGACCGATCGCAGCGTCGAGATCGCGCGCAGCGTGCCCGGCGTGGCCGTCCTGCACCTGGAAGGCGGCCGGCCGTCGGCGGCCCGGGCGCGCAACCTCGGCCTGCGCCAGGCCCGCGGGCCCTACGTGCAGCTGATCGATGGCGACAGCGTCGTCCAGCCCGGCTGGATGGCCCGGGCGCTCGAATTTCTCGAGGCCCGGCCCGACGCCTCCTGCGCCTTCGGCCAGATCGTCGAGATGCATCCCGAGCAGAGCACCTACATGAAGGTGTGCGGGCTCGACTGGCACATCCCGCCGGGCGAGCGCCGGTTCTGCGGCGGCAACTCGATGTGGCGCCGATCGGTGATCGCGGCCAACGGCTTCTTCGACGAGGGGATCCAGGTCGGCGAGGAGCCGGAGCTCTGCTATCGCGTGCGCCATGCCGGCGGACGCATCGTCTGCCTCGACCTGCCGATGGTCGAGCACGACCTGGGAATGCATACCTTCGGCCAGTACTGGGGCCGCTCGGTCAGCTCGGGCCGGGCCTATGCGTCGATCGCGGCGCGCTTCTGGCGCAACCCGGAAAAAATGTGGCTGCGCGAGACGCTCGTCAATTTCGCCGAGCCGGCGGCCTGGCTGGTGATCTTCGCCGCCGCCTGGCTGGTGTTCGGCGCGGCCGTCGCGGTCGTCGTCATCCTTGCCTGGTGGCTCGGGCGGGCGCTGCAGATCGCGACCACCCTGCGAAGGCGGCGGGTGGCGCTTGCCACCGCGGTGATGTACGGGCTGCACTGCCAGTTCGCGCGCTTTCCGGCGGCCCTCGGTCAGTTGAAGGCGCTTTCGGGCAGGCGCTGACGTGGCCGGCTGGCTGGTCGTCTGGACTCGGGCCGGCGCGCGCCCCGACGCAGCTCGCTGGGCCCGCTCGACCCGCGCCGCCGTCCGCTATGGCGGCACCCTGCGCGAGGAGCAGCAGGGGCGCAGCGCGCTGGCCGCGTGGCGTCGCGACGGCGGCGAGTTCCCGGCCAGCGGCACCCTGGCGTCGGCGGCGGGGGCGCGGGTCGCCTGGATCGGGCAGTGCGTCGACGATGGCGGCGACGCGAGCGCCGACGCCATCGCCGTGGCCGCGGCCGAGCCGTTCGACGCCGACCGGGCGGCGCGGCTGAACGGACCCTTCGCGGCCGTCGTCCTGCGCGACCAGCCCTTCGAAGCGCGCGTGTTGACCGACCGGCACCGCCACTACCCGGTCTACCTCTACCGGGGTCCGGAGCTGACCGTCGCGTCGACCGAGCTACGCTGCCTCGTGCCCTGGCTCGAGCGCGCCGAGCTCGAGCCCGACGCGGTCGACATGCTGCTGCGCTGCGGCGAGCTGATCGATCGCCAGACCTTGCTCAGGGGCGTCGAGATGCTGCCGCCGGGCACCCTGCTGCGCGACGCGGGGCAGGGTAGCGAAGACCGGCGCTACTGGTCGATGCGCAGCGACGCCGCCGCCGGACCGCCGTCGACGCCCGAGCAGCTGGCGGCGGCGCTGCGGCGCGGCGTGCGCCGCCTGGAGGCCGTCAGCCCCCGGCTCGGCATCACGCTCAGCGGCGGGCTCGATTCGCGCATCATCCTCGACCTCGCTGCCCATCCCGAGCGCGTGCCGAGCTTCACCTGGGGACTGCCGGGCTGCCGGGACATCGTCTGTGCCACCCGCTATGCAACCCTCGTCGGCTCGCCCCACACTGTCCGGACCTGGGAGCCGGAGGCGTTCGTGCCGCTCTGGTCGCGGGGCGTCGATCTCACCGGCGGCGCCTGCGGCATCGACAGCATGTTCATGCTGCCGTTCGTGCCGCTGCTGGCCTCGGCCTGCGACGTGGTCTTCAACGGCCTGGCCGGCGACGTCGTCCTCGGCGGCAACTGGGTCCAGCGCGCCTGGCTGGCCGAGAGCGACGCCGGGCGGCTGGGCCGCCAGGTCTGGCGCTGGCGGGTGCCCGAGGCGCAGGACCGGCTGGTCGACCGCATGACCGCGCGTGCAACCGCCCTGCCGTCGGCCGGTGAGCGCTGGGCCGCCTCGATCGCCGCCCGCGCCGGCGGCCGCCCGGTCGAGCGGCTGAACGACTGGCTGGTCGAGAACCGGATCTTTCGCACCACCAATTGCGGGACGATGCTGCTGCGCGGCGGAGTCGAGTCGCATGCGCCTTTCTTCGACAACGACTTCGTCGACCTGCTCGTGCGCGTCGATCACGACCGCAAGTTCAAGCATCGCCTCTACCTCGAAGTGATGAACCGGGCAGCGCCGCGCGCCGCATCGGTGGCCTGGCAGCGGACCAACGTCAGCCCGGCGCGCGGCTACCACGCGAACCTGGCAGCGATGGCCTTCCAGCGTGCCGCCGCGACCGCCTGCAAGCCGTTCGGCGTGACGCCCTTCGCCGACCTGCAGGTGGCCGACCTGCCCGGATGGCTGCGCGGGCCGTGGCGAAAGCCCGTGGAAGGCCTGATCCTCGACCAGCGGTTCCTGCAGCGGGGCTTGGTCGACGCCGACGTGGTGCGCGAAACCTGGCAGGCCCACGCCGGCGGCGTCGATCACTCGCGGCAGATCAGCGTTCTGGTCGCGCTCGAGCTGTTTGCGCGACTGATGCTCGACGAGGCGCCCGCATGACGCCGCGCCGGGCAGCCGCCGCGCTGGCCGACGGCCTGGCCGACCTGCTGGCCGCGCTGATCCGGTTGCTGCGCCGTCCCGCCGGCGGGCTGGCGCGCCTCTGGCGTCTCGCCTCGCTGCGGGCCCGCTCGCGCGGCCACGTGCCCGTGAGCACGCAATTCGACGGCCCGGTCAGGGCGGTCGGCGGCGGCACCCTTCGGCTCGGCGAGCGCTGCCGGCTCGGCCCCGGGGTGCTGTTCGACACGGCAGAGAGCGGCGCCATCACGCTCGGCGCACGGGTCCGCGTCAACGCCGGCACGGTCATCGCCGGCGCGCTCGGGGTGGCGATCGGCGACGACACGCTGATCGGCGAGTACGTGAGCATCCGCGATGCCAACCACGGACTCGCGCCCGGAGCCTTGATCAGGACCCAGGCACAGGACCGGGCGGCGATCCGCATCGGCAGCGATGTCTGGATCGGCCGCGGCTGCTGCATTCTCAAGGGCGTGACGATCGGCGCCGGCGCCGTCGTCGGTGCCAACAGCGTCGTCACCGGCGATCTGGAGGCGGGCGCTGTCTACGCCGGCGCACCTGCCCGCAAGGTGGGCAGCCGGCGCCGGGAGACCCCGGGGGCCGAGTGAAGGTCGGCGGGCTTGCGCTCGACGGGTCGCGCGAGACCGGGCCGCGGGCTCAGTGGGCCAGAGACCCCAGGTCGGGCGCGACCGAGGCGGGCGTGATCGAGCCGGCGAAGTCGGAGTAGACCGGCACCGGCGTGCCCGACCGGACGGCGTAGCTGCTCGGCGTCACTCTGAACCCCGACGCCGCCGTCGGCGGGCCGGCGAACAGCGGGTCGCGCCGCAGATCGGAAGAATTGTTCGATGCCGACACCGGCGCGCTCGGGTCGCCGGTACCGGACAGCATCAGTCGCATCGTGTCGTACGGCGCGTAGGCAAGGTTGTTCCTGACCACGGCGTTGGGCGTGTCGGCGGCGATGAAGACGGCCAGGAAACCGATGCCGGGCGTCGAGCTGAAGAAGGTGTTGTTGTAGATGTGGACGCGCTCGGGTGGCGGATGGGCGGCGCCGCGCTTGCCGACGTAGATGCCGATCCGGTCGGGGCCGCCGTTGGAGAGGTCGAAGATGTTGTTGCGCGAGGTGGTGTCGGGCCACCACAGGTTCTGGAACCTGCCGCCGGACGCGGGACCGGCGACCTGCCAGTTGCGCTCCAGGATGATGTCCTTGCCGCGGAATTCCGCCGGATCCGAGCTCGGGTAGCCGACCGCGATCGGCCAGCCGCCATACGCGGAGACGAACTTGTTGTCGGCGATCGAGACCCAGCGCGTGTAGCCGGCGCCCAGGCCTCTGGAGCCCGCCACGCCGGTGTCGCCCCACACCTGCGAATGCAGCTTGATGTTGTGCTCGCTCGGTCCCGGGCGCAGCAACGTGTTGTTGCTGATCGCCGCCTTGGCCAGGTAGGTGAAGCGCGCGTTGTGCGAGACGCCCGCGGCCGCGGTGCCGTGCCCGTCGATCGAATTGCCGGCGAAGAAGAGCCGCTCCGCGCCCAGGTACACGCCGTAGGGCAGTTCGTTGCCGACCGGGGTCGGCGGCATGTTGAGCACCGACATGTCGACCACCGACAGCTGGTCCCATTCATGGTGGCCGCGCAGCGCGGTGTTGGCGCTGTTGTTCCAGGCGTCGAGCACGTACTCGCTGAATTCGATCGAGATGCGCATCGCGTCGGTGGTGACGCGCAGCAGCGTGAGCTGGTCGATGCCGCCGGAGGCGACGATGCCGCGCAGCTTGTCCGACGAGCGCGACGACGCATCGAGTTTCACATCCATCAGTCGCCAGTCCTTCATCGTCGCCGTCTGCGCGCTCGAGAACGACACGAATGCACCCGAGACCGGAAAGCCGGCACCGGGGGCGATGACCGGATCGCTTCCCGTCCCGAAGCTGCCGATCAGACCGGGGCCGGGGGCCGTCAACGAGGCCGTCGTCGCCACGGTCCAGCGCTCGCCGCGGCGCAGCAGCAGCCGGCGCACGGAATTCGTGGCGCTGGCGGCACTGGCGATCGCGCCGAAATCGGCGGTCGTGACCCGGCCGGCGCCGGCCGGGCAACCGGCGAAGTTGCCGGAGGTGGAAAAGCAGCTCGTCCGGGCGCCGGCAAACACGACGTCGGGATCCTCGACGTTGATCTGGCACTGGTACGAGACCGTCCTGGGCGCATCGGCGACGCTCACCGTGTAGACGCCTGGCGTTTCGAACACATGGCCCGCGACCGGTCCGATCGCGCTGTTCCGGCTGTTCAGCCCGGGGCGGCTGCCCTGGCTCCAGGTGCCGACGCCGGCACCGTTGGTTTCGCCAAAGTCCCAGCGGTACTCGATGTCGTGGAACGGGCGCGCGGTGTCGCTGGATACGGTGCCGGTCGCATCGAAGAACACCGCCAGCGGCGCGACGCCGGTCGCCCGGCCCACGCCGACCGACAGCCGGGTGGCGCCGATTCCGCTGACGACCGGGCTGGTCGAACAGGCGGCCAGGGCAGTGCTTTGCGGCGGTGTGATGGGCGCAAGGGGCGTCGGGGTCGGCGCGACGGGGGTGGGTGCGGGCGCGACCGGGGCCGGCGCGACCGGGGCCGGCGCTAGCGGGGC
>JBDTUG010000148.1:0-8392 GCA_040007855.1 Caldimonas sp.
GCAACTGGTTTGGGACCAGTAGGTCGCGAGTTCGAATCCCGCCGCCCCGACCAACACGCGATCCGGTCAACGGCCCACCGAGCTGCCCGTAGCTCAACTGGATAGAGCACCAGCCTTCTAAGCTGGGGGTCGGGGGTTCGAGTCCCTCCGGGCAGGCCAAGATTGCGTCCGCTAACGTCTCAGAAAGTCCGCCAGATCGACGATTTCATAGGTAAATTGCTCGACGTCTGTCCAGCAGCGTCTTTGGTCGTCCACTTGATTCCGAGGGGAACAAGGGGTAAAAATAGGGGAACGGAGGCGCCATTGCCTCTTTTTTAGGCGGTCGTTCCCCTACCTCGTTTTGAAGGTCCGACACCTCAGCTTGGACGACCCTCTGGTCGGCGGCACGAGGCTGTCCCGGTAGGGGAACAACCGCTGGCTTTAGGGGAACGAGCGGGGAACAGGCGGCTTTTCCTTCATGGCACTCACGGATCTTGTTTGTCGCAACGCCACGTGCCCGTCCGGCAAGACGAGGGCTCGCCTGACCGACAGCGGCGGCCTCTACCTCGAGATCTCGCCGCTCGGATCGAAGCGCTGGTTCTGGAAGTACTACTTCGACGGCAAGGAGAAGCGCCTGGCAGTCGGTGCCTATTCGGAAGCGGGCTCGTCGAAGGTCGTGATGAGCCTGCGCAAGGCGCGGGACGCGCGTGACAAGGCAAGGCTGGAGCATCGGACCGGCGTCGACCCGGTTCAACGCCGTCGCTTGGACAAGCTGACAAAGGGAGTCTCCGCAGGAATGAGGTTCGCGGCGATCGCGCGTGAGTTCCATGCGGTAAAGCGCACGGGCTGGAGCGAGAAGTACGCGGAGCGCTGGATCGAGCGCATGGAAAAGGACTTGTTCCCGTGGATTAGCGTGCGGCCAGCCCGCGGCGAGACCAGCCATGAGCCTTCGCCGTCGCGATCGGTGTGTAATGCGACTTGCTGATCACCACTAGCTGAGCCCGTCCTACCTCCTGTCTCACTAGCTCTACGGCGACTCCGCGGCAAAATCGACGCGATACATTCACGGCCTGAGTTCCCATTCGGTGCCTGCCCAGATGCCATGCCTGTGACTCTCCAGAGTCCGACGACCCACGCGTCGGGGAACAGATAGGGGAACACTGGGAAGTCAAATTGACGACCGTCAGTGCTGGCGCGGCTTATAACCCGGCCTTCGAGTCCCTCCGGGCGACCAGAGTGGCATCCGAAGACGTTCGGCAACGCCCCCCAGGGAAGCGGCGCGCGAGCACGAATGGCATGCGCGACGTGGCTCCGTGGAAGAGGTCGTCTGCCTTGCCGGCGTCCTGCCCTGGTCACGCAACGCCTTGCCTTGCCCGTGTCGTGAACTCCTGCTCAACGCGGCGGGATACCGGCTCTGTCGAACCACGATGGCTTGAACGAGGCCGAGCCCTTTGCGGCGTCCCCGTTACACTTTGTCCGCCATGTTCGCCCGTCGCCACTTTCCCCGCTGCAAGACTGTTGTTTTGGTCGTCTTGTCGCTGCTCTTCTCGCAGATGGCGCTGGCGGCCTATGTGTGCCCCGCGAAAGCGAACCCGGCGGGGATGGCCGAGATGATGGCGGCCGGTATGCCCTGCGAGCGAGCCGATGCGGCGCTGCCGGCTCTCTGCCACCAGCACGCGGTCGACCTGTCCCGCCTGTTCGAGCTGGCGCAAGCGGCCTCGCCCTCGTTGCCGGCGGTCATCCAGGTGCTCCCGATTCCGGCGGCGCCGGACCCCAACGACGCGCTCATGGTGCCGCCCGCGTCTACGCCGGAGGCTCAACCTCCGCCCGATCCGATCTTCCTGTTCACGCTCAGACTTCGCGTCTGACACCTCCGCCGGCTGACCGGCGCCGGAGCGGCTTGCCCGCTCCCGGCTCGCGCCTCGTTCGTCCACGGAGCTTCCATGAATACCAAGTTTCTTTGTGCAGCGGCACTGGCCGCGGCACTTCTGCCTCGCCTTTCAGACGCGGTGCCCCTGTCCTTCGAGACGGCCCTGGACATGGCCGTACAGCGCTCGGAGGCGGCGCGCGCAGGCCGCGCCGGCCTGCAGAGCGCCACCGAGGCATCGCGAGCTGCCGGCCAGCTGCCCGATCCGACGCTCAACGTCGGCATCGACAACCTTCCGGTCACCGGTCCCGATCGACTCAGCACGACGAGCGAACCGATGACGATGAAGCGCATCGGCGTCAGCCAGGAATGGATCTCCGGCGAAAAACGGGCGGCCCGTCGCAACGCTGCGCAAGCGCTGGTCAGCCGGCAGGGGGTCGCCGTCGCGGCCGCGGTGGCCGACACGCGCTTGCAGACCGCCCTCGCCTACCTCGACGCGTTCTACGCCGGCGAGGCCATCAAGCTGACGACCCGCACGGAGCATCACGCCAATGAAGAGCTGGAAGCCGCTCGCGCCCGCCTGTCATCGGCGAACGCGAGCGGCCAGGAGGTGCTGGCCCTGGTGGGCGCCCGCGCTGCGGCCGAAGACGAATCGGCCGAAGGGCGGCAGCAGCAAAGCGCCGCGGCCGTCCAGCTCGAGCGCTGGGTAGGATCGCGCGCGGACGAGCTGAGCCCTCCCAACGACCTGCCGCTGCCTGCCGAGCAAGACTATGTGGGCGCGCATCCCGCTGTCCTCGCCCTGCGGCGCGACGCGGACGTCGCGAGGCAGGAAGCCGCGGTGACGGCGATGAATCGCAAACCGAACTGGACCTGGGGGGTGTCGTACGGCCAGCGGACCGGTTATTCGGACATGGTCACGCTCGGGGTGAGCATTCCCATTCCGCTGGTGCCGTCCGAGCGCCAGGATCGCGACACCGCCGCCAGGCTGGCGCTGGTGGACAAGGTCGAAGCCGACCTGGCCGAGGCAACGCGCGCGGCCACCGCCGAGTACCGCGGCCTCGCCAGCGATGCACGACGCCTGCAAGAGCGAATCGATCGCTACCTCGCTGGTGTCGCGAAGCCTGCGACTCAGCGAACCTCGGTGGCGATGGCTGCCTACGCGTCCAACCAGACCAGTCTGACGACGCTGTTCGAGGCGCGGCACGCCGAGGTCGATGTCCAGCGCAAACTGCTCGCCCTGCAGCGCGACCTCGCCAAGGCGAGAGCGCAATTGGCCTACAAACCGCTTGCGCCGGGAGCCAGCCAATGAAGCCCCTGCAGATCGCAACCCTGGGGGTGGCTTTCGTGCTCGTGGCCGCTTCGGCCTTCTACATCGGTCGCATGGACACCGGCCACACGTCGGCGCCCGGCCCGGCCGTCGCAGGCAGCGCGCCGGCGCCGGCGGGACGAACGGTTCTCTATTGGCACGACCCCATGGTTCCCGGCCAGCGCTTCGACAAGCCCGGCAAGTCCCCCTTCATGGACATGCAGCTCGTTCCCGTGTACGCCGAGAGCGGCGCATCGAGCGGGGTCCAGGTGAGCGCTGCCGTGCAGCAGAACCTGGGCATCCGCTACGCGACGGTGCGGCGAGCGACCTTGTCTTCGTCGTTCGATGCCATCGGCACCGTGCAGTTCGACGAACGCCGCAGCGTCGCGGTGCAGACGCGCGTCGCCGGATACGTCGAGCATCTGGCCGTGCGGGCGCCCATGGAGCGGGTACGCAAGGGCCAGGCTCTGGCGACCGTGTTCGCTCCTGACTGGATCGGCCCGCAGAACGAACTGATCGCGCTCCAGCGATCGGGCGTCTCCGAGGACATGATCGCCGCGGCGCGCGCCCGTCTGCGCACGCTCTCCGTTCCGGATGACCTTGTCCGCCGCAGCGAGCAAAGTGGCGCGGCGCAAGCCCGCTTCACGCTCGCCTCCCCGGCAAATGGCGTGGTCGCCGAGCTGGGTGTCCGGGAGGGCGTTGCGGTGACGCCCGGAATGACGCTGTTCCGCATCGCCGGCCTGGAGACGGTCTGGGCGGTTGCCGAAGTGCCGGAGTCGCAAGCGGCACGCCTCACGCGCGGCCAGAAGGTCAAGGCCACACTGCAGGCCGATGCCTCGCAGACCTTCGACGGCGAGCTGAAGGAAATCCTTCCCGAGGTGAGCACTGCAGCGCGCACGCTCAAGGCGAGGTTCGAGGTCGACAACCGCACCGGCCGCCTGACGCCGGGCATGCTGCTGCGCCTGGCTGTCTCGGGACCGCAGAGCGAGCGTCTCGTGGTGCCTTCGGAGGCGGTCATTCGTACCGGCGAACGGGCGGTAGTCATCCTGCGCAACGCGCAAGGAGGCTTCGAGCCCCGCGATGTCGCACTCGGCCTGGACTTCGGGGACGATGTCGAGATCGTCTCGGGCGTCGAGGAAGGGGACCGGGTGGTCGCGAGCGGCCAGTTCCTGATCGATTCGGAAGCACGCCTGCGCTCGGTGCTCGGCAACATGAGCGCAACTGCGCCAGCGACTGCGGCTTCGACGCCGGGGGCCACGGTCGGCGCAATTCACGACGCCGAAGGCAGGGTCGAAAACGCGACGGCCGATTCGCTCACGATCTCGCACGGTCCGGTCGCGACGCTGAAGTGGCCCGCCATGACGATGGGCTTCTCCAAGCCTGACCCGAAGGCATTTTCGGACGTCCGCGCGGGTGACACGGTGCAATTCCGGTTCAAGGAAGGCGGTGCCTCGGGCTACGAGCTCGTCGAGGTACGCAGGATGCCTGCGGGAGCGACGAAATGATCGCCGGCCTGATCCGCTGGTCGGTGCTCAACCGCCCCCTGGTCCTCATCGGGACCCTGTTCCTGATCGCGGCCGGCCTCTGGTCGGCGGCGAAGACGCCCTTGGACGCCTTGCCCGACCTGTCCGACACGCAGGTCATCGTCCGCACACCCTATCCCGGCAACGCGCCGCAGATCGTCGAAGATCTGGTGACCTATCCACTGACGACGACGATGCTGAGCGTGCCCGGCGCCAAGACCGTGCGAGGCTATTCGTTCTTCGGAGATTCGTTCGTCTACGTTCTCTTCGA
Source organism: Caldimonas sp. (assembly GCA_040007855.1). Classification (GTDB taxonomy): domain Bacteria; phylum Pseudomonadota; class Gammaproteobacteria; order Burkholderiales; family Burkholderiaceae_C; genus Schlegelella_A. Next base: position 4,947 of record JBDTUG010000148.1, read on the forward strand.
CGACAAGACCGATCCGTACTGGGCCCGATCGCGCGTCGTCGAGTACCTCAACCAGGTGCAGAGTAGGCTGCCTGCCGGCGCCAATGCGTCGCTCGGTCCCGACGCCACGGGCGTCGGCTGGGTCTACGAGTACGCCCTCGTCGATCGCAGCGGGACTCAGGATCTCGGGCAGCTCCGCGCTCTCAACGACTGGTTCCTGAAGTTCGAACTGAAGACCGTGCCCGACGTTGCCGAGGTCGCCAGCATCGGCGGCATGGTGCGCCAGTACCAGGTCGTGCTCGATCCGGACCGGATGCGCGCCTTCGGCATCCCCCAGGCCACCGTGATGGAGGCGCTGCAGAAGGCCAACCAGTCCACCGGCGGCTCGGTGGTCGAGCTCGCCGAAGCCGAGTACATGGTCCGCTCGCGCGGCTACCTGCGCTCGCTCGACGACTTCCGGAGCATCCCGCTCGCACTGACGAATGCGACGCCGGTACTTCTGCGCGACGTCGCCACGGTGCAGATCGGTCCGGAGCTGCGTCGCGGCATCGCCGAGCTCGACGGCCAGGGCGAGGTCGCGGGCGGTGTCGTGGTGATGCGCTCCGGCAAGAACGCGCGCACCACGATCGAGGCGGTCAAGGCCAAGCTCGACGCCCTCAAGTCGAGCCTGCCTGCTGGTGTCGAGATCGTTTCCACCTACGACCGCTCGCTGCTGATCGACCGTGCGGTCGACAACCTGCGTTCCAAGCTGATCGAGGAGTTCATCGTCGTCGCGCTGGTCTGCGCGATTTTCCTGGCCCATCTGCGCTCGGCGCTGGTGGCGGTGGTCGCCCTGCCGATCGGCGTGCTCGCCGCCTTCGTCGTGATGCGCTGGCAGGGTGTCAACGCCAACATCATGTCGCTCGGCGGCATCGCGATCGCGATCGGCGCGATGGTCGACGCGGCCGTGGTCATGGTCGAGAACGTGCACAAGCACATCGAGGCGTTCGAATCACGGCACGGCCGGCGGCCGGACAGCGACGAGCGCTGGATGCTGGTCGGCGAAGCCTCGGTCGAAGTCGGACCCGCCCTCTTCTTCTCGCTCATCGTGATCACGCTGTCGTTCGTCCCGGTGTTCACACTCGAAGCCCAGGAGGGGCGGCTGTTCTCGCCGCTGGCGTTCACCAAGACCTACGCCATGGCCGCCGCCGCAGGCCTGTCGGTGACGCTCGTCCCGGTGTTGATGGGCTATCTCATCCGTGGCCGGATTCCGCGCGAGACCGCGAACCCGCTGAACCGTTTCCTGATGACCGTCTATCGGCCGGCGCTCGAGGCGGTGCTTCGCTTTCCGAAGGCCACGCTCGCCCTGGCGACGTTGGTCATGGCCTTGACGGTGATCCCGGCCATGCAGCTCGGCGGCGAGTTCATGCCGCCACTCGACGAGGGCGACCTGCTCTACATGCCGTCGGCCCTGCCCGGGCTGTCGGCGTCGAAGGCCAGCCAGTTGCTTCAGCAGACGGATCGGCTCATCAAGACCGTGCCGGAGGTCGCGCGCGTGTTCGGCAAGGCCGGTCGCGCGGACACCGCGACCGACCCGGCGCCGCTCGAGATGTTCGAGACGACGATCCAGTTCAAGCCTCGGTCCGAGTGGCGGCCAGGCATGACGCCCGACAGGCTCGTCGAAGAGCTCGACGCTGCCGTCCGGGTGCCCGGCCTGAGCAACATCTGGGTGCCGCCGATCAGGAACCGCATCGACATGCTCGCCACTGGCATCAAGAGCCCGGTCGGCATCAAGGTGGCGGGTGCCGATCTGGCGATCATCGACCGGCTGGCGACCCAGATCGAGGCGGCCGTGAAGGACGTCGGCGGGGTCTCGTCAGCCCTCGCCGAGCGGCTGACCGGCGGCCGCTACGTCGACATCGATGTCGACCGATCCGCGGCGGCGCGCTACGGCCTTTCGGTCGCGGACGTCCAGGCGCTCGTGTCGACCGCGATCGGCGGCGACAACGTCGGCGAGGTGATCCAGGGCCGGGAGCGCTATCCGATCAACGTGCGCTATCCGCGCGAGATCCGCGACTCGCTGCAGCGGCTTCGCGACCTGCCGTTCGTCACCGAGAAGGGTGCCCGGTTGCTGCTGCAGGATGTTGCAAAGGTCAGCATCGACGAAGGCCCGCCGATGCTGCGCAGCGAGAACGCGCGGCTCTCGGGCTGGATCTACGTCGACGTGCGCGGGCGCGATCTGCGATCGGTGGTGACCGACATGCAGGCGGCCGTCGCGAAGTCGGTCAAGCTGCCGCCCGGCTACGCAGTGTCCTGGTCGGGACAGTTCGAATACCTGGAGCGGGCTGCCGAACGGCTGAAGCTGGTCGTACCGCTCACCCTGGTCGTCATCTTCGTCCTCCTCTACCTTCTCTTCCGCTCGTTCGCGGACGCGGCGTTGGTCATGGCGGCCGTGCCTTTCTCTCTGGCGGGTGGCTTCTGGCTGGTCTGGATGCTGGGGCACTCCTTGTCGGTCGCCTCGGCGGTGGGTTTCATCGCCTTGGCGGGAATCGCCGCCGAGTTCGGCGTCGTGATGCTCGTCTACCTGAAGAACGCGCTGGCGCGCCGCCTAGCCGCCGGCGAACCCGACGACGAGACGACCCTGCTGGCGGCGATCCGCGAGGGAGCCGTGCTTCGCGTCCGGCCCAAGGCCATGACGGTTGCGGTCGTCATCGCCGGACTGCTGCCGATCATGTGGGGAAGCGGCACCGGTTCCGAAGTCATGAGCCGCATCGCCGCGCCGATGATCGGCGGCATGGTCACGGCCCCCTTGCTGAGCATGCTGGTCGTCCCCGCGGCCTGGTACCTCTTGCGGCGCCGCCGCGTCGTTCCCCGGATCGAGTCGGCCGCGTTCGTCGCCGCCAAGACGGCCTGATACTGCCAGTGGTCTGCGCCACCAATCGATAGATGGAAATCCGGACAAGCAGTGCACACCATGAGCGAGCGAACCGCCACGCAGGCCTTCTTCGACCCCAAGACCTGGACCGTCACCTATGTCGTGTGGGACCTGGCCACACGGCGCGCTGCGGTCATCGACCCGGTGCTCGACTACGATTTCAAGTCCGGCCACACCGGCACCGCCTCGGCCGACCGGGTGCTCGCCTGCGTGGCGGAGAACGGGTTGCAGGTCGACTGGATCCTGGAGACCCACGCTCATGCCGACCACCTGTCGGGCGCAAGTTACCTGCACCATCGCGCAGGCGGCAAGGTCGCCATCGGCGAGAACATCCGCGTGGTCCAGGCGACCTTCAAGAAGCTCTACAACCTCGAGCGCAGCTTCTTGCCCGATGGCAGCCAGTTCGACCACCTGTTCACGGACGGCGAGAGCTTCATGATCGGTTCGGTCGAGGCCACCGCGATGCTGGTGCCCGGCCACACGCCGGCCGACATGGCTTACCTGATCGACGGCTCGGTGTTCGTCGGCGACACGCTGTTCATGCCCGACGTCG
>JBDTUG010000149.1:0-8295 GCA_040007855.1 Caldimonas sp.
TCGGCGCCTTGAACATCTCGACGAACTCGAGCAGGCCCTGGTTGGCAAGGCACAGGCCGCCGGAGAAGCTGTACGCGTCGGGGTCGTCCTGGGCAAAGGTCTCGAGCTTCCTGATGTCGACCTTGCCGACCAGCGCCGAGATGTCCTGGTTGTTCTCGTCGCCCGGCTCGGTCTTGGACACGCCGACCTGCTTGAGCACGCTGGGATGGCGCTTGACGATCTTGAAGCGGCGAATGTCGCCGCCGTACTCGTCGAGGCGCTTCACCGACCAGGGGCTGAGGATGCGCGTCAGGTAGCGCGCCGGGATGCCGTATTCCTTCTCGAGCAGCGGGCCATCCTCGACGGGATCGAACAGGCCGAGCGGCGATTCGTTCACGGGCGAGCCCTTGATCGCGTAGAACGGCACGTGCTCCATCAGCAGCTTGAGGCGCTCGGCGATCGAGCTCTTGCCGCCGCCGACCGGGCCGAGCAGGTAGAGGATCTGCTTTTTCTCCTCGAGGCCCTGGGCGGCGTGGCGGAAGTAGCTGACGACCTGCTCGATCGCGTCTTCCATGCCGTAGAACTCGGCGAAGGCTGGGTAGATCTTGATGACCTTGTTGGCGAACAGGCGCGACAGGCGCACGTCGTTTCGCGTATCGACCATGGTCGGCTCGCCGATCGCCTTCAACATCCGCTCGGCGGCGGTGGCGTAGGCAAGCGGGTTGCGCTTGCATTCGGCGAGGTAGTCCTCGATCGACAGCTCTTCTTCGCGACTGCGCTCGAAGCGCGCGGCAAAGTTGCTGATGACATCCATGCTGATCTCCTGTGCGACGGGAAGGCCGCGAAGGCTTTTGGCCTTCGTGCTTCCGGGGAAGTTCTGATGGAGCCCGGCGGGGCGCCATCAGAGCTTTCCTTGCACCAGCAGGTGTCAGCTCAAGCTTCAGTCATCGTGCCACAAGGCGGTGCCTCGAAAAGCGAGGCCTTTGCGGCGTTGCTCACGTCCCATCGTCTTGAGCAGGTTAGCAAGCAACGTGCCGAATTCCATCCCGGTTGACCACGACGGGTCGTAGGACTCGGCGCGGCGTGCAAAGTTGCTCGGCGCGTCATGAGTCGCTCAGGGCGCGTTCAGGCCGCTTCGTGGCCGAGCCTGGCAAGCAGGCCGTCGAGCTCGTCGAGCGACGCGAAGGTGATCGCGATCTCGCCGCGATCGCCCTTCGCCGAGTTCCCCGGCCGCAGCCGGATCTCGACGGCGGCCGCCAAAGTGTCGGAGAGTTGCCGCTCGAGCCGAAGAATGTCATTCGACTTCTGACGTTTCGCGCGCAGCAGCGGCGCCTGCCGACCGCTGCCTGCGGCGCGCCGGGCGGCGAGCCGTTCGGCCTCGCGCACGTTCAGCCCCTTGGCGACGATCTCGTTGGCGCCCTGGATCTGGTCGGCCCCGGCCAGCGGCAGCAGGGCGCGGGCGTGCCCCATCTCGATCGCACCGGCGAGCAGCATCTGCTGGACCGGCTCGCTCAGGTGGAGCAGGCGCAGCAGGTTGGTGGTGGCGCTGCGCGAGCGGCCGACGGCGCGCGCCGCCGCGTCGTGGGTCAGGCCGAACTCGCCGGTCAGGCGCTGCAGGCCGCGCGCTTCCTCGAGCGGGTTGAGGTCCTCGCGCTGCATGTTCTCGATCAGCGCCATCGCCGCCGCTGCTTCGTCGGCCACGTCGCGCACCAGCACCGGCACTTGCGTCAGCCCGGCCAGCCGGGCGGCGCGCACCCGGCGCTCACCGGCGATGATCTCGAAGCGACCGGCAGCGTCGCCTCCGGCGGCGAGCGGGCGCACCAGCACCGGCTGCATCACGCCCTGCGCCCTGATGCTGTCGGCGAGCTCCTGCAGGCCGACGTCGTCGAAGCGGGTGCGCGGCTGGTAGCGGCCCGCCTGGAGCTGCTCGAGGGCGAGGCTGCGCGGCACCTCTTCGCCGTAGGCCGCATGGGACGCGGGCGAGTGCGGCACGGTCGGCCCGAGCAGGGCTTCGAGGCCGAGGCCGAGCCCCTTGAATTTCTTCGTCGCCATCGGCCGATTGTCCTTGATCGACCGCGCCGGACCGCGCTGCGGCAGCGTCGGCACGGGCCGGCGCACGGCGGTATGCTTCGGACCTTCCCGGGATCGCAGACCCTATGAGCACCCTCGTTTTCGTCGACGGCCAGGAAGGCACGACCGGCCTTCGGATCCACGAATACCTCGCCCAGCGCAGCGACGTCGAGGTGCTGCGCGCCGCTCCCGAGCTGCGCAAGGATCCGGCCGAGCGCTCGCGCCTGCTCAACGCCGCCGACGTCGCCTTCCTCTGCCTGCCGGACACCGCGGCGCGCGAGGCCGCGGCCCTCCTCAGCAATCCCGCCACCTGCCTGGTCGACGCCAGCACCGCGCACCGCACCGCTTCCGACTGGGTGTATGGCCTGCCCGAGCTCGCCCCGGATCAGCGCGCCAGGCTGCGCGACTCCAAGCGCATCTCCAACCCGGGCTGTCATGCCACCGGCTTCATCCTGCTGGTTCGGCCGCTCGTCGATGCCGGCCTGATCCCGCAATCGGCCGCGTTGACGGCCAGCTCGATCACCGGCTATTCCGGCGGCGGGAAGAAAATGATCGCCCAGTACGAGGCCGGCGGCGACCAGAGGCTGCTCTCGCCGCGCCCCTACGCGCTCGGTCTCACGCACAAGCACCTGCCCGAAATGGCGGCGCACAGCCGGCTCGAGACGCGGCCGATCTTCATGCCGATCGTCGGCAACTTCCTGAAGGGCCTGTCGGTGACGGTCCCACTGCACCTTGCCGAAGCGCGCCGCGGCACGACCCTGGAGCACCTGCATGGCGCGCTCGCCGAACGCTATGCCGGCGAGCGCTTCGTTCGCGTCATGCCGCTCGGCGACGCGACGACGCTCGACGACGGCTACTTCGACGTCCAGGCGTGCAACGACAGCAATCGGGTCGAGCTGTTCGTCTCCGGCCACGGCGCGCAGGCGCTGCTCATGGCCCGGCTCGACAACCTCGGCAAAGGCGCGAGCGGAGCTGCCGTGCAGTGCATGAACGTGCACCTGGGGATCGACGAAGGCACCGGTCTCTGACCGGCCGGCTCAGGGTGCTGCCGGCGCCCGGTAGTGGTAGGCGTACGCGTCGGTGAAACCGAGCTGCCGATAGATTTGCCGGGCCGGCGCGTTGCCGGCTTCGACCTGCAGGTAGGCGATTCGCGCGCCTTCGGCCACCGCGGCGCGCAGCAGCGCACGGCACAAGGCCCGGCCCAGGCCGCGCCCGCGCCACTCCTCGGCCGTGAAGACGTCGTAGAGCCCGACGAGGTCGTCCTCGAGGGCGACCTGCCCGCCGGCGACCGTCCGGCCGCGCGCATCGACCAGCAACAGCGCGCGATGGTCGACCGGCGCCTGGCGCAGCCGTTCGGCGTGGGCCTGCCGCTCCCCGGCAGACGACCCGCGCTGACCGCCGACCCACTCGGCAAAGGTCGCGCTGTCGACCGTCCGGACTTCGCCTTCCGGCCCTGGCACGGCCGGCGCGCCCGTTACGGCGACGTCGGCAAGCGTCGCCGCCACCATCACCCGGGTGTCGTCGATCCGCTCCATGCCGAGCGCGGCCAGATGCTCGTCGAGGCCGGGCGGCTGCGAGAACGGCGTGATCCGCACGTACGGGCGCAGGCCCGCCCGCTCGTAGACGCGAAGGCAGCGCGCCAGCTTCGCCTCGACCGGCAAACGGCCGGCCGCGACCGCCTGGATGCAGTGCGCCCGCTTCGCCTTGCCGGGCGAATAGCGGACCAGCCAGCCGTCGATCCAGCGTTGCTCGCGCGGCGCGCTGGCGTTGACGCCGGCGTCTTCGATGCGGGCGAGCAGGGCGTCGTCGAACCCGCTCGTCACTTCGCTTCGGCGCCCCGGTCGACGCGGGCCGCCATCTCGCGCGCGAAGTCGAGGAACGCGATCGCGCCCTTCGACGCCGGGTCGAACACCAGTCCCGGCATGCCGTAGCTCGGCGCTTCGGCGAGGCGCACGTTGCGCGGGATCACGGTGTCGAACACGCGCTCGCCGAAATGCGCCTTCAACTGCTCGCTGACCTGCGCCTGCAGGGTGATGCGGGCGTCGAACATGACGCGCAGGATGCCGATCACCTCGAGCTCGGGGTTGATGTTGGCGTGCACCTGCTTGATGGTGTTGACCAGGTCGCTCAGGCCTTCGAGGGCGAAGTACTCGCACTGCATCGGCACCACCACGCCATGCGCGCAGGCCAGACCGTTGAGGGTGAGCAGGCTGAGGCTCGGCGGGCAATCGATCAGGATGAAGTCGTACTCGGCCGTCACGACGGCGAGGGCGCTGCGCAGCCGCTTGTCGCGGCGCTCGACGCCGACCAGCTCGACCTCGGCGCCCGCCAGCTCGCGGTTGGCGCCGACCACGTCGTAGCCGCCTTTCGGGCTGGGCCGCCGCGCCTCGGCGATGGTCGCGCTTTCCAGCAGGACGTCGTAGACGCTCGGGTCGAGGGTGCGCTTGTCGACGCCCGAGCCCATGGTCGCGTTGCCCTGCGGGTCGAGGTCGACGACCAGAACGCGACGGCCGAGTCGGGACAGTCCGGCGGCCAGGTTGACGGTGGTCGTCGTCTTGCCGACGCCGCCCTTCTGGTTGGCGATGCAATAGATGCGGCTCACGATGTTCCCGGTCCAGGACGAAGGACTGAGTGCGAGCGCACACTCTCTTCAGAAGACAGTACAGTGTTGAGTGTCCTGTCAGCGGCGCGGATCCACACAAGGCAACGCTCGGCCGCCAGGCCAGGGACCAGGAGTGGTTCCACGTAAAACATCTCGACGTCCGCAGGCAGCGCAGCGATCTCGTCGACGGGCAGCTTGCCCTTCATGGCCAGCCACCTGCCGCCTTCGGCCAGCACGGCGCCGGTCAGGGCCACGAAGTCGGCGAGCGAAGCGAAGGCGCGCGACGTCACGAGATCGAAGCGCTCGTCCCTCACGGACCGCGTGCCCTGCGGAAGGCGCTTGCTGTTGGCGGCGACCGCAATCGCCTCCGAGATCGAAGCCGCCATCGAAATCGCGTCGACCCGGATATGTCTGCCCTGCAGCCTGGGCAAGCCCAGCGCGCCGGCGGCGTGCTGGATGAAGGCGGCTTTCTTGCCGACGCTGTCGACGCAGGTCACGGTCATGTCCGGGTGCATGACCGCCCAGACCACGCCGGGCAGGCCGCCGCCGCTGCCGACGTCGAGCACGCGCGCGTTTTCGAACCCTTCCCGGCGCAGCGGCGGCACCGCCGCGAGGCAGTCGAGCACATGGTGTGTCAGCATGGCTGCCGGGTCGCGGACCGCGGTCAGGTTGTAGGTCCGGTTCCAACGGGCCAGCAGTTCGACGAACTCGATCAGCTGCGTCGCCTGGCGCTCGGTGAGCGACAGGCCCAGCGTGTTCGTCGCCTCTTCCAAGCGACCCCGGAGGCCCGGCGCGGCGCCCGCAGGTGCCTGCGATGTCTGCGCGGCCGTCAAGCGCTGGCGCGCTCAGCGCCGTCGTCGTTGGCCGAAGCGTCGCCGCGCCTGAGCTTCTTCAGATGGACTAGCAGCAACGAGATCGCCGCCGGGGTGATGCCGGGCAGACGGGCGGCGCGGCCGATGGTGTCCGGCCGATGCTTCGCCAGGACCTGGCGCGCTTCGTACGACAAGGCCCGCACCGCGGCGTAGTCGAGCGACTCCGGCAACTCGACGCTCCCGGCGCCACCGCTCCGCTCCACCTGCTCCTGCTGTTTGCCGAGATAGCCGGCATAGCGGGCCGAGATCTCGATACTGGCGATCACCGCATCGGCCAGCGGCCGTCCCAGTTCGTCCCGTAACGTTTCACGTGAAACGGCGTCGCCGTCGTCTGCTGCCCGCCATGCCGTCACCGCGTCGAAGTCGACTCCGGGACGGCGCAGCAGGTCGAGCAGGCTGTAGTCGCGGGTCAGCTCCGGGCGACCCGGACCGGCCGCCGAGGGGCCCACTCGCAAACCGGTGAGGCGGGTGGTTTCACGTGAAACGTGCGTTTGCTTGCGCTCGAAAGCCGCCCAGCGCGCGTCCGGCACGACACCCAGCCGCCGGCCAATCTCCGTCAGCCGGACGTCGGCGTTGTCTTCCCGCAGGTGCAGCCGGTATTCGGCACGACTGGTGAACATCCGGTACGGCTCGGTCACGCCCTTGCTTACCAGGTCGTCGACCAGCACGCCGAGGTAGGCCTGGTCGCGCGCTGCAATCCAGGCCGGCTCGCCGCGCACCTCGCGGGCCGCGTTGATGCCGGCGTGCAAGCCCTGCGCTGCGGCCTCTTCGTAGCCGGTCGTACCGTTGATCTGCCCGGCGAAGAACAGGCCGGCGATCGCTCGGGTCTCGAAGCTCGGTTTCAATGCCTGCGGATCGAAATAGTCGTACTCGATGGCATAGCCGGGTCGAACGATGTGCGCCCGCTCGAGGCCGGCGATCGAGCGCACCGCCTCGACCTGGACGGAAAAGGGCAGCGAGGTCGAGATCCCGTTCGGGTAGACCTCGTGCGTGCCCAGGCCTTCCGGCTCGAGAAAGATCTGATGCGAGTCCTTGCCGGCGAACCGGTTTACCTTGTCCTCGATGCTCGGGCAGTAGCGCGGGCCGACGCCGTCGATCAGGCCGGTGAACATCGGGCTCTCGGCAAAGCCCGAGCGGATGATCTCGTGGGTGCGCGCGTTGGTCTGGGTGATCCAGCACGACACCTGGCGCGGGTGCCGCGTCGGATCGCCGAGAAAGCTGAACACCGGCACCTCGCCAGGCCCGGCCTGCGCGCCGGCGCCATCGCCAGGCTGCTCGACCAGACGGGAATAGTCGATGGTCCGGCCATCCAGGCGCGGCGGGGTGCCGGTCTTCAGGCGCCCTTGCGGCAGCTTCAGCTCCTTGAGGCGCGCCGAGAGGGTGACGGCCGGGGGGTCGCCAGCGCGACCGGCGGCATGGTTCTGCAGGCCGACGTGAATGCGGCCGTCCAGAAATGTGCCAGCCGTCAAGACCACCGCGGAACAATCGAAGCGGACGCCTACTTGCGTCACAACGCCCGTCACACGGTCGCCTGCGACGATCAGGTCGTCGCACGCCGCCTGAAATAGACGCAGGTTGGGCTGGTTTTCCAGGCGCCGGCGGATCGCCGCCCGGTACAGCACGCGATCGGCCTGGGCACGCGTCGCCCGCACCGCCGGACCCTTCGAGCCGTTCAGGATCCGGAAGTGGATCCCGGCTTCGTCGGCAGCCTCGGCCATCGCGCCGCCGAGCGCATCGATCTCCTTGACGAGGTGGCCCTTGCCAATGCCGCCGACCGACGGGTTGCAACTCATCTGGCCGAGCGTCTCGAGCGAGTGGGTCAGCAGCAGGGTGCTCGCACCCATGCGCGCGGCGGCGAGCGCCGCCTCGGTTCCGGCGTGCCCGCCGCCGATCACGACGACATCGAATTGTTGGGGAAACAGCATGGCGGCGCGCTCCGGCGACCGCCGATTGTATTTTTTCCGCCCGCTCAGGGCGTGCCGGCAGCGCGCAGCATCTCGGTGTGCTCGATGCCGTCCTCGAGATAGGGCAGGCCGACCGCGACGAAACCCAGCCCGGCGTAGAAGCGCTCGAGCCGGGTCTGCGCCGATATGCGGATCGCCATCCCTGGCCAGACCCGCGCCGCCTCGGCAAGCGCCCGCACCATCAGCTCACGTCCGAGGCCGTGGCCACGGCCGGCGCCGACCGTGACCACCCGGCCGATCGACGCCTCGGCGTACTTCACGCCCGGGTCGATCAGGCGCGCGTAGGCGAGTGGCTCGCGCTGCAGTGCCGACCAGGCGGCGAGATGGAAGGACCGCTCGTCGCATTCGTCGGCATCGAGGTAGACGCACTGCTGCTCGAGGGCGAAGACGCGCTGGCGGGCGGCATGGATCTTCTGCAGCTCGAGCGGGCGCAGCGCGTCGAAGCGGCGCCAGCGCCACTCGATGTCTTCCGGCAGCCCGGCCGGCACGACTGGCGTCGTGCTCACTTGAGCGCCGCCTGGCGCAGCATTCGGGCCACGAACCAGACCCCCACCGCGGTGAGCAGCAGGCACACCGCCAGCGGGATCAGCACCTGGGCGACGCTGAAGTCCTCGCCCTTGAGCACGCGCGTCATCAAGGTGTTCTGGGCCAGCGCCGGCACCCAGATCTGCCAGGGCGATTCGCTGCCCAGGTTGAAGACGTTGACGAGCGGCAGCAGCGAGGTCAGCAGGACGACCACGGTCGAGCTGGCCTGCGCTTCCTTGAAGGTCTTGCAGCGGATCGCCACCGCCATCAGCACCGCCGACAG
>JBDTUG010000150.1:0-8281 GCA_040007855.1 Caldimonas sp.
CCACCAAGCTGGCCCGCCACTTCGTCGCCGACGAGCCGCCGCCGGCGCTGGTCGATCGCCTCGCCGCCGTCTACCTGAAGAGCGGCGGCGAGCTCGGCGAGGTCTATCGGGCGCTGATCGGCCACGACGCGGCCTGGCACGGCGAGCCGGCCAAGCTGAAGACGCCCGAGGAGTTCGTCGTTTCGACCGCGCGCCTGCTCGGCGCCGGCGAGCGCCTGTTCGAGCGGGCGGCGGCCGCCAACGCCGCCGGGGCGGTGGCCGACAACCCGGCCGGCCCGGTGTTCGCCCTCGGCCAGCGGGTGATGGCCGCGCCCTCGCCGGCCGGCTGGAGCGATCGCGCCGAAGACTGGCTCGGCCCCGACGCGGTCTGGAAGCGCGTCGAGTGGGCGACCCGCATCGCCGAGCGCGCCGGCCGCCGGATCGACGCGCGCAGCCTCGCCGCCGACAGCCTCGGGCCGCGCCTCGGCGCCGAGACCGCGCGCCAGATCGAGCGCGCCGCCGACGCCTCCCAGGCGCTCGCGCTGCTCCTGCTCGCCCCGGAATTCCAGCGCCGCTGAACGGCGTCGAGGAGCCTCCATGACCCGCCTGCCTCCCGTCTTGATCGATCCCGACGCACGAGCCCCGGGCGGTGCCGGGCCCGACCCGACGCGCCGGCGCCTGCTCGCCGCAGCCGCGGTCACCGGCGGCCTCGCTGCCTGGCCGACGCTCACCCTGGCGGGCGCCGCCGGGCCCGGCGGCAACCGCTTCGTGCTGGTGATCCTGCGCGGCGGCATGGACGGCCTCGGCGTCGCGCCCGCGCTCGGCGATCCCGACTTCGCCGCCGCGCGCGGGCCGCTCGGCCAGTTCGCGGCGCCGCCGCTGCGCATCGACCCGACCTTCTCCCTGCACCCCCAGCTCGGCGAGCTGCACGCCATGGTCCTGCGCGGCGAAGCGGCGCTCGTTCACGCGGTCGGCCTGCCCTACCGCGAGCGCTCCCACTTCGATGCCCAGCAGGTGCTGGAAAGCGGCGGCACCCGCCCCTACGAGCTGGCCACCGGCTGGCTCGGCCGGGCCCTGGCGGCGAGCGGCAGCAAGGGCATCGCCCTCGACACCACGGTGCCGCTGGTGCTGCGCGGCCGCGCCGACGTCGACACCTGGGCGCCCTCGCTGCTGCCCGATCCCTCCGCCGACCTGGTCGGCCGGCTCGAGCGCATGTACGCCGGCGACCCGGCGCTTGCCGACGCACTCGAGCGGGCGCGTCGCCTCCATCTCGACGCGCCAGCGCCGATGCAGGACGCCCCGCCCGGGATGGCGGGGCCGCGACCGGGCGCCTTCGTCACCCTCGCCCGCCGCGCCGCCGAGTTCCTGAGCCAGCCGAGCGGCCCGCAGGTAGCGGTGCTGGAGCTCGGCGGCTGGGACAGCCACGCCAACCAGGCCAGCCCGAACGGCGCCTTCGCCGCCGCCCTGCGCCAGCTCGACGCCGGTCTGGCCGACCTGCGCGGCGGCCTGGCAGGGACCGGCACCTGGCGCCGCACCGTCGTCGTCGTCGCCAGCGAGTTCGGCCGCGAGGTCGCCGTCAACGGCACGCTCGGCACCGACCACGGCACGGGCGGTGCGGCTTTCGTGCTCGGCGGCGCGGTGCAGGGCGGCCGAGTCGTCGCCGACTGGCCGGGACTGGCGCGCAGCCATCGCCACGAAGGCCGCGACCTGCGCATCACCACCGACCTGCGCGCGGTGCTGAAGGGCGTGCTCGCCGATCACCTGCAGATCAGCGCGCGCAGCCTCGCCGGCGAGGTCTTCCCCGGCAGCGAGAAGGTCAGGCCGCTGCCGTCGCTGCTGCGCGGCTGATCGCGGCTGCCATGCGCCGCGCGGCGCCGCGATGCGCCGCGGCAAAGGCGAGCGCCGCTGCCGCGCGGCGTGCCTGCTCGTCGCTGCCGACAAGGGCCAGCGCGCGCGCCACGCCCTCTTCCATCGTCGCCACCCGGACCGCCGCGCCTGCGGCGAGGGCGAGCGCCGCGGCGTCGACGAAGTTGAAGGTGTGCGGGCCCAGGACGACCGGGCACCCGCACGCCGCCGCCTCGATCAGGTTCTGCCCGCCGAGCGGCTCGAAGCTGCCGCCGAGCAGGGCGACGTCAGCGAGCGTGTACCAGACCGGCATTTCGAGCATCGAGTCGCCGAGCCAGAGATCGGCGACGGCCACGGCCGCCGGCGGCAGCTCGCCCCAGTTGCTGCGCCGCGCGAAGCTCATCCCCGAGGCGGCGATCAGCCCGGCGACCGCCTCGAAACGCTGCGGATGGCGCGGCGCGATCACGAGCAGCGGCCGCGGCCCGGGCACCGCCTGCCAGGCCGCGAGCAGGCTCGCTTCCTCGCCCTCGCGGGTCGACGCGGCGAGGACGACCCGGCGCGGCGCGAGCGCGGCCCGCCAGCGCCTGCCCATCCCGATCAGGCGCGGCTCGGCGTCGATGTCGAACTTCAGGTTGCCTTCGACGCTGACCGCGCTCGCGCCGGCTTCGCGGAGGCGGCCGGCGTCGGCCCGGCTCTGCGCGAAGACTGCGGTCAGGCTGGCGAAGGCCGGCCGCAGCAAGGCGTCGACGCGCTGGCCGCGGCGCCGGCTGCGCTCGCTCATGCGCGCGTTGGCGAGCAGCATCGGCACGCCCCGGACTTGCGCCTCCGCCAGCAGGTTCGGCCAGATCTCGGTCTCCATCAGCACGCCGACCGCCGGTCGGAAGTGGACGAAGAAGGCTCGCACCGCCGCCCGTGTGTCGTAGGGCAGCCAGACCTGCGCGTCGCCCGGCCGCAGCAGGGCCGCGCCGGCGTTGCGGCCGGTCGCCGTGCCGTGGGTCAGGAGCACCGGCCGGCCGGGCATCGACTGGCGCAGCGCCTCGATCAGCGGCGCCGCGGCACGCGTCTCGCCGAGCGAGACCGCGTGCAGCCAGAGCCAGCCCTGGCTCGGCGCGTCGAGGTAGCGGCCGAAGCGCTCGCCGATCGCCGTCCGGTAGAGCGGCTCCCTGCGGCCGCGCCAGTGCAGGCGCAGCCATGCCACCGGCACCAGCAGCACGAGCAGGGCCGAATAGAGGCGGCGGATCATCGGCCGGCGGGCACCGGGCGGGCCGCCCAGGCCTGATCCCAGGCCGCCCAGACCGCGTCGACCGACGGGGCGGCGTCGCCGCCGACCGGCAACTGGTAGCTGCTGTCGACCGGCCCGGCGCGGCGGGCGCGCGGCTGGCTGAAGATCTGCACATGGACCAGGTCGAGCGCCACCGCCAGGTGGCTCAGGCCCGAGTCGACGCCGATCACGCCGACGCAGCCGGCCATGCGGCGGGCGATCGCGTCGATCGGCATCGGCGCGAGCAGCTCGACCGCCGCCGGGCCGATCGCCAGGGCGAGCCGCTGCACGCGCAGCGTCTCGCGCTCGCCGGCGTGCGGCAGCACGACCCGAAAGCCGGCCGCGACCAGGCGCCGGCCGATCTCGACCCAGTCGGGCTCCGGCCATTCGTTGTCGACCCGCGTCGTGCCGTGCGCGATCAGGACGTCGCGGCGGTCGCCGGGGGCCACGGCGAAGCGCCAGTCGACGCGCGGCGGCACGCCGTCGATGGCGTAGCCGAGCGCGCGCGCCGCCAGCAGCCGGTAGCGCCGCACCGCATGGACGCGCCGCTCCATCGGCACCGGCCGGTCGACCAGAAAGCGCACCGGCCATTCGTAGCCGCACAGCTCGCTGCCGTTGCCGTAGGTGTAGCGGTGGCCGCCCGGCGCCAGGCGCGCCTGCCGGGCCACCAGCGCCGACTTGACCAGGCCCTGGAAGTCGATCACCGCGCCGTACGGCTCGAGGCGCAGCTTCGCCAGGAAGTCGCGCCGCTCGTCCTGCATGTCGGTGTCGAACAGGCGGCGCCGCCAGCGGCGCTGGGCGATCGCCAGGATCCGCTCGACCCCGACCACCTCGTCGAGCAGCGGCGCGAACGCCTCTTCCACCACCCAGTCGATCAGCACCCCGCGCAGGTTCCGGCGCAGGTCGTTCAGGACCGGGAAGGTCTGGACGACATCGCCCAGCGAGGAGAGCTTGACGATCAGGACGCGCACGGCGGTCGCGGCGCGGGCGACCCGGCGCCGCGATTCAATGGGCGGCCGCGACGATCTGCGCGTCTGGCTTGACGGCCCGCAGGGCGGCCATGCCATCGGCCTGGATCCGCGCCAGAGCCTGCGGCGTCGAACCTTCGAAGCGCAGCACCAGCACCGGCGTGGTGTTGGAGGCGCGGATCAGGCCGAAGCCGTCGTCGTACTCGACCCGCACGCCGTCGATGGTGACGATCTCGCGCGCCCCCGGGAACTTCGCCTCGGCGCGCAGCCGCTCGACCACCTGCTGCGGCTCGCCCTCGGCGCAGGCGACGTTCAGCTCGGGCGTCGAGAAGCTCGTGGGCAGCGCGTTCAGCACCGCGCTCGGATCGGCGCTCATGCTCAGGATCTCGAGCAGGCGCGCCGCCGTGTAGGTGGCGTCGTCGAAGCCGTACCAGCGCTCGCCAAAGAAGATGTGGCCACTCATCTCGCCGGCAAGCGGCGCGCCGAGCTCCTTCATCTTGGCCTTGACCAGCGAATGTCCGGTCTTCCACATCAGCGGCTCGCCGCCCGCGGCGCGGATCAGCGGCGCGAGCTGCTGCGAGCACTTCACGTCGAAGAGGATGGTCGCACCGTGGTTGCGCTTGAGCACATCGCGTGCGAAGAGCATGAGCTGGCGGTCGGGGTAGATGATCGCGCCGTCTTTCGTGACGACGCCGAGGCGGTCGCCGTCGCCGTCGAAGGCCAGGCCGAGCTCGGCGTCGCCGTTCTGCACCACGCGCACCAGCTCGGCCAGGTTCTCGGGCTTGCTCGGGTCGGGATGATGGTTGGGGAAGTCGCCGTCGACCTCGGAGTACATCTCGTGCACGGTGCAGCCGAGCGCGCGCAGGATGCCGGGCGCCGAGGCGCCGGGGATGCCGTTGCCGGAATCGACGGCGATGGTCATCGGCCGCGCGAGGTGGCAGTCGCGCACGATGCGGGCGCGGTACTCGGGCAGGATCTCCATCGTCGCGCTGCGGCCGTGCGCCTTGACGTAGTCCTCGCGCTCCATGCGCCGGCGCAGCTGCTGGATCTCCTCGCCGTGAATCGCCCGCCCGGCCAGGACCATCTTGAAGCCGTTGTAGTCCTTCGGGTTGTGGCTGCCGGTCACCTGCACGCCGCTCGTGCAGCCATGCGCGGCGCGGGTGGCGGCGACGTAGTAGAGCATCGGCGTCGTCACCGGCCCGAGGTCGACGACGTCGAGCCCGGTCGACGCCAGGCCGCGGATCAGCGCCGCCGCCAGGCCCGGCCCGGAATGCCGGCCGTCCCGGCCGACCGCGACCGCCCGCTCGCCGGCCGCGACCGCCTCGCTGGCGAAGGCGCGGCCCAGGTGCTCGGCGAACTTCAGGTCGATCGTCTTGTCGACGATGCCGCGGATGTCGTAGGCCTTGAAGACGGAAGCGTGGACCTGCATGGGATCGAAGGGAGGGCGGAGGCCGGGATTGTAGGGAGCCGCCTCTCGTCGGCCACCGCGCTGCCCGGGGGGCGCCCGGTGGCGCCGGCTCGCCGCACCCGGCCGACAGCGGCGCCGCCGGCTCGCGCTTCGTCGGCCCCGCTGGCGACCGGTCGCAGGCCGGCCGTCCCGGGCGAGCCGGTTCGTACACTCGCCGGCCATGGACATCGCTCTGCTGCGCCGCTCCTGGCGCTCGTGGCTCAGCCAGGACGATCCCGACCCGGGTCCGTGGTGGCTCGCCTTCGTCTGGACCCTCGCCTTCTGCGTGCTCGTCGCGGTCGGGCTGACGCTGGTCGGCTATGCGCTCTCGAGCGGACGGCGCGGCGGCGCCGGATCGATGGCCAACTGGTGGCGCTGGTACCAGACCAACCTGATGATCAGCCTGTGCGTCGGCTACGCGATCCACTTCCTGTTCCTGGCCTCGACCCGGATCGTCGGCAAGGCGCGATTGCAGCGCGCCAGGCCCTGGCAGCGGACCGTCTTCTATTCGACCGTGCCGATCGTCGGCGTCTCGATCGGCTGGCCGCTCGGCGTGCTGTGGGTGCTCGGCGTCGACCTGCGCGGCTGGGTCGAGCAGGTTCCCGGCAACGCGCTGGCCGGCGGCGCCCTGCTGAGCCTGATCCTGACCATCGTCTTCCACCAGTTCTTCGCCCTCAAGAACCGCGAGATCCAGGCCGAGAACCGCGCCACCGAGGCCCAGCTGCGCCTGCTCCAGGCGCAGATCGAG
Organism: Caldimonas sp.; assembly: GCA_040007855.1. GTDB lineage: Bacteria > Pseudomonadota > Gammaproteobacteria > Burkholderiales > Burkholderiaceae_C > Schlegelella_A. Next base: position 6,249 of record JBDTUG010000150.1, read on the forward strand.
CCGCACTTCCTGTTCAACACCCTGGCCAACGTCGTCTCGCTGATGGAGGCCGACACGGCGCGCGCCAGGCTGATGCTCGAGTCCTTCGTCGACTACCTGCGCGCTTCGCTCGCCGGCCTGAGCCAGAACGCGCACACGCTCGGCGACGAGCTCGCCCTGGTCGAGGCCTACATGCGCATCATCGAGATCCGCATGGAAGACCGCCTGCACTACACGATCGACGTCGCCGAGGGCCTGCGCGGCCTCGCCCTGCCCGCGCTCAGCCTGCAGCCGCTGGTCGAGAACGCGATCGTGCACGGCCTCGAGCCGCTGATCAGCGGCGGCACGATCCGCATCTCGGCGCGGCGCGAGGGGCCGGACCTGGTCGTCACGGTCGAGGACGACGGTGCCGGCATGTCGGCCGAGCAGGCCGGCGCGCGCCCAGTGGCGCGCACCCGCGGCAGCGGCACGGCGCTGGCCAACATCCGCGAGCGGCTGCGCCAGGCGCACGGCGGCGCCGCCGCGCTGCGCATCGAAAGCGTCCTGCCGCACGGCGTGCGCGCATCGCTGTCGCTGCCCTCGCTCGCGCGCGACGGCGCCACGCCACCCGCCCCATGCCCGGCGCGCTGATCGCCGACGACGAGCCGCACCTCGCGGCCTACCTGGAAAAGGCGCTCGCGGCCGCCTGGCCGGAGCTGCGCATCGTCGCGGTGGCGAAGAACGGCGTCGAGGCGGCGGAGCGGATCGCCGCCTTGCAGCCCGACTTCGCCTTCCTCGACATCAAGATGCCGGGCCTGACCGGCCTCGAGGTGGCGCAAGGCATCGAAGGCACGACCCGGGTCGTCTTCGTCACCGCCTACGACGAGTTCGCGGTCGCCGCCTTCGAGCAGCAGGCGCTCGACTACGTGCTCAAGCCGGTGAAGGCCGAGCGGCTCGCCCGGACGGTCGAGCGCTTGAAGGCGGCGAGCACCGCGGCGCCCGTCGACGCCCGCCTGGCGACCGCCCTGCAGCGCCTGACGGCGAGCGCCCCGGCCGGCCCGCAACTGCGCTACGTGCGCGCCAGCCAGGGCGAGCTCACCCACCAGATCGACGTCGCGACGGTGCTGTTCTTCCACGCCGACGACAAGTACACCTGCGTGCGCACGGTCGAAGGCGAGCACCTGATCCGCACCCCGATCACCGAGCTCGCCGCCCAGCTCGACCCCGAGCGCTTCCAGCAGATCCACCGCTCGACCATCGTCAACCTCGAGCACCTCGCCGGGACCCGCCGCGACGAGCTGAGCCGGCTGTTCGTCCGGGTGCGCGGCCACGCCGCCGAGCTGCCGGTCAGCCGCGCCTACGTGCATCTGTTCAGGGCGATGTGAGCTTGCCGGCGCGCCGATCACCGTCCGGCAGAGCGGTTCCCGCGGCCGCGCAGTGCAGGCGCAGCCACGCCACCGGCACCAGCCGCACGAGCAGCCCCGAACAGCGGCAGCGGATTTCGACCGGCGGGCACCGGGCGGACCGTCCAGGCCGCACCGCATGGACGCGCCGCTCCATCGACACCGGCCGGTCGACCAGGAAGCGCACCGGTCATTCGTAGCCGCACAGGTCGCTGCCGTTGCCGCGGGTGGAGTGGCCGCCCGCGGATCAGCGCCGCTGCCGGGCCCGGCCCGGAGTGCCGGCGTCGTGGCGCTGATGTCGGGCTTGCCGGATAGGGCATGCAACGCGTCGTCACGTCGCCGCGCTGCACCGCTTCAGCAGCCGACGTAGTACGAATAGCTGCTGCTCTCGTCGCTCGAGCGCAGCCGACCGTGCACCGCAGCGCAGCCCTTGCCGACGTAGGTGCTCTCGCCGGAGCGCGAGCCGCGCTTGTAGGTCGAGCCATCCGACTGGCTCGCCTGCAGCACGGCGTAGAAGTTGAAGAGCATCGGCCCGCCTTCGAGCCCGACGTTGCCGAATCGATCCCACCAGTAGCGGCCGGCGTAGACCGGCCCGTAGCGGCCCAGGCCGGCGACGTCGAGCGGGTGCAGCTCGCGGCCGTTGATGAAGACGCCGGTGGTCCGGCCGTCGCC
>JBDTUG010000151.1:0-8212 GCA_040007855.1 Caldimonas sp.
ACCACCGGCCATCATGGTTGTCGTTCGACCGGACTTCCTGAGTGTCGCCGTCCAGTGGCCTTCTACCCGGGCTGCGTCTCGGCCCTGCAGCGGGCCGACTACCGACCGACCCTGCCGCTGCTGATCCTGCAGGGCGGGGCCGACGACTGGACGCCGGCCGCGCCGTGCGTTGCGCTCGGGCAAAAGCTGAAGGCAGGCGGGCTGCCGGTGCACACCGTCGTCTATCCGGACGCGCTGCACGGCTTCGACCTGTCGGCCGGCCAGAGCCTTTACCTGCCGGATGTCTACAACCCCGGCGCCCCCGGCGGCCGCGGCGCCCACGTCGGCGGCCAGCCGAAGGCGCGGCTCGCCGCGATCGAGGAGGTCAGGACCTTCCTGCGCCGGACGCTCGCGCCCTGACGACCCTTCCGCTCGCGGCCCGGCGGGCGCGGTCAGCGACGCCGCGGATCGGCTGGCGCCGGCGCGGCCGGAATCGCCTGGAGCGGGCGCGACGGCGTGCTCCAGAGCACCGACTCAGGCGCCGCCGACATCAGGAGCGCGAGCCGGGTGACGATCGCGCGCAGCGCGGCCACGTCGGCCGGGCGCCAGACGCGCGTCGCGCCGGTCTCCTCGCAGCACACCATGCCGTAGGCGCGGCCGTTCAGCATGAACGCGGCGTCGAGCAGGGCGGTGACGTTGTGGGGCACCAGGTAGGACTCGCGCATCGCCTGCAGGGCCGGGTCGTTCATCGCGTCCGCGCTGATGAAGACGCCGCGCTCGATCAGGGCATTGAAGTAGTCGCGGTATTCGCTCTGGTCGAGGCGGCGCTCGCCGGTGTCTAACTCGCCACCGACGCTCTTCGAGGCGAAGCAGAGCAGCTGCAGGTCGCCTTCGACGCCGGCGAACTTCCACATGCTCACCCGCGCGCAGCCGACCCGCGCGCTCACGATGTCGATCACTCCCGAGCGGGCCGCGTTGCGGTCGATCCGGCCGGTGTAGAACTCGCTCAGCAGCGCCTGCAAGCGGCGAGCATCCTGATCCGGCGGAGCCATCGCGGAAGTATCCGCCATCGCTGCCGGCGCTCAGCGGATGACGGCGAACGCGGCCTTGCGAACGGCAGCCTTCAGCTCGGCCCGGCCGGCCGCGCCGGTGATGTCGATGCCGCCGAAGATGCGGATCGTCCGGCTGCGCACCAACAAGTCAAACGGCAAAACGCGTTCCGGTACGCGGCGCCGGCGTTGGCTATGCTTGCGCGCCGCCCGACACACGATTGCCGCCCCAGGAGCGCACCTCATGCCGAGAGCCGAGATCACCCCCGAGAGCCTGCACGCGCGCCAGGCCGACTGCCTGCCCGGCCGGTTCGGCATGGTGGTGACGCGCATCGAGGCAGAGCGCCTCGATGCCGAGGTGGCGATCGCGCCTTGGATGCTGGCGCCGAACGGCTTCCTGCATGCCGCCAGCATCCTCATGCTCGCCGATACCGCGGCCGGCTACGCGTGCATGGCCCACCTGCCCGACGGGGCGAAGAACTTCACCACCCTCGAGCTGAAGAGCAACTTCCTCGCCACCGCGCGCGAAGGGACGATGCGCACCGAGTGCCGCGCCGAGCACCTCGGCCGGACCACCCAGATCTGGTCGGCCACGGTGTTCGGCCCCGGGGACCGCAAGCTGGCCCTGTTCCGCTGCACCCAGCTCGTGCTGTGGTGACGGGCGCCGGACGGCGCGATCGGCGGGGCGCGCCGGCAGGGGGGCCGACGGCGCCGACGGCGCCGCTGGCCGAACGCGAGATCGAGGCGCTGCAGGCGCTGCTCGATGCGATCCCGGCGCCGCTCGAGCCGCTCGACGTGGTGGCGCTCGACGGCTACCTGTGCGGCGTGCTGGTCCAGCCGGAGCCGGTGCCGCCGGCGCGCTGGCTCGCCCATGTCGTCGATGCCGAAGGCCGGCCCCTGCCGGCCGGCCACGACCCGGCGCCGCTGCAGGCGCTGGTGCGGCGGCGCCATGCCGAGCTCGCCGACGCGATCGCCCGGCGCCGCTGGTTCGACCCCTGGATATTCGAGTCCGGCGAGGTCGCCGACGACGACCCCGGCGAGGCGGTTCGCCGGGCCGTCTTTCCGTGGGTGGCCGGGATCGCCACTGCCTTCGAGCTGTTCCCGGCCGTCATGCGCTTGCCGGCCGAGACGACGCTCGAGCCCCTGGCCCTGCTTTATCGCCACCTCGACGCCGACGACCTCGAAGAGGCCGACGCACTGCTTGCCGAGATCGACACGCTCGAGCCGGTGCTCGAGCTGGCCGAGGCGGTCGAAGGCCTGGTCCGCGCAACGCTTCTGCTGGCCGACGCCGCCGCGCTCGCCGAACCGCCGGCGCAGCGCCGCCGCCCCCGGGGCGCGTGACCGGCAGGGCGTCGCCCGCGCTCAGATGGTGAGCGGATCGACGTCGATCGCCCAGCGCAGCACGCGCTCGGCCGGCGCGTTGCGCTGCTGGCGCAGCAGCAGCAGCAGCGGCAGCCAGGCGCGCAGCATCGCCTGCAGGGCCTGGCGCGATGCCGACTCGACCAGCATCTGCATCCGCTCGACATCGGCGACCCGGGCAACGCCGAGCGGCACCGGCGCGTAGACCATCACGCCGTCGGCCGCCGCCAGGCCGGCCGCGGCCTGCGCCGCCGCGGCCAGGAAGCCGCGCGCCGCCTCGACCGTCTTTGCTTCCGCGCGCAGCACCGCGAGGTGCGAGCTGGGCGGCAAGCCGGCCGAGGCGCGCTCCTTCAGCTGGGTCGCGGCGAAGGCGGCGAAGTCGTGCCGGCCGAGCGCGGCGTAGAGCGGATGGGCCGGATGCCAGGTCTGCACCCACATCTCGCTCGGACCGGCCTGGGCGGCGTCGCGGCCGGCCCGGCCGGCCGCCTGCATCAGCAGGGCGAACAGCCGCTCGGGGGCGCGGAAGTCGCTGCTGAACAGCGAGCTGTCGGGGTTGACCGCGGCGACCAGGCCGATCCGTCGGAAGTCGTGCCCCTTGGCGATCATCTGGGTGCCGACCAGGACATCGACCTCGCCGGCATGAACGGCGCCGAGCTGGGCCTCGAGGGCACCTTTCCTGCGCGTGCTGTCGGCGTCGATCCGGGCGATCCGCGCGCCCGGCAGGAGGGCGGCCATCTGCTCCTCGAGCCGCTCGGTGCCGCGGCCGATCGGCGCGATGTCCGGGTTGCCGCAGTCCGGGCAGAAGCGCGGCACCGCTTCGGCCAGGCCGCAGTGATGGCAGCGCAGGCTCCGGTCCTGCTTGTGGAAGACACGCCACGCGCTGCAGTGCGGGCAGGCACTCTTCCAGCCGCATTCCGCGCAATGCAGCACCGGCGCGTAGCCGCGCCGATTCAGGAAGACCAGGCTCTGCTCGCCGCGGCCGATCCGCGCCTCGATCGCCGCCAGCAGCGCCGGCGCCAGCGCCACCGGCGCGCCGCCGGTCCGCGGCAGTCGGTTCATGTCGACCAGGCGCACCGCCGGCCAGGCCGCGCCGCCGATCCGCCCGGGCAGGGCCAGGCGCAGGTAGTGGCCGGTGTCGGCGCGCTGCCAGCTTTCCAGCGACGGCGTCGCCGAGCCCAGGACGACCAGCGCGTGCTCGTTGCGGCCGCGCCAGACCGCCAGGTCGCGCGCGGAATAGCGCGCCCCTTCCTGCTGCTTGTACGAGGGGTCGTGTTCCTCGTCGACGACGATCAGGCCGAGGCGCGGCAGCGACGCGAACACCGCCAGCCGGGTGCCGAGCACGATGTCGGCCCGGCCGGTGTGCGCCAGCAGCCAGTGGCGTAGCCGCTCGGCCGGCGTCAGACCGCTGTGCAGGGCGACGATCCGCTTGCCGGCAAAGCGCCCGGCGAAGCGCGCCACCAGTTGCGGCGTGAGGTTGATCTCGGGCACCAGGACGAGTGCCTGCCGGCCGCCGGCCAGCGCCGCGGCAGCGGCTCGCAGGTAGACCTCGGTCTTGCCGCTGCCGGTGCTGCCATGCAGCAGCACGGTGCCCGGCTCGGCGTCGGCCATTGCCACGGCGATCCGCGCAGTCGCCTCTTCCTGGGCCTGGGCGAGCGTCGGCGCGCTGGCGCCATGGGCCGGCGCGGCCGCGTCGTCGTCTTTCTGCAGACGCTTGGCCAGACGGACCAGCCGGTTGGCGATCTGGGCGTTGCCGAGGCGGCGCAGTTCAGCCGGCAGGACCGAGAGGGCGATCTCGCCGAGTCCGCGCTGGTAGTACGACGCCGCGAAGGCGACCAGCTCGCACCAGCGCGGCGGCAGCGGCGGCAGCGCGTCGCACACCTCGGTGATTTCCCTGAGTTCGCTCTCCGTTCTCAGGTCGGCGCCGCCCTCGGCTTCCTCGCGCCAGATCAGGCCGGCCACATGCCGCCGGCCGAGTGGTACGCGAACCAGGGTCCCCGGCGTCAGGAGGCGCTGACTTCGATAGCTGAGCGGGGTGTCCAGGCCGGCGTGGCGCGGTGCTTCGACAGCCACCGCGACGACCGGCCCCGGGCTCGTCATGGGCCGCTCAGAGCGCTTCGACGGCGTCTGCGCGCGGCTTCAACAAAGCACTCTAAGTTCATGATTCCCTGATACTTTTGAGATTCTCCACCGCTCCTGTGGGTAACTTTGTGGAGAACTGCCCTCGGCGCCGCCGAAACGCTTGCTGCGTCTCGCTTCGGGACATCTTGCCCTCTTTCGCGGCAGGCTCGCGATGTCAATGAAATCAAGGACTTACGAGCGCCTCAGGAATTTGCATTGATGCGGCGCAACAGCGTGGCCGATTTTTATGACAGATCAAAGTCATGGGGATAAGTCAAGCCCTTAGTGCTCACTCACCGTTATCGGACCCGGTGCGGCGAGCCTGCGACTTGCGTCACGCGCGCGCAGGAGTCCGGGGCCGGCGGGAGAGCTCGTGAACGGCGTCCACCAGGACCGCGACGCTCTCCGGCGGCGTGTGCCGGCTGATGCCATGGCCGAGGTTGAAGACATGGCCGTTGCGAGCGCCCGCCGGGGCGGCGTCGAAGCTGGCCAGAACCGACTCGACTTCGCCGCGGATCGCCTCCGGCCCGGCGAACAACACGTTCGGGTCGAGATTGCCCTGCACCGCGACACCGTCGCCGAGGCGGCGCCGCGCCTGGCCGAGGTTGACGGTCCAGTCGACGCCGACCACGTCGGCGCCGAGCGCCCCGATCTGCTCGAGCCAGGCCCCTCCGCCCTTGGTGAAGACAATGTGCGGCACGCGCCGGCCGTCGGCGTCGCGTTTGAGCTTCTTCAGCACCTGCGCGGTGTAGGCGAGGCTGAAGGTCTGGAAGGCGCCGTCGGCGAGCACCCCGCCCCAGCTGTCGAAGATCATCACTGCCTGCGCGCCGGCGTCGATCTGCGCGTTCAGGTACAGCGCCACCGCCTCGGCGTTGATGGCGAGGATCCGGTGCAGCAGGTCGGGCCGCGCGTAGAGCATGGTCTTGACGAGGCGGTAGTCGTCGGAGCCGCGGCCTTCGACCATGTAGCAGGCGAGCGTCCAGGGGCTGCCGGAAAAGCCGATCAGCGGCACCCGGCCGGCAAGGGCACTGCGGATCGAGGCGACGGCGTCGAACACGTAGCGCAGCTTTGCCATGTCGGGCACGGCGAGCTGCGCCACCCCGGCCTCGTCGCGCACCGGCCGCTCGAAGCGCGGGCCTTCGCCCTCGGCGAACGACAGACCGAGGCCCATCGCGTCGGGAACGGTCAGGATGTCGCTGAACAGGATCGCGGCGTCGAGCGGATAGCGATCGAGCGGCTGCAGCGTCACCTCGGTCGCCAGATCGGGGCTGGTCGCGAGGCCCATGAAGCTGCCGGCGCGGGCCCGCGTGGCCCGGTACTCGGGCAGGTAACGGCCGGCCTGGCGCATCAGCCAGACGGGAGTGAAGGGCACCGGCTGCGAGAAGCAGGCACGCAGAAAGCTGTCGTTCTGGAGCGGAGCAGGCATCGCCCGATTGTCGCAAACGCCTGCCCCGCGAAGCGGCGCCGGAGGGCGAGAACATAATCGCCGCGCTTTCCTACAAGAGGCCGCCAAGGAGTTGCGCCATGCTTGCCAACGACGTTCTGCACACGATCGGCAACACCCCGCACATCCGCATCAATCGCCTGTTCGGCAAGACCCACAGCGTCTACGTCAAGAGCGAGCGCGCCAACCCGGGCGGCTCGATCAAGGACCGGATCGCGCTGGCGATGGTCGAGGCGGCCGAAGCCTCCGGCGCCCTGAAGCCGGGGGCGACGATCGTCGAGCCGACCTCCGGCAACACCGGCGTCGGCCTGGCCATGGTCGCCGCGGTGAAAGGCTACAAGCTGGTGCTGGTGATGCCGGACAGCATGAGCGTCGAGCGGCGCCGGCTGATGCTCGCCTACGGCGCGACCTTCGTGCTGACACCGCGCGAGAAAGGCATCGCCGGCTCGATCGCCCGAGCCGCCGAGATCGTCGCCGAGACGCCGGGGGCGTGGATGCCGCAGCAGTTCGACAACCCGGCCAACATCGACGTCCACGTGCGCACCACCGCCGAGGAGATCGCTGCCGACTTTCCGAGCGGCGTCGAGGCGCTGATCACCGGCGTCGGCACCGGCGGCCACATCACCGGCTGCGCCCAGGTGCTGAAGAAGATGTGGCCCAGGCTCACGGTCTGGGCGGTCGAGCCGAGCGCCTCGCCGGTGATCGGCGGCGGCAAGCCGAGCCCACACCCGATCCAGGGCATCGGCGCAGGCTTCATCCCGAAGAACCTGCGCGTCGAGCTGCTCGACGGCGTGATCGCGGTCGAGGCCGAGGCGGCGCGCGAGATGGCGCGGCGCTGCGCCCGCGAAGAGGGTCTGCTGGTCGGCATCTCGTCGGGCGCGACGCTCGCCGCGATCGCCCAGAAGCTGCCCGACATCGCGCCCGGCGCGACCGTGCTCGGCTTCAACTACGACACCGGCGAGCGCTATCTGTCGATCGAGGGCTTCTTTCCGGCATGACGACGCGCCCATGCCCGGCGCCCGGCCGATCGCCATGAAGCCCAAGGTGCTCATCGTCGAGGACGAGCCCGGTATCGCCGACACCCTGCAGTACGCGTTGCGCACCGAGGGCTTCGAGCCGGCCTGGTGCGCCACCGGCGAGGAAGCGCTGGCACGGATCGACAGCGATCCGCCGGCGCTGGTGATCCTCGACGTCGGCCTGCCCGACACGAGCGGCTTCGAGGTGTTCAAGCGGATCCGCGCCGGCAGCGACGTGCCGGTCGTCTTCCTGAGCGCGCGCAGCGACGAGATCGACCGCGTCGTCGGCCTCGAGCTCGGCGCCGACGACTACGTCGCCAAGCCGTTCTCGCCGCGCGAGCTGGTCGCGCGGGTGCGCGGCGTGCTCCGGCGCAGCGCGAGGGGAAGCGCAGCGGCGGCGTCGGCGTCGGGCACCGGGAGCGCCGGGGCGGGAGCGGCGGGTGCGTCGGGCGGCGCGACTGCCGGCCCGGCCGCGCCGCTCCCGGTCGTCGTCGACGAGGGCCGCATGCAGATCCGCTATCACGGCCGATTGCTCGAGCTCTCGCGCTACGAATTCGGCCTGCTCAAGACACTGGCGGCGCGCCCCGGCCACGTGTTCTCGCGCGACGCCCTGCTCGAGCGCGTCTGGGGCAACGACACCGAGAGCATGGACCGCACGGTTGACGCGCACGTGAAGACGGTCCGCGCCAAGATGAAGGCGATCGCGCCCGACGAGGAGCCGATCCGCACCCATCGCGGCAGCGGCTATTCGCTCGCCGAAGACCTGGCGCCGAAGGCTGCGTGACTTCCGTCGAAGGCTTGGCGCGGGATCGGAGTCGGGGCGCTTCCGGAGGAGGCCGAGCGGGATCGGGGCGGCGAGGCGCTCTGTTCCGCTCATGTCCCCCGAGCCGCCGCTGCGCGCCGGCTCTCCTCCTTTACTTCGCTCCACAGAACGCCTCACCGCCCCGATCCGCCCCCGCCGTTTCCCTTCGACCCGCTGGGCGCAGCTCAAGGGCATGGGGTGGCCGGCGGAGCGAAGTAAAGGAGGAGAGGCACGGCGCAGCCGTGGCTCGGGGGACATGAGCGGAGTCGGCCGCCCCGTGCCCTTGGGCACGGCAGACGGTGCAATTCGCCGAGAGTCGCGAGTGTCCGCTTGAACAAGCGCACCCGCATCTTCGTCGGCATCCTGGTCGGCTATGCGCTCGGCGTGGCCTTCCTGATGTACCGCCAGCTCGCCGACATCGACCCGCGCTACCGCGAGTCGGCCG
>JBDTUG010000152.1:0-8208 GCA_040007855.1 Caldimonas sp.
AGCGCGTTGGGCATGTCGGCCAGGCCGATCGGGTTGGCGCCGGCGCCGACCTTCTGCACCGCCACCGCCGAGCCCTTGCCCGGCTCGATGTTGAGGTCGATGCCGGCGTCCTTGTACCAGCCCATCTTCTTGGCGTAGTAGTAGGGCACGTGGTCGCCGCCCGGCACCCAGTTGAGGATGAAGTCGACCTTGGTCTGGGCGAATGCCGGCGTGGCGGCGAGGCCGGCCGCGGCGACGGCGAAGAGGGCGAGTCGGCGAACGAAGTGCATGTCGAAATCCTGTGTGCTGCGAACGTCTTTCAGTCTAGCGACCCGCGACCCGCGACGAAAGAGCATTGACCCCGATGCGCAGCAGCCCCCTATCATCGGCGCGCTCACCGAAGCCCACCGCCGCTGCTCGCCGATGAACAACCCCCGCTGGAACCGAACGCTGATGGCGGTGGCCTCGCACCTCGCCCTGCTGCTCGTCTGGTACCTGTTCGTGAAGTTCGGCGAGGTCCCGAAATTCGTCATGCCGTCGCCGCTCGACACCGCGAAGACGCTGGCGCTGCCGAACTACAACTGGTGGGGCAACGGGCTGGTCACGGCCACCGAGATCTACGGCGGCTACCTCACCGCGCTGGTGGTCGGCGTGCTGCTCGCGCTCGCCTTCACCTGGTCGAAGCCGCTCGAGGCGCTGATGATGCCGCTGCTGGTGAGCCTCAACATGATCCCGAAGGTGGCGCTCGGGCCGCTGATCATCGTCTGGTTCAAGTACGGGATCGTGCCGAACATGCTGATCGCCTTTTCGATCTGCGTCTTCCCGATCCTCCTCACCACGGTGCGCGGCCTGCGCGAAGTGGAGCCTGACCTGCTCGACCTCGTGAAGAGCCTGCGCGGCTCGCGCTGGCAGACCTTCACCAAGATCCAGCTGCCGGGCGCGCTGCCCTACATCTTCTCCGGCATGAAGGTCGCCGCGATCCTGGCCGTGGCCGGCGCGATCGTCGGCGAGTTCCTCGGCTCCGACAAAGGGCTCGGCTACCTGATGCTGCAGGTGCAGGTGACCCTCGACACCGCGGCGATGTTCATGGCGGTGCTGCTGATCACCCTCATCGGGATGTTGCTGTACGGCGCCGTGCTGCTGCTCGAGCGTGCACTTGTGGTGCCGGATGCGCGGGTGTCCTGAGATGGCCCGTATGCCAGGCAGGTTGCACGCATCCGGTCGCGCTGCTCCTGCGGTGTCGCCGGGGACCGGGGCGGCGGGGCGCGCGGCTCCGCTCACGTCTCCCGATCCGCCGCTGCGCGCCGGATCTCCTCCTTTGCTTCGCTCCGCAGCGCACCCCGCTGCCCCGATCCGCGCCCCCACCGACGCCTGACACGATGGAGAGCGCCCCCACCCCCGAGCCCTTCATCCATCTCTCGGGCGTCGCCAAGACCTACGGCAAGGGCGCGACCGCGCACCTGGCGATCTCGGACGCGAGCTTCGACGTCATGCCGGGCGAACTGGCCTGCCTGGTCGGACCCTCGGGCTGCGGCAAGAGCACGCTGCTGAAGATCCTGGCCGGCCTGCATCCGCACGACGCCGGCACGGTGACCATCGGCACGGCGGCGAATCCGTTCGATCCGGCGCGCGACATCGGCATGGTGTTCCAGCAACCGCTCCTGCTCAAGTGGCGGACCGTCATCGACAACGTGCTGCTGCCGGCCGAGATCCTCGGCCTGCCCGAGAAGGCGAGCCGCGAACGGGCGCGCGAGCTGCTCGCGCTGGTCGGCCTCGCAGGCGCCGAGAGCAAGCGCCCCTACGAGCTCTCGGGCGGCATGCAGCAGCGGGCGGCGATCGCCCGGGCCCTGATCCACGACCCGAAGCTGGTGTTGATGGACGAGCCGTTCGGCGCGCTCGACGCGTTGACCCGCGAGAAGATGAACCTCGAGCTGCTGCGCATCTGGAAGCAGTCGGGCAAGACGATCCTGTTCGTCACCCACGGCATCTCGGAAGCGGTGTTCCTCGGCAGCCGGGTCGTCGTCTTCACCGCCGGGCCGGCGCGGATGGCCGACGACTTCGCGATCGAGCTGCCCTACCCGCGCACGCTCGACCTCAAGACCCACGAAGCCTTCGGCGCCTACACCCGGCGCATCTACAAGCTGCTCGGGATGGAGTGAAGCGGGGCCAGCGGGCCCGGCGGCCATTCGGCCGGGCGCATCGGCGCGGTCGTCGACAGGTCGGGGACGACCGCGCTGCCGAAGCCCTTGCAGTCGAGCGAGTCGAGGGCCAGGCGCCCGTCGCGGATCGCCAGGCGCGGCTTGCCGCCCTGGGCGTTGTACAGGTCCGGGTGGGCGTCGCGGTAGGCGAAAGCCTCGGCGTCGGGGCGCCCGGCGAAGCCGTCGATGAAGTGATGGCCGTTGCGCTCGACGTCGGCCAGGCCGAGCAAGGCGACCAGCGCCAGGTCCTGCTGCACCGCCAGGCCGGCCTGCGTCGTCAGGTCCTCGCCGGACAGGAAGAACGAGCCGGCGCCGGCCGCGTTCCAGGTGCGGCAGCGAGCCAGGTTGACCACCGACTTGTAGAAGCCCTTGCAGTCCTTCGACGAGACCCCGCCGTAGCCGAGCGCGCGGGCGCGGACGAAGGCGTCGAGGTCGCCGTCGGATTCGTCGATGATCACCGGGCGAAGGCGGGCCAGCGCTGCGACGCTGCGCGAGAGCGCCACCTGCCGCTTGATCGGCTGCTCGATGAACAGGGTGGCGGCGCACAGCGTCTGCAGCGCCGGCTCGGCCTCCATCGCCTGCCACAGCTCGACCACCGCGTCGACATCCTCGTACTGCTCGTTGCCGTCGAGGGTGACGTGCAGCGGGCCCTGGATCGTGTCGAGCACGCTGGCGATCTTGACCAGCCGCTCGATGTCCGCCTGGCGGTCGCCGCCGACCTTGAGCTTGAAGCAGCGCTGGCCGTAGGCCGCGACCACTTCCTGCAGGGTCTCGGGCAGGCCGTCCTCGACGCGGCTGCCGGCCGGCTGGTCGCCCGCGACGATCGGATCGACCAGGCCGACGGTGTGGCGGGCCTCGATGCTGCGCACCGGCTCGAGGTCGGCGAGGAAATCGGTGAACTTGAAGGGGCCCAGGTCGGCGATCACCGGATGCGGGCTCATGCCGCCCAGGTTGCTGCGCATCGCCGTCCAGAAACTGGTGCCCATCAGCCGGCAGATCGCGTCCATGACGGCGCGGTCGAGCAGGGCGTTGCCGTAGCTGGCGGCGAGCGCCGGCAGGCCGAGCTCGCGGCCGGCGCGCAGCTGGTGGCGATGGTTGTCGGCGAACAGGTCGAAGGCGGTCGAAGCAGGCGCCGCCTTGTAGGCCTCGGCGGCGATCTCGATCGCCTTGCGCAACTGATGCTGGTTCTGCTCGTCGGAGAGCAGCGGGTTCTTGTCGAACCACTTGGCGGCCAGCATCTCGGCGGCGTAGCCGAAGCCTTCGCGCCCGTCCTCGAGGCGCAACTGCACCCGCACGATCGCCTGGATGCTCTCGGTCAGCGTGATGACGCCGAACCGGAACGGCATGCGCAACCGAAAGGGCTGCTCGAATGCCTCGACGCCGAGAACCTGGACCCGCGGCGCGGGAATCGCAATCGCCATGCGTCGATTTTGCGGCAGAGCGAGCCGCCGCCGTTGTTTTGACACCTTTGGACACCCTCGGCGGCCGCCCGGCCGCGCCGAGCGGCGGCGCGCGCTCGACCGCGCTCAGGACCCCGGCTCGTCGAGCCAGCGCTCGAGATGGGCGGCGACGAAGGCTTCGTCGCCGAGGTCGGGATGCTGCTTCAGCACCCGCTCGATCTCCTGCCCCTGACCTTCGCTCAGGCCCTCCTCCGGGTCGAGGCACCAGGTGCCTTCGAGCAGACCCTGGCGACGCAGCACCTCGTGGCAGCCGGCGATGCAGCCGCGAAAGTCGTGGGCGACGTCGAAGAAGGCGCTGTTGCAATCGGTGACGCGGCTGTCGAGGGCGAGCAGCTCGGCCGGGATCGCCCCGCCCGCCTCGCTCGCCGCGACCGCCGCCTTGCAGCGCTCGAGCAGCTCGACGGCGGCGCGCGTACCCACCGACCAGTGACCAAGCAGGCCGCCGCGAAAGCGCAGCGTGACCGGCGCGCCGTCGCGCATCGCCACGAACGGGGTGACCAGGTCGAGCACGATGTGATCGTCGTTGCCGGTGTAGAGCACGACCCGCTCCTCGGCGCGCGCGCCGACGACGCCGCGCACGACGTCGAGGGTGCGGTAGCGGTTGAACGGCGCAACCTTGATCGCCACCACCTTGGCGATCGCCGCGAAGCGGGCCCAGAAACCGGGCCCGAGATCGAGCCCGCCGACCGCCGGCTGGAGGTAGAAGCCGATCAGCGGGATTTCGCAGGCGACCGCTTCGCAGTGGTCGATCAGCGCGTCGTCGCCGGCGCCCTTCAGCGCCGCCAGGCTGAGCAGGCCGGCGTGGTAGCCGAGCCCGGCGGCGAGCCGGGCCTCGGCGACCGCCTGCGCCAGGCCGCCGCAGACGCCAGCGACCATCACCGGCGCCGGCGCGGCGCGCCGCCAGTGGCGCGCGGCGTCGATCGCGTCGCGCAGCACCGGCTCGTACAGGCCGGCTGCGCGGATCGCGAACTGGGTGGTATGCACGCCGACCGCCAGGCCGCCGGCACCGGCGTCGAGGTAGTAGCGGGTCAGGGCGCGCTGGCGGCGCGGGTCGTAGCGGCGCGATGGATCGAGCGCGAGCGGATGGGCGGGGATCGCCAGGCCTTCGCCCAGGCGGCGGCGCAGCGCGTCGATCCTCGTCCAGGCGCCGAGGTCGACGGCCGCGCCGGAGGACGGTGACACGCCGGCCATCAGCCGAACTCCGGGCCGGCGAGGACCACGCCGCTGGCGCCGAGCCGCGGCGGCTCTGCGGCGCCGAGCGACATCCGGACGAACGAACGCTGCCGGACCAGGCCCTGCGCCTCGAGCCAGTCGGCAACCTCTGGGCGGCCGCGCGGCAGATCAAGGAAGACGGCGCGGCCGGGCTGGCCTGGGGCGCCGGCCAGCGCCGCGCCGAGCAGGCCGATCGCCTCGCCCACCGTGGCCGCCGCCAGCGGCCCGATCTGGGTCGCGCGCCGGCCGTCGCGGGCGATGACGAAGCCGCTGTCGCCCGCCGAAAGCCAGGCGCGCGTGTCGGGGCGGGCGAGAAAGCTCTTGAGCAGGAAGCGTCGCTCGAGGCCGGTCGCGGCGCGGTCGAGCACGCAGAGCGCGTCGAGGTCGGCCATGCCGGCGGGGCGGAGGGTGTCGAGGTCGGCCGGGCCTGCAGCAGGGAACGCGTCGCGGTCGGCCGGACCCGCGCCGCGGAGCGCGTTCCGCTCGGACGTGCCCGCGGTACGCAGCGCGCCGCCACCGGGGCGCGCCGGCCTCTCGTCTGCCCGCCCGTTCGCGGTCGCCGGCCGACTCTCCCAGCGGTCGATCTCGAAGCCGGCGACAAAGCCGAGCCGGCGATAGACGGCGGCGCCCGCCGGCGTGGCGTCGAGGCAGGGGACGAGCCGGGTCGCGCGCAGCCGCTCGACGCAGGCCGCCAGCAGGGCGCTGGCCAGGCCGCGACCGCGCCAGGCGGGGTCGACCAGCACCATCGAGATCCAGCCGGCGCCGCCGCCGCACGGCAGCGCCGCCGCGGTCGCGATCAGCGGCCCCTCGGCGCCGGCGCGATAGCCGATCGCCTGGCCGCGGCCGATGAAGATCGCCCAGTCGTCGGCAGTCTGGTTCCAGCCGGCCGCGCCGGAGAGTTGGATGCCGGCCTCGACGTCGGCGAGCGTGAGGGTGTCGAGCAAGGGCGTGGGCGCGCCGGGCTGCGCCGACAGCACTGCGGCGGCCGCTTCAGAAAGTGCCATCGCGGACCTCGAACCTGGTCGGCTTGCCCAGGCTCGGGCCGTCGCTGGCGACCCAGTCGGCGATCCAGTCCAGCATCGCCCCGATCGGCACCGCGGGCGGGCCGAACAGGCGCGCCGCTTCGCGCGCGTCGGAGAGCAGTGCGGTCTCGGCTTCGCGGCCGACGATCTTCGCTGGCGTGCCCAGGCGCTGGCCGAGCCCGGTCGCCAGCTCGCGCACCGAGAGCGCCTCGAGCCCGGTGCAATTGAGCGGCGTGGTCGGTGTCGTGCAGTGGGCCAGGCAGCGCAGCACCTGCTCGTTGGCGTCGCCCTGCCAGATCAGGTTGACATGGCCCATCGTCACGTCGACCGGCTCGCCGCGGCGCACTTTCCCGGCCAGGTCGAGCAGCACGCCGTAGCGCATGTCGATCGCGTAGTTGAGGCGGACGATCCGGCCGGGCGTGCGATGGCGCGCCGAGAAGTACTCGAACATGCGCTCGCGCCCGAGGCAGGATTGGGCGTAGTCGCCGACCGGGCCGAGCGGGCTCGCTTCGCGCGGCGCGGCGGCGCCGACGCGAGTGAGCGGATAGACGTTGCCGGTCGAGAAGGCGACCAGGCGGGCGGCCCGGAAGCGCTCGGCGACCAGGCTCGGCACCCAGGTGTTCATCGCCCAGGTGAGCGGCGTGTTGCCGCTCGCGCCGAACTTGTGGCCGGCCGCGAAGACGACGTTCGGGGCGTCGGGCAGCGCCTCGATCGCGCTGCGCTCGAGCAGGTCGCAGGCGATCGTCTCGACGCCCCAATGCGCGAGCCGCTCGCGCAGCGCCGGCTCGCTGAAGCGGGCGACGCCGATGACGCGCCGCCCGGGCGCGGCGTTGCGTGCCAGCCGGGCCAGCGTCGGCCCCATCTTGCCGGCCACGCCGAGGATCATGAGATCACCCTCGACCCGCGCCAGGTCGGCGACCAGGGCGGCGCTCGGCACGGCAAGAAAGGCCTCGAGCTCTTCGACCGAGGCGAAGCGGGTCGGCAGGGAAGCGGGCGCGGAGGAGGGCGCGGTCATGGTCGTGGGCACGGCGGGGCGAACCAGTTTATGCCCTGTCCCGGCGTCGGCCGACGGCGCAGCCGCACTGCCGAAGGGGTTCGCCGAGAATGCCGCGATGGCCTCGCCCCGCGACCCGGAAAAGATCGTCCGCATCGGCGGCGCGTCGGGCTTCTGGGGCGACAGCCGGGTCGCCGCGCCGCAGCTGGTGCGCTCCGGGCAGATCGACTACCTGGTGTTCGACTACCTGGCCGAGACGACGATGGCGATCCTGGCCGCGGCGCGGGCCAGGAAGCCCGAACTCGGCTACGCGACCGACTTCGTCGACGTGGCGATGCGCTCGGTGCTGAAGGAGATCGCCGCCGCCGGCATCAAGGTGGTCAGCAACGCCGGCGGCATCAACCCGCACGGCTGCGCGCAGGCGCTGGCCCGGCTGATCGAGAGCGTTGGCCTGCGCCTGAAGGTCGCCGTCGTCGAAGGCGACGATGTGATGGCCCAGGTGCGCGACCTGGGCGCCGCCGGCCAGCGCGACATGTTCACCGCCGCGCCGCTGCCCGAGCAGGTGCTGAGCGCCAACGCCTACCTGGGCGCGCTGCCGATCGCGCGCGCACTGGCCGCCGGCGCCGACATCGTCGTCACCGGCCGCTGCGTCGACAGCGCCGTCACGCTCGGCCCGCTGATGCACGAATTCGGCTGGGACAGCGCCGACTTCGACCGCCTCGCCGGCGCCAGCCTGGCCGGCCACATCATCGAATGCGGCTGCCAGGCGACCGGTGGCCTGTTCACCGACTGGCAGAGCGTTCCCGGCTGGGCGACGATCGGCTATCCGATCGTCGAGTGCCGCGGCGACGGCAGCTTCACGCTGACCAAGCCCGCCGGCAGCGGCGGCCTGATCGCCCGTGCCGCAGTCGCCGAGCAACTGCTCTACGAGATCGGCGACCCGGGCGCTTACGTGCTGCCCGACGTGATCTGCGACTTCCGCTTCGTGACGATCGAGCAGGACAGCGCCGACCGGGTGCGTGTCAGTGGCGCACGCGGCTTCGCGCCGACCGACGCCTACAAGGTCTCGGCGACGGCGCTGCAAGGCTTTCGCGCCGCCGGCACGCTGGTCATCGTCGGCATCGACGCGGTCGCCAAGGCGCGCCGCACCGGCGAGGCGATCCTCGAGCGGACCCGGGCCCTGCTCGCCGAGGCCGGCCTGGCCGATTTCAGCGCCACCCACATCGAGGCGATCGGCGCCGAGAGCTCGTATGGGCCGCACAGCCGCGCCGGGGCGGCGCGCGAGGTGATGCTGCGCGTCGTCGCCGACCACGCCGACCGGCGCGCGCTCGAGCTGTTCGCGC
>JBDTUG010000153.1:0-8204 GCA_040007855.1 Caldimonas sp.
CGAGCTTGCGGCCGGCGATGCCCCCCGCCGCATTGATCCGCTCGACCACCATCTCCAGCGTCTTCTGTTCGGGATCGCCGAGAAACGCCGCCGGTCCGGTAACGGAGAGGAAGGCGCCGATCCGCAGCGGCTCGTCGGCCGCGAAGCCGGGCAGGGCGAGGAGGGTGGCGCCGGCGAGAGCGGCGGCTCGCAGAGCGCGTGGGTAAAGCGAGATCCTCATGCTTGTCTCCTGACCGGTAGCTCGGGGAAGCGAGATCGGCTCGACATCCTTCTGGTACTCTGGTACCAAAATGCGCCTATGAAATTGATCTGGGTTAACCTTTCGAGCGTCTTTCATGTCTCACGTCACCTCGCGTCGTCGCCCCTCCACTGCTCGTGCGCCGCGCCCTGCCGCCCGGTGCGCGGATGGTGCGTTCGCCGGAGCGCTGGTCATTCGATCGGCGCGCCGCAGTGACCTCGACCCGGTGATCGCCATCGACGCCATCGTGACGGGCCTGGAGAAGCGCGCCTACTGGTTGTCGGTCTACCGTCGCTATGGCGCGGGCAGGCACCCGGAGCGCGCGTTTCTCGTCGCCGAACTCGCCGGCGGCGTCGTCGGCTTCGTGATCGGCGAGGTGCGCGATTGGGAGTTCGGTTCGCCGCCCTGCGGATGGGTGTTCGCGATCGACGTGCAGGAGGCCGTGCGGCTTGGCGGCATCGGCACGAGGCTGCTCGAAGCGATCGCCACCTCCTTCCGCGCCGCCGGCGTCACCAAACTGCGCACCATGCTGACCCGCGACAACACGCTGATCCTGTCGTTCTTCCGCAGCCAGGGCATGATGGCCGGGCCGCTCATCTCACTCGAGATGGATCTCGATCCGGCCGGACCCGCAGCGTGAGACTGCAGATGAACACCTCGTTGGCGCTCTACAGCGTGCTCGAGTTCGCGAGCGATCCGCTGCGCCACATTTCGGCCGCCGACATTGCCGCCAAGTACGGCGTCTCGCCACATCACCTCGCCAAGGTGCTCGCCGATCTGGCGCGCGCCGGCATCGTCGAATCGGTGCGTGGCGTCGGCGGCGGTTATCGATTCGCGGGCAATGCGCGACGCCTCACGCTGATGGAGATCATCCAGCGCTTCGAGGACATCGCCCCGCGCCAGCCCGGCGCCTCGTCGACCCCGGTCGAGCGCGCGCTCGAGACCGTGCTCGGCGAGATCGACGAGAACGCCAGGGCCACATTCGGCTCGATCACGATCGCGACGATGCTGCGCTTGATCGAACGCCAGTCCGCCGCGGCTGCGGCGGCACGCGCGGCCGAGCCGGTTCGCAAGCGAACCGGCTGAGGCAAAGCCCCGGAGCCGGTCGTCAGGAGGGCAGCACCGCCGTCGCCTCGAGCTCGATCATGCCCGGGCTGTCGAGCAGGTCGGCGACGAAGATCATGCTCATCGCCGGGTAGTGGCCGCCCATGTGGCGGCGCCAGACCGGACCGAGCTCGCGCCGCGCCGCGAGGTACGCCGGCTTGTCGCAGCAGTACGCGGTCATCCTGACGATGTGCCTCGCCTCGCCGCCGGCTTCCTTCAACACGGCGAGGACGTTGAGGAGCGCCTGCTCGAACTGCGGCGCGATCTGCTCGCTCTCGAAGCGCTGCTGCGCATTCCAGCCGACCTGCCCGGCGATGAAGACCAGGCGGCCGGTGTCGACCGCGATGCCGTTCGCATAGCCGATCGGCGGCGACCAGCCCTCGGGCAACAGCACCTGCACAGGGGCTCGCCCGGTCAGTCGGTATAGCGCGGCGGGTCCGGATCGTCGGCCCAGTCGCTGTCGGGCGGCGCCGTCCTCTCGATCCAGGCGCGGATCAGGGCGACGTGCTCGCGCTCCTCGTCGCGCAGCCGGAGCGCCGTGTCCCGCACCACGGCGCTCGGCGCCGTCTCGGCTAGGCCGGCGAAGAAGGCCTCGGCGCGCTGCTCGGCCGAGAGCGCGAGCTGAAGCGCGTGCCACGGTCGCATCAGGTAGTGGACGGCGTCCTCGGGAACGCTTTCGGGGGCGGCGGGAGCGAACGCCGAGCGCTCGACGACCGGCACCTTCGACTCCTCGTTCCAGCCCATCTCGAGCATGATCTCCTCGGCGTGCTTCGCCTCGATCTGCGCCATCTTGCGGAACAGCGCCTCGACGTCGCGGTTGTGGTGCACCTCCATCATGTCGGCGAGACCGTGGTAGCGCTGGACCGCCTCGAGTTCCATCGCGAGCGCCTGCGCCATCACGTTGGCGAGGTTGGCGGGCTCGCTCCCCGGCCCGTTCACTGGAGTACCTTCGGGCTGCGCCCTAAGGTATTCGCCCTTGGGGCGGTCCGGCGGGCTCATGCGGCCACCTCGCCGCAAGCGAATTCGGCTTCGAGCGCCGCCGGCGCGCACGACGTGGCGGCGCGCTTCAGCGGGTAGGGCGTCCGCTTGCCGGCGTAGAGCACGCCGATGTTGAAGCCGTCGTCGGTCATGATGCGGCGCGCCGCGCGGGCGGCGTCGTCGGTCGGGTCGACCGCCGCCTTGTGAACCTGCTCCTTCCAGCCGCGCTGCTCGGGCCGGAACGTGACGCACGGGCTCAGGATCTCGACGAAGGAGAAGCCGGGATGGCGGATCGCCTCGGCGATGATCCTTGCCGTGCCGCCGGGGTCGCCCGAGAACGCGCGAGCGACGAAGCTCGCGCCTGAGGCGAGCGCGATCACGAGCGGATGGAAGGAGCGGATGCCGGTGCCGCCGGGGCTCAGCTTGTTGTCCCAGTCGGGCTCGGTCGTCGGCGACGCCTGGCCCTTGGTCATGCCGTAGACGTGGTTGTCCATCACGATGTAGGTCAGGTCGACGTTGCGCCGGCAGGCATGCATGAAGTGATTGCCGCCGATCGAGTAGCCGTCGCCGTCTCCGCCGGTGACGAGGACGGTCAGCTCCGGGCGTGCCACCTTGAGGCCCGTCCCGGCGGCCAGCGCGCGGCCGTGGACGCCGTGAAAGCCGTAGCAGGTCGTGTAGGCCGGGATCCGAGACGAACAGCCGATGCCGGACACGACCGCGACCTCGTGCGCAGGCAACTGCAGCGCGGCCAGGGCGCGGGTGATCGCGCCCAGCACCGTGAAGTCGCCACAGCCGGGGCACCAGACCGGCTTGGTCTTCGACTTGTAGTCGGCAGGTGTGGGGGCGGTGACGGTGGTGCAGGTTTCGTTCATGCGTATTCCTTCGCAGCGGCCGCAGCCGCAGCCGCATCGACCTCGTCGAACGGCGCCGCGGCCGACGTGGCCCGATGCCAGTCGATCAGGGCTTGCATCAGCTCGCCCGGCCGCAGCGGCAGAGGTCCCGGCCGGTGAAAGCTCGCTGGCCGGCCCGGAAGGTCGTGCATCGCGCGCAGCCATCGGAACAGCTGCGCACCGTGGTTCTGCTCGACCACGATGACGCGTGTTACGCCGGCGAGCGCCGCGTCGAGCTCGCGCGTCAGGAGCGGCGCGAGGAGACGCAGCGCGATCAGCCGCAAGCCGACGCCGTGGCACGACGCACGTGCGATGGCCTCGCGCACGGGGCCGGTCACCGAGCCGAAGGTGATCACCGCAGCGTCTGCCTCGCCCTCGATGTCGGCCCACCAGCGGCCGTAGTCGTGCCGCGCGAGCTTGCGCTCGCGCTTGGCGAGCTGCAGCGCATGGTCGCGGGCCTGGCTGCTCGGGATGCCCGCCTCGGTGTGTTCGAGCCCGTCGGCGGTGTAGGCGACGCCGCGAGTGCCGGGAATCGCCATCGGCGAGACGCCCGAAGGCGTGTCGTGATATCGCTGGTAGTCGGGCGTATCGGCGGCGGCGGTCAAGCGCGCGGCCACGAAGCCAGTGTCCTGCGGCCGGTCGATGATGGCGCGCGACTGGCCCATGAATTGGTCGGAAAGCACGATTGCCGGCGCCTGCAATGCTTCAGCGAGCTGCACCGCCCACTGCGTCGTCGCCAGACAGTCCGCGATCGAGGTCGGCGCGAGCACCAGTCGGGGCGCATCGCCCGGCAGGCCGCTGACGGCAAAGGAGAGGTCGCTCTGTTCGCTTTTCGCCGGGATCCCGGTCGACGGACCGCCGCGCATCACGTCGACGATGACCACGGGCACTTCGGCGCTGACCGCCAAGCCGATCGCTTCGGTCATCAGCGCCAGCCCGGGGCCCGAGGTCGCGGTCAGCGCCGGAATGCCGCCGTACGAGGCGCCGATGGCCATGTTGATCGAGGCGAGCTCGTCTTCGGCCTGCAGCAGCGAGCCGCCGACCTTGGTCAGCGCCGGTGCCATCCACTCGAGCAGCTCGGTCGCCGGCGTGATGGGATAGGCGGCGACGAAGCGGACGCCCCCCCGGATCGCGCCATAGCCGGCGGCCTCGTTGCCGCTGATCAGCCAGCGCGGATCGCTTGCCGTCGCGAGCGCGGCCAGGCGTGGCACGAACTCGATGCCGGCGGCAGCGTCGATGCCCGCCTGCAACGCGAGCAGGTTCTGCTGCAGCCCGGCGTCGCTGCGCTTCCAGGAGTCGCGCAAGGCGGCGGCCAGCGCGGCGGCGGGGAGGCCGGCGAGCGTGCCCGCGAGGCCGAGTGCGACCATGTTGATCCAGCTGCCGGCGATGGCCTTGGCGATCTTCTTCAGCTCGATGCCGGCAAAGCGTGCGCCGGTGGCGAGGAACACGGCGGGAGGATCGCCCGCGCCGCTGTCGCCGACGATCAGGCCGGAGGGACGCAAGGGAATCTCGTCGGCGAAGCGGTGCAGGCTTTCCCAGTCGAAGGCGAGGAGAAGGTCGAAGGCGTCGTCGAGGCCATCGATCGGCCGCGGCCCCAGGCGGATCAGCGCCGCCGCCTCGCCGCCGCGGATCTGCGGACCGCTCGTGCGCACCATCAGCCCGTAGAGACCCGCCTTCGCGGCGGCCTCGAGCAGCATCGTGCCGGCGGTCATGACACCGCTGCCACCGGAGCCGGCGAGGGCAATGGACAGGCTTGCCGGCTTCGCTGCTTGGGTGAGGTGCCCTGCGCGCGGCGTGGTCGGGGTGGAGACTTTCACGGTTGCTCCTGGATTGGCAGTGTTGCAAGTGGACCGGCGCGCGCGCGTCGCATCTTTGATTTAGTTCAAGGACAACGCGATCTCGGCTGTCATCATCGCACAAATCGGTATTCGAGTACCACTTTACTGAAATGCGCAACGCCACGAAGGAGAACCAATGAACGCTCCCGATTTCCTTCCCCCCCGGCGCGAGCTGAAAGACCACGAGCTCGTCGACACCATCTCGCGGCCGAACCTGCGCTACGAGAAGCGGCCGGCGACGCGACCCGACGGCACGCTCGTCGCCGGGCTCTACAACGCCTGGATCACGCTCGACAACCCCGAGCAGTACAACTCGTACACGACCGACATGGTCAAGGGCGTGATCCTCGCCTTTCGCGCTGCGTCGAACGCGCGCGACGTCAACTGCGTCGTCTTCACCGGCGCCGGCGACAAGGCCTTCTGCACCGGCGGCAACACCAAGGAATACGCCGAGTACTACGCCGGCCATCCGCAGGAGTACCGCCAGTACATGCGGCTGTTCAACGACATGGTGAGCGCGATCCTGGCCTGCGACAAGCCGGTGATCTGCCGCGTCAACGGCATGCGCATCGGCGGCGGCCAGGAGATCGGCATGGCCTGCGACTTCTCGGTCGCGCAGGATCTGGCGCGCTTCGGCCAGGCCGGCCCCAAGCACGGCTCGGCGCCGATCGGCGGCGCCACCGATTTCCTGCCGGTGATGGTCGGTGCCGAGCGCGCCATGGCGGCGTGCGTCCTGTGCGAGCCGTTCTCGGCCCACCGGGCCTACCAGATGGGTGTGCTGACCGACATCGTGCCGGCGCTCAAGGTCGACGGCAGCTTCGTCGTCAACCCGCTGGTCGAGACGCAGCGCGCCTACGACGAGTTCGGTCGGCTTCTCTATGGCGAGTTCAAGACCGGCTCGGCGGCCCGCGAGGCCAAGGCCGTCATGGCGGCCGGAACGGTCGACCTGTCTCGTCTCGATGCCAAGGTCGAGGAGTTGTGCGCCAAGATGCTGCTGACATTCCCCGACTGCATGACCAAGACGCTCGAGGAGCTGCGCAAGCCCAAGCTCGACGCCTGGAACCGGAACAAGGAGAACTCGCGCGCCTGGCTGGCGCTGAACATGGTCACCGAGGCCCGGGCCGGATTCACGGCCTTCAACGACGGGCCGAAGAACGACCGCGAGGTCGACTTCGTGCTCTTGCGCCAGAAGCTCGCCGCCGACGAAAGCTGGGTCGGGCCGATGCACGACGCGATCCAGCCGAAGAAGGCCTGAGCGTGAGCGCTGCAGTCAGGATCTGGGAGGAGCAGGGCGGCGCCCTGCTGCGCCTGCGGCTTGACCGGCCCAAGGCCAACATCGTCGATGCCGAGATGATCGGCGCGCTGCACGGCGCCCTCGAGCACGCGAAGCAGCAAACGGCCTGGCGCGGTGTCCTCCTCGATGCCGAGGGGCCGAACTTCAGCTTCGGCGCGAGCGTCGAGGAGCACCTCGCGCCCCGCTGCGCGGCCATGCTCGCGTCGCTCCACGCGCTCGTCCTCGAGATGCTCGCGTTCCCGGCGCCGATCCTCGTCGCGGTGCGCGGTCAATGCCTCGGCGGAGGGCTCGAGATCGCGCTCGCCGGCGGGCAGATCTTTGCGGCGCCCGACGCGAAGTTCGGGCAGCCCGAGATGAAGCTGGGCGTGTTCGCGCCGGCCGCCTCGGTGCTGCTGCCGTACCGCGTCAACCGGCCGGCCGCGGAAGACCTGCTCTTTTCCGGCCGCTCGATCGACGCCAGCGAAGCGGAGGCGATCGGACTCGTGCGAGCGGTCGCCGACGACCCCACCGCTGCCGCGCTCGCCTGGTTCGAGCAGCACCTGTGCGGCAAGAGCGCGGCGTCGCTGCGCTGTGCGCTCGCCGCTGCGCGCGCGCCGATGCTGCGCGAGGTGCAGACACGCCTGGCTGAAGTCGAGCGTCTCTACCTCGATCGACTCATGGCGACCCGCGACGCGAACGAAGGCCTCGACGCCTTTCTCGCCAAGCGCCAGCCTTCCTGGGAGCACCGATGAACACCCTTTCGATCACGCCGGTCGCCGCCATCGTCGAGCGTTGCCAGACGCTCTTCGACGATCTCGACTTCTCGTCCGTCAAGGCATGGAAGGCGGCCGCCCCCGGCCGCAAGGCAATCGGCTACATGCCGGTCTACGTGCCGCGCGAGCTGATCCACGCCGCCGACATGCTAGCGGTGGGCATCCTGGGCGGCGGCGATTCTCTCGAGGTGATCCAGGGCGACGCCTACTATCAGAGCTACATCTGCCGCATTCCGCGCTCGACGATCGAGCTCGGCCTCACCGGCCGGCTCGACTGCCTCGACGGCATGTTGTTCCCGTCCATCTGCGACGTGATCCGCAACCTCTCCGGCATGTGGCAGATCCTCTTCAAGGACAAGTACGTCAAGTACGTCGACGTCCCGCAGAACTACCAGGATTCGGTCGGCGGCAACTTCTACATCCAGGAGATGGAAGTCGTGCGCGAGGACCTCGGCCGGCTGCGCGGCAAGCCGATCACCGATGCCGAGCTGAACGACTCGATCCGCGTCTACAACGACAACCGCGCCGCGGTTCGCGAGCTCTACGCCTATCGCGCCGCCAAGCCCTGGCAGGCGCCGACCGCCGAGGTGTACCTGCTGCTGCGCGCCGGGATGGTGCTGCCGCCCGAGGACCACACGGTGCTGGTGCGCGAGTACATCGCCGCGACCGACCTGGTCCCCCGCCCGAAGCGCGACAACGCCCGGGTCGTGATCAACGGCTCCTTCTGCGAGCAGCCGCCGCTCGGGCTGATCAAGTCGATCGAGATGTCCGGCTGCTACATCGTCGACGACGACTTCATGCTCGTCACGCGATGGCTGCTCGACGAGGTGCCGGCCGACGCGAACCCGCTCGACGAGCTCTCGAAGGCATTTCTGCATCGCAGCGCCTCGACGGCAGCGAAGTACGAGACGACGCGCGAGGAAAAGGGCGTCTTCCTGATGAAGCAGGTGAAGACCGGCGCAGCCGAGGGCGTGATCTTCGCGGCGCCGTCGTTCTGCGATCCGGCGCTGCTCGAGCGGCCGATGCTCCAGGACGTGCTCGCCAAGCACGGCATTCCCTACACGGCGTTCAAGTACGCCGAGAACACCGGCCAGATGGCTCCGATCCGCG
>JBDTUG010000154.1:0-8163 GCA_040007855.1 Caldimonas sp.
AGCCCAGAACGCATGACTCCCCCTCACCGAGCTACTGGTGAAACATCCGGGCTAGAGGACCTCGGAGGCGAAATCCGCCAGCCGCGAGCGCTCGCCGCGCGCCAGCGTGACGTGGCCCGAGTGGGCCCAGCCCTTGAAGCGGTCGACCGCGTAGGTGAGGCCCGAGCTGCCCTCGGTGAGGTAGGGCGTGTCGATCTGCGCCAGGTTGCCGAGGCAGACGATCTTGGTGCCGGGGCCGGCGCGGGTGATCAGCGTCTTCATCTGCTTGGGCGTCAGGTTCTGCGCCTCGTCGATGATGACGAACTTGTTGAGGAAGGTGCGGCCGCGCATGAAGTTGAGGCTCTTGATCTTGATCTTCGAGCGCACCAGGTCGTTGGTCGCGGCACGGCCCCACTCGCCGGCGCCGCTGTCGGTCTTCGACAGCACCTCGAGGTTGTCGTCGAGGGCGCCCATCCACGGGCTCATCTTCTCTTCCTCCGTGCCGGGCAGGAAACCGATGTCCTCGCCGACCGGGACGGTGACGCGGGTGACGATGATCTCGGTGTAGCGGCGGTCGTCCATCACCTGCGCCAGGCCGGAAGCGAGCGACATCAGCGTCTTGCCCGAGCCGGCCGTGCCGGTGAGGGTGATGAAATCGCAGTCCGGGTCCATCAGCAGGTTGAAGGCGAAGTTCTGGTCGCGGTTTCGGGCCATCACGCCCCAGATCGAGTTCTTCTGGTGGGTGTAGTCCTTGACCGTGCGCAGCACCGCGGTCTTGCCGGTGATCTCGATCACCTTGGCGTAGAGCGGCGCGGCGCCGGGCGCCTCGAGGTAGACGAACTGGTTGATCAGCAGCTGCGGGACGATCGGCCCGTTGATGCGGTAGTAGGTGAGGCTGGCCTGCTGCCAGCTTTCGACCGTCTTGCCGTGCTTGTCCCAGAAGTCGGCGGGCAGCTGCAGCACGCCGGTGTAGAGCAGGTCGCCGTCTTCGAGCGTCTTGTCGTTGAAGTAGTCCTCGGCGGGCAGGCCAAGGGCTCGCGCCTTGATGCGCATGTTGATGTCTTTCGACACCAGCACGACGTCGCGTTCCGGCTGCTGCTCGCCGAGCGCCTTGACGACGCCCAGGATCTGGTTGTCGGCCTTGCCTTGCGGCAGGCCTTGCGGCAGCGCGATGTGGATCAGGTCGGTCTGGAAGAACAGCTTGCCGCCGGCTTCGCGCCGGCCGGTCCGGTTGAGGGCGATGCCCTCGGCACGCCCGGCCGCGTTGCGGGTCGGCATGTTGGCGGCCAGCGCGTCGAGGTCGCGGCTCACCTGGCGGGCGTTGCGCGCCACCTCGGTCATGCCGCGCTTGTGCCCGTCGAGCTCCTCGAGGGTGATCATGGGCAGGTAGATGTCGTGCTCTTCGAAGCGGAACAGCGACGTCGGGTCGTGCATCAGCACGTTGGTGTCGAGCACGAACAGGGTGGTCGGCCCGTTGCCGCGCGGCGCCTTCTTCTCGCGCTCCGGGCGCACGGCGTGCTGGCCGGGCCGCGCGGGCGCGGGGGCCTGGGTGACCGCCGGCTGGCTCGACGGCGCGAGCGCGGCAGGCGGCGCGCCCTGGTCGCTCAGCTCGAGCACGGCGGGAGCGACCGGCTCGGCCGCGGGCCGCGAGCGGCGCGGTCCCCTGACCGGCGCTGCCGCGCCTTGCGACTCGAACTGCTCGCGGCTCAGGAAGTCGGCGCGCTTGGCGGGAGGCTTGGGCAGGGGCATGCGGATCTCCGGGGGAGGAGGCGGGCGCTCGGTCGGTGACGCGCGCGGCGCCGTGCCCGGGGCGGGCCGGCGTGGCGCGCCGGCTTCAGCCGCTCTTCTTGATCGCCTTGACGGCCTTGAGCACTTCCTCGACGTGGCCGGCGACCGTGAGGCCGCGCCATTCGGACCGGAGCACGCCGCTGCCGTCGATCAGGAAGGTGCTGCGCTCGATGCCCTTGACCTTCTTGCCGTACATGATCTTGTTCTTGACCACGCCAAACATGTGGCAGAGCTTCTCTTCGGTGTCGGCGATCAGCTCGAAGGGCAGTTCGAGGTTGGTCTTGAAGCGATCGTGCGACGCCATGTTGTCGCGCGAGACGCCGAACAGCACGGCGCCGGCCTTGACGAATTCCTTGTAGTGATCGCGGAACTGCATCGCCTCGGTGGTGCAGCCGGGGGTGTTGTCCTTCGGATAGAAGTACAGCACCACGATCTTGCCGCTGTAGGCCTGCGGCGTGAACTTCACTCCTCCTGTTGCAAGCGCCTCGAATTCCGGAACAGGTTTATTGAGTGAAGGCGTCATGAAGCTCTTGTTTTGCTAAAGCCGAGGCGTCACAGGTCAGCCCGGCGCGGGCGTCACCGAATTGGCAACTCGCAATTATAGGGGCTCGCCCCCGGGGTGGCCGGGGCCGCCCGTCAGCGCGAAGCGGGGTCTGCGGTGGTGAAGAGAAGGGCGGCGACGACCGGGCGGCCTTCGGCGAGAAGGACGTTGTAGGTGCGGCACGCTGCCGCCGTGTCCATGGTCTCGAAACCGATGCGGGCGTCGATGAGCGAGCGCAGCAGGGCCGGCGCCGCGAAGCGGATGCGCGGACCGCTGCCGAAGATCACGAGCTCGGGGCGCAGCGCGGCGAGCTGCTCGAAGTGCGCCGGCGTCAGCGCATCGAAGCTTGCGGCATGCCAGGGGCGGACGGCGCCACTCCAGGGCACGACAACGCTCTCGGTGTGCTCGACGCCGTTGACGAGCACCCCTTCGGGGCCGTGGCGCGCGATGGCGTTCTGCCCTTCCATCCGGTCCGCGCGCATTTTCATGACGCGATTATCGGAGCCCTTGCATCTGTCGGCCTGCGCGCCTCGAGCGCCCGCGGGGACGCAAACCCCTGTGGTCAAATGACGGGCTGCCCCGGGGCCGTCCCGGGAGGAGCCTTCGCGTGCAGCCCCTCTACAAGTCCGCCAAGCTGGCCAACGTCTGCTACGACATCCGCGGCCCCGTGCTGGAGAAGGCCCGGCAGATGGAGGAAGAGGGCCAG
The DNA here is from genome assembly GCA_040007855.1 of Caldimonas sp. Lineage (GTDB taxonomy): Bacteria > Pseudomonadota > Gammaproteobacteria > Burkholderiales > Burkholderiaceae_C > Schlegelella_A. The sequence continues at coordinate 3,015 of JBDTUG010000154.1, forward strand.
CACATCATCAAGCTCAACATCGGCAACATCGCCGCGTTCGGGCTCGAGCCTCCGGACGAGATCGTCCAGGACATGATCAGGAACCTGCCGAACGCAGCCGGCTACACCGACTCGAAAGGACTGTTCGCACCGCGCAAGGCGATCGTCCACTACATGCAGCAAAAGCAGGTGAAGGGCGTGACCGTCGACGACGTGTTCCTCGGCAACGGCGCCTCCGAGCTGATCACGATGAGCATGAACGCGCTGCTCAACGACGGCGACGAGGTCCTGATCCCGGCCCCCGACTACCCGCTCTGGACGGCCTCGGTGGCCCTTTCCGGGGGCACGCCGGTGCACTACCTGTGCGACGAGGCCAACGACTGGCTTCCCGACCTCGACGACATGGCCGCCAAGGTCACGGCGAGGACACGCGCGATCGTCGTCATCAACCCGAACAACCCGACCGGCGCGCTCTATTCCGACGAGTTGCTCGTGAAGATCGTCGAGCTGGCGCGCCGCCACGGCCTGATCGTCTTCGCCGACGAGATCTACGACAAGACGCTCTACGACGGCAACACCCACACCTCGATCGCCGCGCTCGCCGACGACCTGCTCTTTCTCACCTTCAACGGCTTGTCGAAGAACTACCGCTCGTGTGGCTACCGGGCCGGCTGGATGGTCGTCTCCGGCGCGAAGAAGCCGGCCGCCGACTACATCGAGGGCCTGAACATGCTGGCCTCGATGCGCCTGTGCTCGAACACCCCGGGCCAGCTGGCGATCCAGACGGCGCTCGGCGGCTACCAGAGCATCGACGACCTGGTCGCGCCGGGCGGGCGGCTGTGCCGCCAGCGCGACCTTGCGCACAAGCTGCTGACCGCGATACCGGGCGTCAGCTGCGTCAAGCCGAAGGCCGCGCTCTACATGTTTCCCCGGCTCGACCCGGAGCTTTACCCGATCGCCGACGATCAGCAGTTCGCCTACGAGCTGCTCGCCGAGCAGAAGGTGCTGATCGTCCAGGGCACCGGCTTCAACTGGCCGCACACCGACCACATCCGGGTCGTCTTCCTGCCGAACTCCGACGACCTGGCCGACGCGATCGGCCGGATCGCCACCTTCCTCGACCACTACCGCACCAGGCACTCGCGGCAGGCAGCATGAAGACCCTCCAGGTCGGCCTGCTCGGCGCCGGCATCGTCGGCAGCGGCACCTTCGTCGTGCTGGGGCGCAACCAGGAAGAGATTCGCCGCCGCGCCGGCCGAGAGATCCGGATCGGCGTCGTCGCCGACCTCGACACGGCGCGCGCGCGCGCGCTGGTCGGCGACGCCGCCGAGGTGGTGGCCGATGCGCGCGCGGTGATCGCCCGGCCGGAGATCGACGTGATCGTCGAGCTGATCGGCGGCACCGGCATCGCCCGCACGCTGGTGCTCGAGGCGATCGCCGCCGGCAAGCACGTCGTCACCGCCAACAAGGCGCTGCTCGCGGTGCACGGCACGGAGATATTCGCCGCTGCCCGCGAGCGCGGCGTCGTCGTCGCGTTCGAGGCGGCGGTGGCCGGCGGCATCCCGATCATCAAGGCGCTGCGCGAAGGGCTGACCGCCAACCGGATCGAATGGATTGCCGGGATCATCAACGGCACGACCAACTTCATCCTCTCCGAAATGCGCGCCCGCGGCATCGACTTCGCGAGCGCGCTCGCCGAAGCGCAGCGCCTCGGCTACGCCGAAGCAGATCCGAGCTTCGACATCAACGGCACCGATGCCGCGCACAAGGCCACCCTGGTCAGCGCAATCGCGTTCGGCGTGCCGGTGCAGTTCGCCAAGGCGCACATCGAAGGCATCGCCGACCTGCAGGCGGCCGACATCGCCTACGCCGAGCAGCTCGGCTACCGGATCAAGCTGCTCGCGATCACCAAACGCCGCGACCGCCGCGAAGGCGGCCCCGCCGGCATCGAGCTGCGCGTCCATCCCACGCTGGTGCCGGCCAAGCGCCTGATCGCCAACGTCGAGGGAGCGATGAATGCGGTGCTGGTGCAGGGCGACGCGGTCGGCACGACGCTCTACTACGGCAAGGGCGCAGGCGCCGAGCCGACCGCCTCGGCGGTGATCGCCGACCTGGTCGACCTGGCGCGAATGGCCGGCGCCGACCCGGGACACCGCGTCCCGCACCTGGCGTTCCAGCCGGGCGCGATGCAGGACCTCGCGGTCCTGCCGATCGACGAGGTCGTGACCTCGTTCTACCTGCGCCTGCAGGTCGCCGACATCGCCGGCGTGCTGGCGCGGGTGACCGGCATCCTCGCCGAGGACGGCATCTCGATCGACGCCCTGCTGCAGCGCCCGGCCGAGATCGGCGCGCACGAGGGCGCAGCGCGCACCGACGTCATCATCCTGACCCACGACACCGTCGAGGGGCGGATGACGAAGGCGATCGCGGCGATGCAGGCCCTGCCGACGGTGCTGGCGAAGATCGTGCGCATTCGCAAGGAAGACCTGGGTTGAGGCCGTCGTCCGGACGCCTGAACCCGGGTTTGTCCCGACTGGCGAGGCGGCGAGCCCGGCCTGGAGGGACGGCGTGAACTATCTCAGCACGCGTGGCGAGGCGCGCGGTCGCGGCTTCAGCGAGATCCTGCTCGAGGGCCTGGCGCCGGATGGCGGGCTCTATCTGCCGGAGCGCTATCCGCCGGTCGACGCGGCGACGCTGTCGCGCTGGCGCGGCCTGGCCTATCCCGAGCTCGCCTTCGAGCTGCTCACGCTCTACGTCGACGACGTGCCGGCCCCGGACCTGCACGCGCTGGCCGCCCGGACCTACAGCAGTGCCGTGTTCGGCGATCCGCGCATCACCCCCCTGCGGCCGCTCGAGCCCGGTCTGTTCGTCCTCGGCCTCTCGAACGGGCCGACCCTGGCCTTCAAGGACCTGGCGATGCAGTTCCTGGGCAACGCCTTCGAGTACGAGCTGGCGCGGCGCGGCCGCACGCTCAACGTGCTAGGCGCGACCTCGGGCGACACCGGCAGCGCCGCCGAGCACGCCCTGAAGGGCAAGCGCGGCGTCCAGGTCTTCATGCTCTCGCCGCTCGGCCGGATGAGCCCGTTCCAGCAGGCCCAGATGTTCAGCCTGCAGGAGCCGAACATCCACAACATCGCCGTCGAAGGCGTGTTCGACGATTGTCAGGACCTGGTCAAGGCGGTCTCGGCCGACCTCGCCTTCAAGCAGCGCTACGCGATCGGCACCGTCAACTCGATCAACTGGGCGCGCCTGCTGGCCCAGGTCGTCTACTACTTCGCGGGCTGGTTCCAGGCGACCGCGTCGAACGAGCAGGTGGTCGACTTCGCCGTGCCGACCGGCAACTTCGGCAACCTCTTCGCCGGTCACGTCGCGCGCCGGATGGGCCTGCCGATCCGCCGACTGGTGCTGGCGACCAACGAGAACGACGTCCTCGACGAATTCTTCCGCACCGGCCGCTACCGGGTCCGCTCCGCGGCCGAGACGCACGAGACCTCGAGTCCGTCGATGGACATCTCGAAGGCGTCGAACTTCGAGCGCTTCGTGTTCGATGCGCTCGGCCGCGACCCGGCGCGAACCCGCGAGCGGTTCGCCGAGGTCGAGGCGCAACGCGTCTTCTCGCTGAGCGCGGACGAGCGAGTGCAGGTCGCCGCAGCCGGCCTGGTCAGCGGGCGCAGCACCGGCGCCGACCGCCTGGCGACGATCCGCGACGTGCACCGGCGCTTCGGCCAGGTGATCGACCCGCACACCGCCGACGCGCTCGCGGTCGGCCGCCGGCACGCCGAGCCGGGCACGCCGATGATCGTTCTCGAGACCGCCTTGCCGGCCAAGTTCGGCGCGACGGTGCGCGCGGCGATCGGCATCGAGGCACCGCGCCCGCCCGGCTTCGCCGGCCTGGAGGACCTGCCGCGCCGGTTCACGACCATGCCGGCCGATGTCGATCGCCTGAAGGCCTTCATCGCCGAAAATGCCTGAACCATGAGCGTCGTGCCGAACCCCTCTCCCCCGCCGCCGATGCTGTCGCTCGACGAAGCCGTGCAGCGGCTCCTGGCGCGGGTGCCGGCGCCTCCCGCGGCCGATGCCGAGACGGTCTCGACCTTCGACGCCCTGCGCCGTGTCCTCGCCGAGGACGTGCGCTCGCTGATCGACGTGCCGCCCGCCGACAACAGCTCGATGGACGGCTACGCCCTGCGCGCTGCCGATGTCGCGCCCGGCGTGGTGTTGCCGGTCAGCCAGCGGATCGCCGCCGGCCGCCCCGGCGCGCCGCTCGAGGCCGGCACGGCGGCGCGCATCTTCACCGGGGCGCAGGTCCCGGCCGGCGCGGATGCCATCGTCATGCAGGAGCAGTGCATCGTCGTCGAGCAGGCGGTGCGGATCGACGCGCCGGTCGAGGTCGGCCAGTGGATCCGGCGCCGCGGCGAAGACGTCGCCCGCGACTCGGTCGTGCTGCGCGCCGGCAGCCGGCTCTCGGCGCAGGCGCTCGGCATGGCGGCCTCGGTCGGCGCGGCGACGCTCAAGGTCGGGGCCCGTCCGCGCGTCGCCCTGTTCTCCACCGGCGACGAGCTGGCCATGCCGGGCGAGACGCTGCGGCCGGGCGCCATCTACAACTCGAATCGTTTCACCTTGCGCGGCCTGATCGAATCGCTGGGCGGCGTCTGCGCCGACCTGGGCATCGTGCCCGACCGCCTCGACGCGACGCGCGAGGCGCTGCGCCGCGCCGCTGCCGGCAACGACCTGATCGTCACCTGCGGCGGCGTCTCGGTGGGCGAGGAAGACCACCTGAAGCCGGCGGTCGAGAAGGAAGGGCGGCTCGACCTCTGGCAAATCGCGATCAAGCCGGGCAAGCCGCTGGCGTTCGGCGAGGTCTTCCGCGGCGACGGCACGGCGGCCTGGTTCATCGGCTTGCCGGGCAATCCGGTCTCCGCCTTCGTCACCTTTCTGCTGGCTGTCCGTCCGGTCCTGCTGAAGCTGCAAGGGGCGACCCGGCTGGCGCCGGAGACGCTGGCGATGCGGGCCGACTTCGCCTGGTCGCGCCCCGACCGGCGGCGCGAGTTCCTGCGCGTGCGTCGCAACGACGGCGGCGGGCTCGACCTGTTCGCCAACCAGGGCTCGGGCGTGCTCACCTCGACGGTCTGGGCCGACGGCTTCCTCGACAACCCGGCCGGCCAGCCGA
>JBDTUG010000155.1:0-8156 GCA_040007855.1 Caldimonas sp.
CGCCGGCGGCGTGCCCGGCCTCTCGCTCGGCCCGGCCGCCTATGGCGCGGTCAGCGGCAACCGCGGCGGCTTCTTCACCCTCGGCGGCGAGGCCGCATGGCGGCAGCGGCTGTTCGGCCCGGTCGGCATCGAGCTCGGCCTGTACCTGGGCGGCGGCGGCGGCGGCGGCACGCCGCAAGGCAGCGGCCTGATGCTGCGCCCGCACGCCGATCTGGTCTGGGACCTCGGCGCGGTCGCGCTCGGGATCTCGCTGTCGCGGCTGCGCTTCTCGAACGGACTGGTCGACAGCACCCAGCTGGGCCTCGTCGTCAACGCGAGCAACGACTTCCGCTTCGTTCCGGCCGGCCGCCTCGACCAGCCGGTCCGCGCCGGCGGCCGCGCCGGCCTCGGCTTCGACCGCGTCCAGTTCGTCGCCGGCACCTACCGCCCGCCGTCCGGCCGGCTGCTGCTCGACGGCACGCCGCTGCCACGCACGATCGGCCTGCTCGGCGTGCGCGCCGAGCAGTCCTGGGGCCGCTACGGCCTGTGGGGCGTCGAGGCGCACCGGGCGGCGCGCGACGGCGTCGGCGGCTACGCCGAGCTGCTGGGAAGCGTCGGCCTCGAAACCGAGCTGGTGCGCGAGCGACTCACCGTCGGCGGGCGGCTCTCGCTCGGCGCCGGCGGCGGTGGCAGCGTCTCGACCGGCGGCGGCTTGCTCGGCAAGGCCGCCGTGTACTCGATCGTGCGCCTGTCGAACGAGCTCGGCGTCGCCCTCGAAGCCGGCCTGGCGCGGGCGCCGAACGGCAACTTCCGCGCCGTGCAGGGCGCGGCCGCGCTGGTCTGGGCGCTCGACAGCCCGGAAAGCAGCGGCGTCGCGGCGCGCCCGTCGCGCACCGACTTCAGCGCCGGCGTGATGCGCCACGACGCGGCCCGTGCCGACGGCAGCGCGCGCCCGCTGCGTGCCATCACGCTCAAGGTCGACCGCTTCCTGGCGCCCGCCTTCTACGTCAGCGGCGAGGCCTTCAGCGCCGCCGGCGGCGAGGCCAGCGGCTACTCGGGCGCGCTGGTCGGGGCCGGCTGGAACCAGCGCTTCGGGGCGGGCCTGCACGGCGGCGTCGAGCTGCTCGCCGGCGCCTCCGGTGGCGGCGGCGTCGCCAGCGGCGGCGCGCTGCTGCAGCCGCGCGTCTACGCCGGCTGGCAGGCCACTCCGGCGCTGGCGCTGCGGGTTGGCGCCGGCCGGGTCCGCTCGACCAGCGGGCGGATCGACGCCACGCGGCTCGATGCGTCGCTGGTGTTCACCTATGGCGTGTCGGCGGGGAACTGAGCAGGGACTTCTGGCCCGGGCCGTTGTGGACGAGGGCTTGCATGGGGCGTTCCTGGGGCGAGTCAGAGATAGCGTGCAGCTTTACGCAGGGCGTGCCGGCACGGGCAGGGTCAGGACGATCCGGATCGCCTCGTCTTCATGGGCGCTGGTATCGACCACGAAGCCGAGCGAAGTCGCGAGCTTGCGCATCGCCGAGTTCTCGCGCAGCACGTCGCCGATCATCCGCTGCGTGCCGCGGCCGGCGAGGTAGCCGATCATCTTTTTCATCAGCATGAGCCCGAGCCCCGAGCCCTTCAGGTCGGAGCGGACGATGATCGCGAACTCGGCCTCGACGTTGTCGGGGTCGGTGACGGTGCGGACGACGCCGAGCGTCTGCGGGGCGCCGTCGGCGCCGGTCTGGACGGCAACGAAGGCCATCTCGCGGGCGTAGTCGATCTGCACCAGGCGCGCGAACTCGCTGCGCGGCAGCTCGCGGCGGACGCTGAAGAAGCGCAGCCGCAGGTCCTCCGGCTGAAGGTTGCCGACGAAGTCGAGGTGCTGCTTCTCGTCCTCGGGGCGGATCGGCCGCAGCACGAGGCTGCCGTCCTGCCACGCCACGGTCTCCACGAGCTCGGCCGGATACGGGGCGATCGCGAAACGCGCCGCGCCGCCGGGCGCCTGCCGGCTGACCCGGATCCGCGCGTCGAGCGCGATCACGCCCTCGGCATCGACCCAGAGCGGATTGATGTCGAGCTCGGCGAGCTCGGGCAGGTCGGCGAGCATCTGCGACAGCGCGACCAGCACGTCGCCGATCGCGTCGAGCCGGGCCGGCGGGTGGTCGCGGTACCCGGCGAGCAGCTTCGCCACCCGCGTCCGCGAGATCAGCTCGCGGGCCAGCGCACGGTTGAGCGGCGGCAAGCCGATCGCCCGGTCGGCGAGCACCTCGACCGCGGTGCCGCCCTGGCCGAACAGCAGGACCGGGCCGAACAGCGGATCGACGCTCGCGCCGACGATCAGCTCCTGCGCGAACGGCCGCGCCGCCATCGCCTGCACCGTGAAGCCGGTGACGCGCGCCTCGGGCCGCAGCTCGCGCACCCGCGCGAGCATCTGCTCGGCGGCCAGGCACAGCTCGGCCTCGTCGCGCAGGCCGAGGCAGACGCCGCCGACGTCCGACTTGTGGCTGATGTCGGGCGAGCGGATCTTCAGCACCGCCGGGTACCCGTGCGTGCGCGCCGCCGCCGCTGCTTCGGCCGCCGAGGGTCCGGTGGCGAGCGTCGCCACGACCGGGATCCGGTAGGCCTGCAGGACCGCCTGCGACTCGAAGGCGTCGAGCATCTCGCGGCCCTCGGCCAGCACCGCCGCGATGGTCGCTCGCGCGGCGGCGATGTCGGGCGTGGCGAACTCGCTGGCGGTCGGTGCCTCGCTCAGCAGCGCCTGGTTGCGGCGATAGGTCGCGAGCATCGCGAAGGCGCGCACCGCCTCCTCGGGCGTGGCGTAGTCGGCCACCCCGGCCGCCCCGAAGATCCGGCGCGCCTCGGCGACCGAGGCGTCGCCGAGCCAGCAGGCCATCATCCGGTCGGTCGCCTGCTTCGCCGTCGGTGCGAGCGCGCGTGCGATGTCGGCACTCTCGACGATCGCCGTCGGCGCGTGCATGAACAGCAGCGCACCGCTGCTGCGGTCGGCGAGCAGCAGCTGCAGCGCATCGACATAGCGCTGCACCGGCGCGTCGCCGATGATGTCGACCGGGTTGCCGTGCGACCAGGTCGGCGGCAGCACCGCGTCGAGCCTTGCGCGCAGGCCCTCGCCCAGCTCGGCCAGCGCAACGCCCGCCAGCGCTGCCGCGTCGGCCGCCATGACGCCGGCGCCGCCGCCGTTGGTCACGAGGGTCAGGGCGGTGTCGCGGTTGGCGGCGAAGCGCGCCAGCGTCTCGGCAGCCATGAAGAGGTCCTGCAGGGTGTCGACGCGCAGCATGCCGGCCCGGCGGATGGCGGCGTCGAAGACGATGTCCGAGCCGGCGAGCGCGCCGGTGTGCGACGCCGCCGCCTGCATGCCCTTGCCGGCGCGCCCGGCCTTGACCACGATGACCGGCTTGTTGCGCGCCGCGGCGCGCGCCGCCGACATGAACTTGGCCGGCGCCTCGACCGATTCGATGTAGAGCAGGATCGAGCGGGTACGCCCGTCGCTGGCCAGATAGTCGAGCAGGTCGCCGAAATCGACGTCGGCCCGCTCGCCGAGCGAGATCATGTGCGAAAAGCCGATCTGCCGCGACCTCGCCCAGTCGAGCACCGCCGTCACCAGCGCGCCCGACTGCGAGACGAAGGCCACCTCGCCCGGCAGCGCGTCGACATGCGCGAAGCTCGCATTGAGTCCCGCATGGGGGCTGAGCAGGCCCAGGCAGTTCGGACCGAGCACGCGCAGAAGGTGCGGCCGGGCAGCATCCAGCATCGCCTGCTTCTGCGCCGGGCTCAAACCCGCGGTCACGACGATGGCGGCGCGCGTGCCGAGCCGGCCCAGCTCGTCGATCAGGCCGGCCACCGTGGCCGGTGGCGTGCACACGATGGCGAGGTCGGGAACGCTCGGCAGGTCGGCCAGGCAGGCGAAGGCAGCGACGCCGTCGAGCATCGCCCGGCGCGGGTTGACGGCCTGGACGACGCCCGCGAAGCGACCCGCCCGGAGGTTGCGCCAAATGGTCGCGCCGACGCTGCCGGGGCGATCCGACGCACCGACGACGACGACCGACTCAGGCGCCAGCAGACTGTCGAGGTGCCGGATGCTCACGGTGATCAGGCGCCCTGGCCCGCTCCAGCCTCGGCGCGCGCGACGACGACGCCGGCGCCGCGCCGCCGATCAGCTCGCCGAGTGCCAGGGCAAGGGCGCTGCGCAGATCGCCGACGTCCAGCTCGAGCCGGTCGTGCCGGTGCCGCTCGTGCCCAAGCATCGCGTGCAGCTGGCCGAGCGCCTCGGCGCATTCCAGCACCGCGACTTTCATCTCCGCTCCGGTGTCGGCGGCGACGCCGGGCCGGGTGACTGTGGCCACCAGCCGGGTCGTGACGGCCAGGAACAGCTCGTCCCAATCGGCGCCCGGAACGCTCGCGGCGAGGCCCGCAGGCTCGCAGACGTGCTGGCGATCCGAAGGCGCGCCCCGTCCCGTTACCGCGGGCGCGCCGGCCCCGCTGCCATGTCCGTGCCAGACCACCGTCGTTCTCCCAGGGCGAAAACCCGTGCTCGTGCGCCGCCCCGTCGCAGTCTTGTCCGGCCGCGCCATGGTGTCTGTACGGCAACGCACAGTCGAGCGACGCTGTTTGTGGGTCCACTGGCGGATCCCTCACGAGCACCGCCATGACCGACCACGACGACCCGGGCCGCAAGCCCTCTCCCCCCGCCTTCCGTCGACCAGGGCGACCGGGCAAAAGCGCAGCCTCGAGCGAGGCAAGTCGACCCGCAAGAAGAACCCGGGCAAGCGGGCGACGCAAGGCGGCTGAGGCCTCCCCGTCGTCGCGTGGCGAGCGCGCGCAGGCGGAGTCAGAGCACCTCGTCGTAGGTGCGCCGGTCGGCGGCATAGCAGCCGCACGCCGCGCCTTCGAGCCCCGGTCGGTCGAGGACGGTGAGATCGCCGCGGCGGTAGGCAATGAGCCCGAGCCGCTGCAGGGCGCCGGCGGCGGCCGTCACGCCGACCCGGCGGACGCCGAGCATATGGGCGAGAAATTCGTGGGTGACCCGAAAGCTCGCGGCGTGGGCCCGGTCCTGGCTCATCAGCAGCCAGCGCGCCAGGCGCCGGCCGATCGGATGAAAGCGCAGGCACGCGGCCGACGATGCCTGCTGTGCCATCAGGACGTAGACGTAGCGGTCGAGACTGCGCTGCAGTGCCGCGCTTCGCGCCAGCTCGCGGCGAAAGGTCTTGGCAGCCAGGCGCAGGGCCGTGCCCGCGCCCTGGACCATGGCACGCACCGGCGCGGCGGAAACGCCGAGGGCCAGCTGCGCGCCCAGCATGCCTTCGTTGCCGATCATGCCCACCTCCACGCCCGGCGTCCCGCTCGCCATCGTCAGCAGCGAGATGAAGCCGTGGTCGGGGAAGTAGACGTGGCGGGTCGGCTCGCCGACCTCGCAGAGCACCGTGGAGAGGACCAGCGGAACCGGCTCGCAGAGCGCGATCAGGCGGGCTCGGTCCTTCCTGGGAAGCAAATCGACGAGGTTGTTGCCTGAGGAGGTCGAACGGGCGGAGGACAAGGGGCGCGAGTGTGCGCCCCATCGGCCCGCCTGACCGTCTGGCAGCGCACATAGCGGCGAATCGCGCGCTCGCGACCGTTTGCAGAGTCACGCGAGCCTACCCATAGCGTTTAACAGGCCCTACGCGGCCAGCGTGTTCGGGAGCAGCCGGTCGTACTCCCGCTTGACCACCGCGTAGCACTCGCAGGTGCGCTGCTCGAGGCCGGCACGGTCGAGCACCGTGATCCGGCCGCGCGAGTAGCGGATCAGCCTGGCCTTCTGCAGCTTGAGTGCCCCTTCGGTCACGCCTTCGCGCCGCACGCCGAGCATGTTGGCGATCAGCTCCTGCGTCATCACCAGCTCGACCCCCTGCAACCGGTCGAGGCTGAGGAGAAGCCAGCGGCACAGTTGCTGGTCGAGCGAATGGTGGCGATTGCAGACCGCGGTCTGGGCCATCTGGGTGATCAGCGCCTGGGTGTAGCGCAGCAGCAGGTGCAGGACGGGGGCGAAAATGAACTCCTCCTTGATCGCCTGCGCCTTCAGCCGAAAGCCTTGCCCGGCGCTTTGCACGACGGCGCGGCTCGGGGTCGACTCGCCGCCCATGAACAGCGCAATGCCGACGATGCCCTCGTTGCCGACGACGGCGATCTCGGCCGAGGCGCCGTTTTCCATCACGTAGAGCAGCGAGACGATTGCCGTGGTCGGAAAGTACACGTGGCTCAAGGTGCCGCCCGCCTCGTACAGCACCGCGCCGAGTGGCAATTCCACCGCCTCGAGCTGCGGCAGCCAGCGTTGCCACTCGGCATCGGGCAGGGCCGCGAGCAGCTGGTTGCTTTTCGGGTCGGATTCGGGCGCCATCGGTTCCATTTCGCGACTGGCCTTGGGAGCGGCCTCGTCGAGATTGTAGGAGCCAGGTCCTGCCGCTATGAGCGCTATCGCACAGACGAGCGAGCGCGCCGCAGCGCGCGAAGCGGGCGCTTGTCCCGCCTGCACGATCCCCTTTCGCGGCGCGGCCGCGCGGCCTGCCGGCGAGCGGACGCTGCGGGTGCGGCTACGCCGGGCGCAGCCCTTCGGGCCGCCCGGCCGGCGGCTCGAACGGCGCCCGGTACAGCCAGAGCGGCCGGCCGTCGGGGCAGGTCAGCACCCGGGTCGGCCGGGCCGCTGCCATCTCGAACTCGAGGCTGGCCAGCCAGGCGCCGGGGCGCAGGTCGCCGCCGGCCTTGGCGGCGACGCGCGCCATGCTCTCGGGGCGCTGGAAGACATAGACGAGGTCGAACGCCGACCAGTCGGCCGCCCACAGGTCGGCGCGCCGGACGGTCGCGAAGCGGCAGCGCCAGGCACAGAGGAGGCGCAGTGGCCAGCTCCACTCGATGCCCGACACGGCGGCACCCGGCAGCTCGCGATGGATCTCGAGCAAGGCGTCGCCGAGGCCGCAGCCGGCGTCGAGGACGCGCGCCGCCTCGGGCAGCGAGAGCTGCGCGGCCAGGCCGCGCAGCGCGCCCTTGGGGGTCGGGAACACCGGCGCGTCGTGCCAGGCATCGAGGGGGTAGACGAGCGCCAGCGCCGCCAGCGGCGCGAGCCAGGCCCAGGCCGGCACGACGCCGGCCAGGCCCGACGCGGCGAGCGACAGCGGAAAGCCGGCGGCCAAGAAAACGCGCCGCCACGGTGTGGCGCCGAGAAGGGACAGGGCGGCGCCGAGCAGGGCGCCGCTGGCCAACGCAATGCTGGCCGGAGCGCCAGCGCCGCGCAGGCCGGCGAATGCGGCCCAGCACGCACCCCACGCGAGCAGCGCGGGCAGGGGCCAGCGCAGGCCGGGCATGCGGGCGAAGCGGCGGGCGCTCAGTGCCCGCCCGGCCGTCCGAAGGGCGCTGAGCGCCCCCTCGCGGGACGGTGCACGAAGCGAAACGCCATCGGGCTCGTCATCAGTGGTCGCGCAGCTTGACCCGCAGGCGGGCGATCGACTGGCTGTGCAGCTGGCAGACGCGCGACTCGGTCACCTTGAGCACCGCCGCGATCTCCTTCAGGTTCATGTCGTGCTCGTAGTACATGCTCATCACGTACTGCTCGCGCTCGGGCAGGACCTTGATCGCCTCGATCAGCGCCGAGCGCATCCGGTGGTCCTGCAGCTGGGCGAGCGGGTTGGCTTCCTCGTCGACGACGTGGCGGTCGAGAAAATCGCTGTCGCCGTCGGCGCCGGCCATGTCCTCGAGGTAGACCAGCTGGGTGCCGCGCACCTTGCCGAGCAGTTCCTGGTACTCGATCAGGGTGACGCCCATCTCCTTGGCGATCTCGCTCTCGGCCGGCGCCCGGCCGAACTTCTGCTCGAGCCTGGCGACGGCCGACTCGATCGACCTCTGTTGCTTGCGCGTGCCGCGCGAGAGGTAGTCGTTGCCGCGCAGCTCGTCGAGCATCGCGCCGCGGATGCGCTGGGTGGCGAAGGTCTCGAACTGCACGCCCTGGGCCGCGTCGAAGCGCGACAGCGCGTCGGTCAGGCCGATCATGCCGACCTGGATCAGGTCGTCGATCTCGACGTTGGCCGGCAGCTTGGCGATCATCTGATGGGCCAGGCGCCGAACCAGCCCGCTGTATTGCTTCAGCGTCGTGTTCAGGTCGAGCTGGCCTTTGGCGGTGTACATGGCGGCTCCGGAAATCATGAGAACGCGAGGCT
>JBDTUG010000156.1:0-8156 GCA_040007855.1 Caldimonas sp.
GCGTCATGGCACGCGTCTGTCAAGTCACGGGCAAGCGCCCGATGGTCGGGAACAACGTTTCCCACGCCAACAACAAAACGAAGCGCCGCTTCCTGCCCAACCTGCACTACCGCCGGTTCTGGGTCGAGAACGAGAACCGCTGGGTGCGCCTGCGCATCAGCAATGCGGCGCTGCGCCTGATCGACAAGGTGGGCATCGAGCAGGTCGTCGCCGACTTGCGCGCCCGCGGCGAAATCTAAGGAGAAGCGACCATGGCAAAAGGTGGACGCGAGAAGATCAAGCTCGAATCGAGCGCCGGGACCGGTCACTTCTACACGACCGACAAGAACAAGAAGACGACGCCGGAAAAGCTCGAGATGATGAAGTTCGACCCGAAGGCACGCAAGCACGTGACCTACAAGGAAACGAAGCTGAAGTAGCGCCGGAGGCCGGATCGCGCGCGATCCCGGTCCAAACAGAAAGGGGTCGCATCGCGACCCCTTTTGCTTTTGGCTGCCCTTCAAGGGCTGCGCAGCAACCCCGCTGATTCCGGCAAAGCGTCCGGTTACGCGTGGACGGCGCGCAGGCGCAAAGCGAACTCCTGCAGCGCGGCAATGCCGCTTTCCTCGGCCTTGCGCAGCCAGGCCTGCAGGTCGGCGACCAGCTGCTCGGCCGAGACGCCGGTGCGCGTCCACAGCTGACGCAACTCTTCGCGCATCGTGACCAGCTTGGCCAGGTACGGGCTCAGCGCCACGGCCTCGGCCACCTGCCCCTTGACGGCGTGCGGGATCTTGTCGTCATCGCGGTGCAGCCAGCGGCGCGCCACCAGCATGTTGGCCAGGCGGGCGGAGCCGCCGGCGCCTTCGCGCTTCAGGCGCGCCACTTCGGCGCGGCTCGCACGGCGCAGGCTGCGCGCGTAGTTGGCCATCACCTCGTAGCGGTTGGCGACAATCGCCTCGAGCGTCTTGCCGTCGGCGACCGGCCTGACGGCGCCGAGCTTGAGCTGCGGCGGCGTCTTGCGCACGGTGGCCAGGCCGATCATCTCCAGGCCGCGGATGTAGGCCCAGCCGATGTCGAACTCGTACGGCTTGACCGACAGCTTGGCCGAGGTCGGATAGGTGTGATGGTTGTTGTGCAGCTCTTCGCCACCGATGACGATGCCCCACGGCGAGACGTTGCGGCTGGCGTCGGGCGCCTCGAAGTTGCGGTAGCCCCACCAGTGGCCGATGCCGTTGACGATGCCGGCGGCGGTGATCGGGATCCAGAGCATCTGCACCGCCCAGACCGCGGCGCCGATCGCGCCGAACAGCAGCAGGTCGATGATCAGCATCACACCGACCCCCTGCCAGCTGAACGGGGTGTAGAGGTTGCGCTCGATCCAGTCATCGGGCGTGCCGTGGCCGTACCTGGTGATCGTTTCCTGGTTCTTGGCTTCGCTGCGGTAGAGCTCGCTGCCGGTCAGGAGCACGGTCTTGATGCCGCGCGTCTGAGGGCTGTGCGGATCGTCTTCGGTCTCGCACTTGGCGTGGTGCTTGCGGTGGATGGCGACCCACTCCTTGGTGACCATGCCGGTCGTCAGCCAGAGCCAGAGCCGGAAGAAGTGCGACGGGATGGCGTGCAGATCGAGGGCGCGGTGCGCCTGCGCCCGGTGCAGGAAGATGGTGACGGCAGCGATCGTGATGTGGGTCGTTACCAGCGTGTAGAGCACGATCTCCCAGCCGTTGAACGACGAAAAGCCGTGCGCGAGTAAGTCGACCAGCGCATCGAACACCGAGATCAGCACTTCCATTTATCAGCTCTCGCTAGAGTTTTTTTGGGACAAGGGGCATTCTATTCGACCGACCCGGGTGGATACCCTTTGAATAACGACGGATATCACCGCTACGCGCGGCGGTTTCCGCCAGGTATCAGGTCTCCCGCCGCTGCCAGGCGGCGGCAAAGAAGCCGTCGGTGCCGTGGCGATGTGTCCACAGGCGCAGGTCGTTGCCGCTGATCAGCGAGGCGGCCTCGACCACCTGGGCGCGCTCCAGAAGGTCCTGCGCCGGCAGGCGAACGAAGGCCGCGCCTTGTGCTGCGTCGAAGTCGGTGGCCACCTGTTCGTCTTCCTCGACCAGCGGGCTGCAGGTCGCGTAGACGAGCCGGCCGCCGGGCTTGAGCAGCCGAGCCGCGGCGTCGAGGATGGCGCGCTGGGTGGCGGCGAGCGCGGCCAGCGTCTCCGGCGTCTGGCGCCACTTCAGGTCGGGGTTGCGGCGCAGCGTGCCGAGCCCGGTGCACGGGGCGTCGACCAGCACCCGGTCGATCTTGCCGGCCAGCCGCTTGATGCGGTCGTCGCGCTCGTGCGCGATCTGCACCGGGTAAACGTTCGACAGGCCGCTGCGCGCCAGGCGCGGCTTGAGCGCGGCGAGCCGGTGGCCGGAAATGTCGAAGGCGTAGAGCCGCCCGGTGTTGCGCATCTGCGCGCCGAGTGCCAGCGTCTTGCCGCCGGCGCCGGCACAGAAGTCGACCACCATCTCGCCGCGCCGGGCGCCGCTCAGCAAGGCGAGCAGTTGGCTGCCTTCGTCCTGGACCTCGATCCAGCCGTCGCCGAAGACGTCGAGCTTGTGCAGCGACGGCTTGCCGGCGACGCGCAACCCGACCGGCGAATAGCGCGCCGGCTCCACCTCGATGCCGGCGGCCTGCAGACGCGCCTGGGCGTCGGCGCGGCTGGCCCGCGCGACGTTGACGCGCAGGTCGAGCGGCGCCGGCCCGGCGATGCTCTCGACCCACGGCCAGAAGGCCTCGCCGAGCTGAGCCTGGAGCCGCTCGGCGAGCCACTCGGGCAGCCGGTGGCGCAGCGCCTCCGGCAAGCCGTCGCGCGGCAGCGCCTGGCTGTGCAGCAACCACGCCTGCTCGGTTTCGCTCATCGCCGCGCGCAGGAAGCCGGCGTTGCCGGTCCAGGCCAGCAGGGCGAGGCGGCGGTCCGCTTCGCCGCTGCCCGAGCGGGCCAGGTGGCGCAGCAGCGGCAGGTCGCGCAGCACGGTGTAGACGGTGTCGGCCAGCGTGTGCCGCTCGCGCATGCCGAGCGTGCGCGACTCGCGGAAGAAGTCGGCGACAACGCGATCGGCCGGATGCTCGAAGCGCAGGACGCGGTGCACGAGTTCGGTGGCGGCCTCGAGCAAGGCGTCGGGATGCATCGCGGCGATTATCCTTGGCGCCCCGGCTTCGCCCCTCGGCGCGGCCCTGCCCTCCAGCGCTCCTCCCGTGACCCGACGCTCCCCCCGCCCGCCCGAGCACGGCAAGGTCGCGAGCCACATGCTCGCGCACCATCGCCTGCTGCTCTGCACCGCCGCCGGCGCCCTTGCCGGCGTGGCCTGGCCGGGCGTCGACACGTTGCTGTCGCGCGCCCTGATTGGCTGGAACGTGCTGGCCTGGCTGTATCTGGCATGGGTCGCGGTCGTCCTGCTGCGGGCCGACTCGGGGCACATCAAGCGGCTCGCCCTGGCACAGGCGGACAGTGCGGCCAGCGTGCTCGCGATCGTCGTCGTCGCGGCGCTCACCAGCCTGGTCGCGGTGGTCTTCGAACTGATCGCCGCCAAGGCGGCCGGGCCCCAGCACCAGCTCGTCCACCTCGCCTTCGCGTTCGTCACGGTGCTCGGCTCCTGGCTGCTCCTGCCGATGCTGTTCAGCCTGACCTATGCCGCCGCCTACTACGGCCGCAGCCCGGACGGCGGCCTCCAGTTCCCCGGCGCGACTGCGAGCTACGAGCCCGACCACACCGACTTTCTCTACTTCTCCTTCACGATCGGCGTCACCGCGCAGACCTCCGACGTCGCCGTCTCGACGCGCGAGATGCGGCGCCTCGTCCTGCTCCAGTCGGTGCTGTCGTTCGCCTTCAACACGACCATCCTGGCGTTCTCGATCAACGCGGCGGCCGGATTCTTCTAGTGGTCTTCGTCGAACCTCCCACCGAGTCCCGACCAACAGGTCGCAACCGGGAACCGGGGCGCGACGCGACAGCGCGTGACGGTCACGTGGCGGCGACCCTTCTACAACCGCGACCGGGGCTATTCCGTGACTCGCGGAACGGCGCCCGGCGCGTGCCGCCTGGCCGAGGAGACCTGCCTTGAAGAAGAGCCTCGCCCGCATCGGCGCCGTCACCCTCGCCTGCACTCTCGCCCTCGCCCCGGCACCGAGCGAAGCGATCGCCCCGGTGCTGCTGCTCCTGGTCAAGCAGATCGTCAAGGACGCGGCCCAGTCGATGCTGAAGGACATGATCCTTTCGAGCCTGCGCGACATGGGCTGCAAGGGAATCGCGCTTGCCAACGCGCTCGAGGCGCTCGACCTGCGCCGGGGTGATGGTGCCCGCGTCGGCGGCGCCCTCGGCCTGTTCGGTGGCGGCATGCCGCAGATGCCGGCTGGCATGGACCTGCCCGGCGGCATGGCGTTGCCCGGCGGCATGGCGCTGCCGGGGCTGCCGGGCGGCGCGGCGATGCCCGGGGTGCCCGGCGGCCCCGGCATGGCCGGCATGCCCGCCGACGTCGCCGCGAAGATGCGCGAGCTGATCCCCGGTGCGGGCGAACTCCCGCTCGGCGCCGGCATCGATCCCCAGCAGATGGCGCAGGTTATGCAGGCCCTGAGCCGGCCGCTCTCGCCGCCCGAGACGCTGGCGGTGATCGACGAGATGACAGAGGTGGGCTTCCTGCCCAAGGCGATCCAGTCCGAGCTCAAGGAATGCATGGTGCTCGTGCCGGCATCGATTCCTGCGCTCGGCATGGGCATGGCGATGATGAAGCCGATCCTGCCGCAGCTGCGTGAGGCACGTGCCCAGATGCAGGCGCTCTCGCCCGCCGAGCAGGAGGAGATCGGTGTCGCCATGGTCCAGGAGATGAAGTCGGTGCCGGCCGCGGAGCGCAAGGCGCTCGTCGAGTTTCTCGATTCCGGCTTCTTCCCGAAGCGCACCAGCGAGGCCGCCAGGGCGGCGCTGGCGGCGCGCTAGTCGCGACTCGATCGGGAATTTCACCTCGACGCGGGATTCGCGGCCGAGCCACCCTCGGTCAGCCGGCGGATCGCGCGCGGGTAGAGCACGTGCTCCTGCGCCAGCACGCGCGCCGCCAGCGTCGCCTCGTCGTCGCCGGCCAGCACCGGGACGCTGGCCTGGTCGATGATCGGGCCGTCGTCGAGGTCGTTGCTGACGAAGTGGACGGTCGCCCCGGCGACCGCGCAGCCCGCTGCGAGCGCCCGACGGTGCGTGCCGAGGCCCGGAAAGAGCGGCAGCAGCGACGGGTGGATGTTGACCAGCCGGCCCTGGAAGCGCTCCACGAAGGCCGGCGTCAGGATGCGCATGAAGCCGGCGAGGGCGACGATGTCGGGGGCGAAGGCGTCGACGACCCGGGCCAGCTCGGCGTCGAACCGCTCGCGCGACGCGAACGCCGCGTGCTCGACGAGCGCCGTCGCGATCCCGTGGCCGCGAGCGAATGCCAGGCCGGCGGCGTCGGCGCGGTTGCTGACGACGGCGGCGACGCGTGCGTCCCAGCGCTCGACAACACAGGCCCGGACGATCGCCTCCATGTTCGAGCCGCGCCCCGAGATCAGGATGACGATGTTCTTCATGCGCGGCGGGAGTGTATCGGCGCTGCCCAAACCTACAATCGCACCCTTTTGCCGACCAGCCGCACGCGATGAGCGAGAGCACCGAGCCGACCACGGGCGCCAGCGCTGCGCCCGCCTCCCGCCGCGAGCGCGTGCTCTCGGGCATGCGGCCGACCGGTGCGCTGCACCTCGGCCACTACCACGGCGCGCTGAAGAACTGGGTCCGCCTGCAACGCGACTACGAGTGCTTCTACTTCGTCGCCGACTGGCACGCGCTGACGACGCACTACGAAGAGCGCGACGTCATCGAGAAGAACGTCCACGACATGGTGATCGACTGGCTCGCGGCCGGCATCGACGCCGACAACGCGACGATCTTCATCCAGAGCCGGCTGCCCGAGCACGCGGAGCTGTTCACGCTGCTGGCGATGGGCACGCCGCTCGGCTGGCTCGAGCGCGTGCCGACCTACAAGGACCAGATCGACAAGCTCAAGGACCGCGACCTCGCGACCTACGGCTTTCTCGGCTATCCGCTGCTGCAGGCGGCCGACATCCTGATCTACAAGGCCGCCTGGGTGCCGGTCGGCGAGGACCAGTCCTCGCACGTCGAGCTGACCCGCGAGGTCGCGCGCCGCTTCAACCACCTCTACGGGCGCGAGCCGAACTTCGACGAGCTGGCGCGCAACGTGGTGAAGAAGCTCGGCAAGGATGCGGCCAGGGCGTTCGAGGCGGCGCGCAAGACCTTCCAGGAAGAAGGCGGCGAAGCAGCGCTGCAGCGGGCGCGCGACCTGCTCGCGGCGAGCCCGTCGCTGGGCGCCGCCGATCGCGAGCGGCTCGACGCCTGGATCCGCGGCACCGGCAAGACAGTCCTGCGCGAGCCGCAGGCGCTGCACACCGAGGTGCTCAAGCTGCCTGGGCTCGACGGCGCGAAGATGAGCAAGAGCTACGGCAACGCCATCGCCATGCGCGAGGAGCCGGCCGAGGTGGCACGCAAGATCCGGCGCATGCCGACCGACCCCGCGCGGGCGCGCCGCGAGAACCCGGGCGATCCGGAGAAGTGCCCGGTATGGCAGCTGCACAAGGTCTACTCGAACGACGAGACCCGGGCCTGGGTCGTGGATGGCTGCACCACCGCGGCGATCGGCTGCCTCGACTGCAAGCAACCGCTGATCGACGCGATCGTCCGCGAGCAGGCACCCTGGCGCGAGCGGGCAGCGGCCTATCTGAACGATCCGAAGCGGGTGCACTGGATCCTCGAAGTCGGCACCGAACGCGCGCGCATCGTGGCCCGCGAGACGATGCGCGAGGTTCGCGAAGCGATGGGCCTCAGCTATTAGTCGGCCGCGGCAGCCCATGCTGCGACAGGCGCTCGGCGAGGTCGTGATCCAGCGGATCGCCGAATCGGAGAAGCCGAACTTCGAGGCGCTGAGCTTCTTCCCCGACACGAGTTCGGCCGGTTCGTCGCCCGTCCCGCGGGCTTCGGGTTCGCCGCAGCGACTGCAGCCCCCTGAGGCCCGGCTCAGCCGTGGCGGCGGCGCCGGGCCTTGCTCGGTGCGCTCCTGCCGAGCCGGCTTTCGGTGCCGGCGAGCAGCTTCGCGATGTTGCCGGCGTGCCGCCAGGCGAGCAGCAGCGACATCACGACGATCACCGCGGCGGCCGGCTCGGCGCCCCAGACAAGCAGCTGGTAGAACGGGGCGAACGCTGCGGAGACCAGCGAGGCGAGCGACGAATAGCGGAAGAACGCGGCGACGATCAGCCATGTCGCGATCGTTGCCAGGCCGAGCCAGGGGTTGATCGCGAGCAGCACGCCGGCCGCCGTCGCCACGCCCTTGCCGCCCTTGAAGCGGAACCAGAGCGGCCAGAGATGGCCGAGGAAGGCGCCCAGGCCGGCCAGCGCCGCGCTCCATTCGACCGCGTCGCCGGCGAGGCCGAAGCGCACCGCCGCCCAGCGTGCGACGAGCACCGGAACGACGCCCTTCGCGGCGTCGAGCAACAGTGTCACCACCGCCGCCGGCTTGCTGCCCGAGCGCAGCACGTTGGTGGCGCCGGGATTGCCGGAGCCGTAGCTGCGCGGATCGGCCAGCCCCATCGCCCGGCTGACGATCACCGCGAACGAGAGCGAGCCGATCAGGTAGCCGCCGAGCAGGGCCAGGAGGGGAAGGGCGAGCGTCATCGGGAGGAGCGCGAAGGTCCTGAAAAGTGCGATTCTGGCGGCTGGCCGGCGCAGCGGACCGGGCGCGCGCCGAGCACCTTGATCAGCACGACCGGGGCGATGCCGACCAGGTAGCCGCGCCGTCCGCCGTTGATGTAGATGCGCTCGAGCGCCAGCACGGTCTGCTCGACGTAGACCGGCATCGCCTTCCTGGTCGCGAACGGCGATGTGCCGCCGACCTGATAGCCGCTGTGCCGCTCCGCCACCTCGGGCGCGCAGGGCTCGACCGACTTGACGCCGAGCGCCCGCGCCAGGTTTCTGGTGCTCACCTTCTGGTCGCCGTGCATCAGCACAACCAGCGGGCGGGCGGCGTCGTCCTGCATCACCAGGGTCTTCACGACGGCATGCTCGTCGACGCCGAGCTGGCGCGCCGACTCGGCGGTGCCGCCGTGCTCGA
>JBDTUG010000157.1:0-8144 GCA_040007855.1 Caldimonas sp.
CGGCGCAGCTCGTAGGTCGTGGTCAGGCGGGTCCGGCTCGAGTAGCGGATGTCCTTCTCGCGCTCGTTGGCTTCGCCGAGGTTGTTCGGCATCTCGCCGCGCGCCGCGAACAGGTCGACCTGGAACACCAGGCGCGGCCGGCGCCCCGGCTGGTCGAGCACGTACTGCAGGGGCGTGTTCGAGACCAGGCCGCCGTCCCAGAAATACTCGCCGTCGATCTCGATCGGCGGAAAGCCAGGTGGCAGGGCGCCGCTGGCCATGATGTGGCGCGCGTCGATTCGCTGGTGCTTGCTGTCGAAGTAGATGAAGTTGCCGCTCCTGACGTTGACCGCGCCGACCGACAGGCGCGTCGCGCCGGAGTTGACGAGGTCGAAGTCGACCAGCCGGTCGAGCGTCTTGCGCAAGGGCTCGGTGTCGTAGTAGCTGATCGCCGCCGGCGTTCCGGGCGGCTGGAACGGCGCGGCGGGGACGCGCGGCGAGAAGAAGCCGGAGACCCCGAACAGCATCGCGATCGTCGCGTTCGTTTCGTTGACGATGTCGCGCGCGCCGGCGACTGGTCGCTCCGAGGCGGACGGCGGATTCGGCCCGAACGGGAACGACGAGACGCCTTCCCAGAACTCGCGGATGCGCTCTACCCGTCGCGCCGGCGGGTTGCCGGCAATCAGGGCAGCGTTGATCGCGCCGATCGAAATGCCGGCGATCCAGTCGGGGGTGTGCCGCATCGCTGCCAGCGTCTCGAACACGCCCGCCTGGTAGGCGCCGAGCGCGCCGCCGCCTTGCAGCACGAGGATGCAATCCTCTTTGCCGGCGTCCTCACGGCGGCGCCGTGCCGGCGCCGCGGCAGACTTGTCGGCGCCTCTGCTCTGGCCAGCGCCTTTCAATGGCGCCAGCTGTCGTCGGCGCGGTCGAGGCGGCGCAGCAGGCCCGGCCAGATCAGCCCGCCGGGCTGCGTGCCGAGGGTGGCCATCCGGGCCTGCTCGGCGCCGAGGCGGACGATCTCCTGCGGGATCCCGGTCAGCCCGCCGTCGCCGAGCGTCCCCGCCGCCTGGGCGCGGATCTGGACCGCGCAGCTGGTCTCGAGCACGTACATCGCCTGGAACGCCCCTGCCACCGTCTTGCCGACGGTGAGCAGGCCGTGGTTGCGCAGGATCAGGAAGGTCTTGTCGCCCAGGTCGGCGACGAGGCGGGGCTTCTCCTCGTCGTAGAGGGCCACGCCTTCGTAGTCGTGGTAGCCGAGGCTGCCCAGGACGAAGATCGAGAACTGCGAGATCGGCAGCAGCCCGCCCTTCTGGGCCGAGACCGCGACGCCGTTCAGCGTGTGCGTGTGCATCACGCACTGCATGTCGTGGCGTGCCGCGTGCACCGCGCTGTGGATCACGAAGCCGGCCGGGTTGATCGGGAACGGCGTTTCCTGCAGCACCTTGCCCAGGATGTCGATCTTGACCAGGCTCGACGCCGTGATCTCCTCGAACATCAGGCCGTACGGGTTGATGAGGTAGTGCTCGGTGCCGGGGATCTTCGCCGTGATGTGGGTGAAGACGAGGTCGTCCCAGCGGAACAGGGCGACCAGCCGGTAGGCGGCGGCGAGGTCGAGCCGGGCCTGCCACTCCTCGGCGGAAACCCGCCCTTCCAGGCTGGTGATCATGCGCGAGAGTTCGGCGGGTGCATTCATCGCGGGGGCTCCGTGGGACGGCGGGGGCCAAAGTATCGCCGAGCCCGGCCCGGATCGTCGGGCCCGGCCGGCTCACAGGAGCGGGTCGAGCGCCTGCCGCCAGACGGCGCCGACCTTCGCGTAGCCGCCCCGCGTCGGGTGGATCTCGTTGACGAAATCGCCGGACGATCCCGCCGAGGCAGGGTCGCCGGGCACCAGGGCGGCGGCGCGGGTGTCGACCAGGTGCAGCGCGCAGTCCGGTTCGAGCGCCCGGCGGGCGGCGATGAGCTGCTGGAAGAGGACGGCGAGCCGGTCCATGAGCGCTGCCGACACTGCCATCCAGTCGTCGGGCGGGATCGCGAACGCCAGCATCGCCGGCTGCAGCCACGGCCCGAACCCGAACCCGGCCGGCGCCGGCCGTGGCATCACGTGGGCATAGGTGTGCAGGAGCAGCGGCACGCCCTTGTTGATGCCGCTGTCGCGCAGGTCGACGAGTTGCCCGAAGACGAAGCTCATGTGGTTCACGAAGGTCGCCCAGCCCGTATTGCTGATGTAGTCGTCGCCGGCGAGCGGGCCGGCGCCGCGCTCGTCGGGCCGGGCGAGCAGGCGCAGGTCGGGCGGCTCGCCGGGCCCGAGCCGGGCCGCGTCGATGAGGTCGTTGCCGCCACCCGAGATCAGGATTGCGCCCCAGGTGAACGCGAGCGGGCCGGTGATCAGCCTGACGAAGGCGGGGTCGCTGGTCGTGCTCGTCATGTGCTGAAGCACCTTGCCGGGCCGGGCGCAATTGACCGCGACGACGTTCTTGGTCAGTTTGGTCTCCACCAGCACGCTGGTCGTGAAGGCGGGCGGAAAGGCGCCGATCGAGAACCAGGAATCGCCTTGCGCGAGGCAGCGCGCGTCGAACGCCTCGAACGGGAACGAGCCGGTCTCGCCGGTGCCCGCCACCGAGCCGGGAGAAATGACCGTGACCGCCTGCCCGTCTGCCATGTCGCTCTCCTGTTCGTGGCCCGGGTAGATGATGCCGAAGCGGGACCGCAGGTCAAGCCTGTCCCTGCCCGCGACAAGGCCGGCCCGGCGCCAGCGGGCTCCGGCGAAGTCAACGCGCTCGTCTACAGTCGCGCCGTGCCTGCGACTCCGCCTGAACTGCCGCTCGCCGGAATCCGAGTCGTCGAGTTCACCCACATGGTCATGGGACCGACCTGCGGGATGATCCTCGCCGACCTCGGCGCCGAGGTGATCAAGATCGAGCCGCTGGCCGGCGACAACACACGCAGGCTGGTCGGCGCCGGGGCGGGCTTCTTCGCCCTCTTCAACCGCAACAAGAAGAGCTTCGCGGTCGACGTCCGCGATCCGCGCGGCCGCGAGATCGTGCTCAAGCTGGTCGCCGGCGCCGACGTGTTCGGCGAAAACTTCAAGACCGGCGTCATGGAGCGGCTCGGCTTCGGCTACCCGGCGCTGTCGGCCCTCAACCCGCGTCTGGTCTACGTCTCGCACAAGGGCTTTCTGCCCGGTCCCTACGAGCATCGCACTGCGCTCGACGAGGTGGTCCAGATGATGGGCGGGCTGGCCTACATGACCGGGCCCGAGGGTCGGCCGCTGCGCGCGGGCAGCAGCGTGAACGACATCATGGGCGGCATGTTCGGGGCGATCGGGGTCCTGGCCGCGCTCGGCGCGCGCGCGAAGACCGGCCGCGGCCAGGAAGTGCAGAGCGCGCTGTTCGAGAACAACGTGTTCCTGGTCGCCCAGCACATGATGCAGTACGCCGTCACCGGCAAGCAGGTGGCGCCGATGCCGGGCCGCATTTCGCCGTGGGGGGTCTACGACGTGTTCACGGTCGCCGAGGGCGGCCAGATCTTCCTCGCGGCGGTCAGCGACACCCAGTGGGCGATCTTCTGCAGGGCATTCGGCTTCGCCGACCTGAAGGCCGATCCGCGCCTGGCCAGCAACACCCTGCGGGTCGAGGCGCGCGACTGGATGATGCCGATCCTGCGCGAGCGCCTCGCCGCGCACAGCACCGCGGCGCTGGCCGCGCTTTTCGAGCGCGAGGGTCTGCCGTTCGCGCCGATCACCCGGCCCGAGGAGCTGTTCGACGATCCGCACCTGCTCGCCACCGGCGGGCTCGCCGCCGTCACCGTGCCGGCCGACGCCAGCCTCGCCGGCCGCGAGTTCGAGACCCGCACCGCCTTGCTGCCGCTCATGATGGAGGGCGCCCGGCTGCCCTTGCGCGGACCGCCCCCCGCGCTCGGCCGGCACGCCGACGAGCTGCTGCGCGGGCTCGGCTACAGCGAGGGCGAGATCGCCGGCCTGCGTGCCGACGGCGTGGTCGGTGCGCCTCCCGGGCAGGCGCTGCCGGCCAACGATCGCGCCAACGCCTGAGGCGCCGTCCGGCGTCGTGCATCGCGAGGCGGTCGGTTCCGTGCACGGACTGGGGCGGTCCGGCGTCGAACGACAAAGGCAAAGGGGCTCCGACCCTCCGCGCCCCGGTCAAGGCACGTCGACGTGCGCCGTGACGGTCTGCAGCCGCTCCAGCAGCGCCTTGGTCTCGACCAGCGACGTATCGGTGCGGCGGCGGATGCCCTCGAGCCGCTGCACTTCCTTCTCGAACCCGGCGCTCGCCTGCTCGAGCGCGATCAGCCGGGCGGCGCCGCTCGCCAGGTCGGCCTTCAGGGCCCGATTCGTCCCGCGCAGGCTCTCCGCCTCCGCGCGCAGGCGAGAGTTGCGCCGGTAGGCGCGACGCAGGCGCGGGTTGACGGTGCCGTAGAAGAAGGCGAAGAGCAGGGCGGCGGCGAAGAAGATGGCGGCGAGCGTCGCCAGCCCGACCAGCAGCAGCTTGATCTCCGAGGCGTAGATGACGAGCTCGACAGGGGTCACGCGGGACGCCGTCGGAGACGGCTGAAGAGGGGTTGCGGCAATCTGCCACGGCACGGTGGCCGGTAACGCAGGCGTGACAGATCGTGTGCCAATTGCGACACGCTTGTCGCCCCGGCGCAGCCGCACGCGTGCTGCGCTTCGCAAATCTGCAGGTCGCGCTAGCGCCGGCCCTTGAAGTAGGCCGATAGCGGCGAGCTCAGGACGTTGCCGAACACCAGCATCTTGACCCGGCGCTTGAGCCCCTTGGCCGAGCGGGAGGGCGCGAAGCGCCGGCGCAGCGAATCGGCCAGGCCGAGGGGCAGGCGCGGCCCGTCCTTCAGGATGCCCACGAAGTACAGGTCGAAGCTTTCCGCCGAGACCACGAAGGTCCAGTCGCTGAACCATTGGCTCAGGTCGAAGCGGTCCTCGAAGTCGGCGCGAGTCAGGTTGCGGTAGTAGTTCCAGCCGTGCTCGACCGTGAACGGCGACGACTCCGGCGCGCTGCGGGTCGTGCCGTGCTCGCGCCGGCCGGTGGTGGCGCAACTCATCACCACCAGCCCGCCGGGCCGCGTCATGCGCAGCATGTTCGCCCAGGTCTCGACCCAGTACGGGTTGTGCTCGAAACACTCGCAGGAGAGGCAGACGTCGAAGTGGCCCGACGGAAAGGCCAGCAACTGGCCCGGGCAGGCGATGTCGACGCCCGGCCCGGGCGAGAGGTCGGCACCGGTGTAGTCGCACTCCTCGAAGGCGACGCGGATCGAGCCGTTGATGTCGAGCGAGCCGACCTCCAGGACACGCCGGCCGCGAAAGAACTGTGGCAGCGCCTCCTTGATCACGGCGATGAACTCGAACTGTTGGTGATGGGCCATGCGGTATGGGGAGTGCGGGGGGCGGTGCGCCAGGCGGATGATCGCAGCAGCGCCACTAGCTCCCCGTCCAGCGCGGCGGTCGCTTCTCGACGAACGCCCGCACGCCTTCGCGAAAGTCGCTGCTGCCGTACGTCTTGGCGATCAGGTCGTCGCCATCCGGCACGGCGCGCGCGTCCTGGATCCGGCGGATCGCTTCCTTGGTGACCCAGAGCGTGATCGGCGCGTGCGCGGCGACCGTCCCGGCGAGCTCGCGGACGCGCGCGTCGATGCCCTCGGCGGCCACGATCTCGTGCACAAAGCCCGCGGCCAGCGCCTCCTCGGCGCCGAGCAGGCGCGCGGTGAAGATCAGCTCCTTGAGGCGGGACGGCCCGAGCAGGTCGAGGTAGCGGGCATACGCCTGCATCGACAGGCAGTTGCCGAGGGTGCGGGCGATCGGCGCGCCGAAGCGCGAGTCGGGCGTCGCGACCCGCAGGTCTGCGCCCGCGGCGATGCCGAAGCCGCCGCCCACCGCGAAGCCCTGGATCTGGGCGATCACCGGCTTCCTCACGCGGGCGATCCTGCCGCTACGCCGGTCGCCGTCGCGCTCGTAGCGCAGGCCGTCCTCGCCGCTCTCGAAGCGGGTGAACTGGCTGATGTCGGTCCCCGCGACGAAGGCCTTGCCGCCCGCGCCCTTCAGCACCATGACCCGGACCGCGTCGTCGCCATCGACTTCCTCGCAGACGTCGTAGAGGCGCTGGTACATCTCCCAGGTCATCGCGTTGCGGGCCTCGGGCCGATTGAAGGTTACGGTGACGATCGGGCCGGCCCGATCGACGAGGACGTGCTCGCTGGCGGGCGTCGCGTTGTCTTTTTCCATGGGGTCGATGTCTCGAAGGCAGGGCGTGGAAATCCTAGCATCGCGCCAGCGAGGGATGCGATGACCCGCTAGGGCCAACACTAGGCGATGTTCGCCATGCCCGCTGCTAGAGTGGTTCGAACCGGCCGGCGATGTCCCTTCGCCGGTCGTTTCGAGTGCGGTTTTTCGAGCGGGAGTCACACCATGCATCCATCGAAGTTCCTGATCGCGTCGGCAGCGTCTGTCGCCTTGCTCCTCGGCGCGCCCGAAGACGCCGCGGCACAGGCGAAGTACCCGTCGAAAGGCATCGAGGTCGTCGTGCCGTTCGCTCCCGGCGGCGGCACCGACAACATGGTGCGCATGATCACCGGCATCATGGACGAGAACAAATGGTCGCCGGTGCCGGTCAACGTCAACAACCGCCCCGGCGGCAGCGGCACGGTCGGCTACAGCTACCTGATCGGCAAGAAGGCCGATTCGTACGTGGTGGCCGGCGCCACGCCGATGATCGTCTCCGGCAAGCTGCAGGGGCGCCTGCCGGGCAACCATCGCGACGCCATCACGGTGCTGATGATCGTCGCCATCGACGAGCTGATGCTCTCGGTGCGCAGCGAGTCGCCGTACAAGACGATCGAGGAGTTCGTGACAGCGGCGCGCGCCAGGCCGGGCCAGCTGACCGTCGGCGGGACCGGCACCCACAACGAGGATCACATCTTCGCCCACCTGTTCGAGCAGTCGGCCAAGATCAAGGTCAAGTACGTGCCCTTCAATTCCGGCGGCGAGGTGACCGCGGCGCTGATGGGTGGTCACATCGACGCCGGCGTGATGAACCCGAACGAGATCGTCGCCCAGGTCGAGGCCGGCAAGGCCCGCAACCTCGCGGTCGCGGCGCGCAAGCGGATGGCCGGCGCCCAGGACGTGCCCACCTTCGCCGAGAAGGGCTACCCGTTCTACTGGGAGCAGATGCGCGGCATGGTCGGCCCGGCCAACATGGCGCCTGAGGCGGTCGCGTGGTGGCAGGACACGCTGAAGAAGGTGACCACCACCAAGAAGTGGCAGGAGGAGTACATCAAGGGCAACCTGCTCACGCCGACCGCCTGGGTCGGCGAGGAGGCCAACAAGTACCTCGACAGCATCACCGGCGACTACGAGAGCGCGCTCGCCGCGCTCGGCGGCCTCAAGAAGTAGAGCCAGGTCGGGCAACCGCGTGCGAGGCGCTGACCGCATCGTGGGCGCCGGGTTGCTGGCAGGGGCGGTCGCGTTCAGCGCCGCCGCGCTCAGGTACTACGCCTACTGGGGCGAGAACGGCCCGGGGCCGGCGTTCCTGCCGTTCTGGCTCGGCGTGGTGATGGCCGGGCTCGCGGCGCTGCTGCTGATCGGCGCGCTCCGTTCCGGCGAGGCCGGCGACGACTGGCTGCCGCGCGGCGAAGGCCTGCGCAGGATCGCCGTGGTGGCGGGCGCGACGATCGCCCTGGTCGCCCTGCTGAACGTCGTCGGGATGAGCGTCGCGACGGTGCTGTTCCTGATCGGTCTGGTGCGCTTTCTCGACCGCCAGCCGTGGCCGCTGACGATCGCGGTGGCGCTGGCCACCGCCGGCTTCAACTTCGTCGTCTTCACCTACTGGCTGCGCGTGCCGCTGCCGGTCGGCCTGCTCGGCTTCTGAGAGAAAGAGACGCCGACCGATGGACTTCCTGTCCAACCTGGCGCTGGGCTTTTCGACCGCACTGACGCCCTTCAACCTGCTGATGGCGACCTGCGGTGTCGTCATCGGCATCCTGATCGGCGCGCTGCCGGGCATCGGGCCGCCTTCCGGGGTGGCGCTGCTGCTGCCGCTGACCTTCGGCATGGCGCCCACCTCCGGGATCATCATGCTGGCCGCCCTTTACGCCGGCACGATGTACGGCGGCACGATCACCTCGGTGCTGATCAACACGCCGGG
>JBDTUG010000158.1:0-8085 GCA_040007855.1 Caldimonas sp.
GGCGCCTGGGCGCGACCATGATCTACGTCACCCACGACCAGGTCGAGGCGATGACGATGGGCACCCGGATCTGCATCATGGACAAGGGCAAGGTCGTGCAGATCGGCGCCCCGCTCGAGGTCTATCGCCGGCCGGCCAACCTGTTCGTCGCCGGCTTCCTCGGCAACCCGCCGATGAACCTGATGCCGGCCCGGCTCGATGGCGACCGGCTGGTGATCGGCGCGGCGCGCCTGGCCCTGCCGCCGGCGCTTGCCCAGGCGGCGGCGAGTGCGCCCGGCCTGGTGTTCGGCGTGCGCCCGGAAGACCTGGCGGTCGGCGCGCCGGGCGACGACGCGATCGGCACCGAAGTGACGGCGGTCGAGCCGCTCGGCGCCGAGACGATCGCGCTGCTGCGCATCGACGGCTCCGAGGCCGAGCTGACCGCGCGGCTCGGCCGCGACGCCACGGTGCGGGTCGCCGATCGCCTGCACCTGCGCCCCGACCTGGCGAAGGCGCGCCTGTTCGACGCCGCGTCGGGAAACGCCCTCGGCGAGGCGGGGCCGGCCGAGACACGATCCTGAGACGAGGTGCTCCATGGCTGATGCTGAACCCGCCCTGACCATTCGCCGCCGCTTTGCCCGGCCCGACCCGGCCCATGTCGCCGCGCTCGCCGGCGTGGCGGTCGGCTGGGTCGTCGATGCGATGGGCCGGCAGGGCGCGCTCGACCACCGGATCCGGCCGATCGCCAGCGCGGCCGCCTTCACCGGGGTGGCGCTGACGGTGCGCAGCCGGGCCCGCGACAACCTGGCGGCGTGGGCGGCGATCGACCATGCCGAGCCGGGCGACGTGATCGTCATCGAGACCGGCGACTACGAGCAGGCCTCCGTGATCGGCGACGCCTGGCTCGGCGTCGCGCGCAACAAGGGCGTGGTCGCCTGCGTCACCGACGGCCTGGTGCGCGACGTCGACGGCATCGAGGCGGTCGGCCTGCCGGTGTTCGCGCGCGGCGTCTCGCCCAACTCGCCGTTCAAGGACGGACCGGGCGAGATCGGCCTCTCGGTCGTGATCGGCGGCAGCGCGGTGCATTCGGGCGACATCCTGGTCGGCGACAGGAACGGCGTCGTCGTCGTGCCGCGCGAGCGGGCAGCGCAGATCGTCGCCAGGCTCGCCGACGTCGCCGCCAAGGAAGCGGCGATGGACGAGGCGATCCGCGCCGGCGCGAGCAGCGCGAGCTGGGTCCAGGCCACGATCGCCGCCAAGGGCGTTCGCTTCATCGACTGAGGTCTGCGTGCCGCGCATCCTCTACAACTCGTGCGCCACGACGCCGGTCTACGCGATCATCCGCGGCGAGCTGCCCGCGGGCTTCGAGCTGGTCACGCTCGACGCCGACGACGAAGCCGAGCGCAGCGCCAGGGTGCGCGACTGCGAAGTCGTCATCGTCGCCTCGGCGCCGCTGCGTCGCCCGGTCATCGACGCGGCGACCCGCTTGCGCCTCGTGCACCACCAGGGCGTCGGCTACCACGACACGGTCGACTGGGCGGCGCTTGGCGAGCGCGGCATTCCCCTGGCGCTGACCCCCGAAGGCACGACGACCGGCGTGGCCGAGCATGCCGTGCTGCTGGCGCTGGCCGTCTGCAAACGCCTGCCGTATGCCGATGCAGAACTGCGCCAGGGCCGCTGGCACATCAACGCCCTGCGGCCGGAGTCGCGCGAGCTGAGCGGCATGACGGTCGGCTACCTCGGCATGGGCCGGATCGGCCAGGCGCTCGCCGAGCGGCTGCGCGCCTTCGGCACCAAGGGGCTCTACTTCGATGAAGCCCAGCCGCTGCCCGCCGCGCGCGAGCGCGAGCTCGGGCTGGAGCGGGTCGCCTTCGACGCCCTACTGGCGCGCTCGGACCTGCTCTCGCTCCACGTGCCGCTCACGCCGGCCACGCGGCACATCATCGACCGCGCCGCGATCGCGCGAATGCGCCCGGGCGCGCTGATCGTCAACACCGCGCGCGGTGGCCTGATCGACGAGCAGGCGCTGGCCGAAGCCCTGGCCGATGGCCGCCTCGGTGGTGCCGGCCTGGACGTGTTCGAGAAGGAGCCGCCGGCGCCGTCCGACCCGCTGCTGGCCATGCGCAACGTGGTCGTCACGCCGCACATCTCGGCCGGGACCCGGGATGCCTTGGTCGTGAAGATGCGCGCCCTGTTCGCCAACGTCCAGCGCTTCTACGCCGGCGAGCCGCTCGCCCACCGGGTGCCCTTGTCATGAGCGGGCCGGCCGCGCGCGGCATGCAGAAGGGCCTCACGTCGTACGGCGACGCCGAGTTCTCGCTGTTCCTGCGCAAGGCCTTCATCAAGGCGATGGGCCTCTCCGACGACGCGCTGGCGCGGCCCATCGTCGGCATCGCCAACACCTTCAGCGACTACAACGCCTGCCACGGCAACGTGCCCAAGCTGGTCGAGGCGATCAAGCGCGGCGTGATGCTCGCGGGCGGCCTGCCGATGGAGTTTCCGACGATCTCGATCCACGAGTCGTTCGCCTACCCGACCAGCATGTTCCTGCGCAACCTGATGGCGATGGACACCGAGGAGATGCTGCGCGCCCAGCCGATGGATTCGGTGGTGCTGATCGGCGGCTGCGACAAGACGATCCCGGCGCAGATGATGGCTGCCGCCTCGGCCGACGTGCCGGCGGTGTTCGTTCCGGTCGGACCGATGCTGGTCGGCCACCACAAGGGCGAGACGCTCGGCGCCTGCACCGACTGCCGGCGCCTCTGGGGCGAGTTCCGCGCCGGCCGGATCGACTCTGGCGAGATCGAGGCGATCAACGAGCGGCTGGCGCCGACGCCCGGCACCTGCATGGTGATGGGGACGGCCAGCACGATGGCCTGCATCGTCGAGATCATGGGCCTGGCGCTGCCGCGCTCGGCGTCCATCCCGGCGACCCACGCCGACCGGCTGCGCTCGGCCGAGGCGAGCGGGCGCTGCGCGGTGACGATGGCGCAGAGCGGCGGGCCGAAGCCGAGCGAGCTGATGACCGCGGCGGCGTTCCGCAACGCGATCGTCGTCATGCAGGCGATCGGCGGCTCGACCAACGGGCTGATCCACCTCACCGCCGCCGCGGGCCGGCTCGGCATCGCCGTCGACCTCGACGAGGTCGACCGGCTCGGCCGCGAGGTGCCGGTGCTGGTCGACCTGAAGCCCTCCGGCCGTCACTACATGGAGCACTTCCACTGGGCCGGCGGCGTGCCGCGCCTGATGCACGAGTTGGCCGGCCTGCTCGACCTCGAGGCTCGCACGGTCGAACGGCGCAGTCTGGGCGAGGTGCTGGCCGGCGTCGCCACCGGCGAGGCGCAGGACGTGATCCGCCCGCGCGGCAATCCGATCAGCGTCCAGGGCAGCATGGTCGTGCTGCGCGGCAACCTGGCGCCGCGCGGCGCCATCCTCAAGCAGTCGGCGGCCAGCCCGCGCCTGATGCAGCACACGGGCAGGGCGGTGGTGTTCGACTCGGTCGACGACATGGCAGCGCGGATCGATTCGGCCGACCTCGATGTGAGCGCCGAGGACGTGTTGGTGCTGCGCAATGCCGGGCCGATCGGCGCTCCCGGCATGCCCGAGGCGGGCTACCTGCCGATCCCGAAGAAACTGGCCGCCCAGGGCGTCAAGGACATGGTGCGGATCTCCGACGCACGCATGAGCGGCACCGCGTTCGGCACGATCGTCCTGCACCTGACGCCCGAGGCGGCGCTCGGCGGCCCGCTTGCGCTGGTGCGCACCGGCGACGCGATCCGCCTCGACGCCGCGGCGCGCCGGATCGACCTGCTGGTCGACGCCGCCGAGCGGGCGCGCCGGCAGGCCGAGCCCGCACCGGCCGGCACGCACGGCGCCGCCGCCGCCCCCGATCGAGGCTACGCCGCGCTGTTTCACCGCTCGGTGCTGCAGGCCGACGAAGGCTGCGACTTCGACTTCCTCGTGCCCGGCCGGAGCGGCCGGCCGCGCTGAGGCGCGCCTTCGCCCGCCGTCGCCGGGGCGTCTGTCGTCCTCACGAACCCAGCAGGACCTGCCATGCCGACCTCTCGCCCGCGCGGCGTCATAGCCGCCACCGCCACGCCGATCGACACCGCCGGCCGACCCGATACGGCACGCCTGCTCGGCCATTGCCGGGCCCTGCTCGAAGGCGGTTGCGACGCGATCAACCTGCTCGGCACCACCGGCGAGGCGACCGCGTTCAGCACCGAAGAGCGCCTGGCGGTGATGCGCGCCGTCGCCGAAGCCGGCCTGCCGCTCGATCGCTTCATGGTCGGCAGCGGCGTCTGCAACCTCGACGACACCGTGCGCCTCACCCGCGCCGCCTGCGAGCTCGGCTTCGCCGGATCGCTGGTGCTGCCGCCATTCTTCTACCTCGATCTGCCGGCCGATGGTCTGGTCGGCTACGTGGTCGAGCTGGCCCGCCGGGTCGACCATCCCGGGCTCGCGATTTACCTGTATCACATCCCGCAGAACACCAAGGTGCCCTGGCCGGTCGAGGTCGTGCAGCGCCTGCGCGGCCTGCTCGGCGCGACCCTGGCGGGGCTGAAGGACAGCGCCGGCGACCTGGCCTATGCGCGCGCGGTCGCCGCCGCGGTGGCCGAATTCGACGTCTTCCCCAGCTCGGAGGCGGCGCTCGGCAACGCCGCGGGCGATGGCTTCGCCGGCTGCATCTCGGCCACCGTCAACCTGACCGCCCCCTCGGCCCAGGCCGCCTGGGGCGGGCAGGGAACGCCGGCCGGTGCGGCAGCGGTGAAAAAGGCGGGCGAGCTGCGCGCCATCGTCGCCCGCTATCCGCTGGTCGCCGCCGTGAAGGCCGGGCTGGCCGCCCGCTACCGCGACAACGCCTGGGCGCGGGTCTGCCTGCCGCTGCTGCCGCTCGACGTCGTCGCCGCCGCCGCCCTTGCCGAGGCCTTCGCGCAGCGCATGGCGCAGCCGTAGCGAACCGGCCGGCACGCTAACATCGGCCGATGGCCGACCCGACCCCTGCAGAGATCCAGCGTTTGATCGCCGACGGGCTGGCCTGCGAGCACGTCGAGGTCGAGGGCGACGGGCGGCATTTCTTCGCCACCATCGTCTCGGCCGAGTTCGAAGGGACGAACCGGGTCGCCCGCCACCAGCGTGTCTACAGGGCGCTCGGCGACCGGATGCGCGAACAGATCCACGCGCTCTCGATGAAGACGCTCACGCCCGGCGAATACCGCAACAACCCTGCCTGAAGCGCGCGCCCGCGCCGCCTTTTCCCATGGACAAACTCCGCATCCGCGGCGGCCGGCGCCTCGCCGGCGAGGTCGTCATCTCCGGCGCCAAGAACGCCGCCCTGCCCGAGTTCTGCGCCGCGCTCCTGACGGCCGAGCCGGTCCTGCTGGCGAACGTGCCGCGCCTGCACGATGTGGCGACCATGCTGAAGCTGCTGCGCACGATGGGCGTCGCCGTCGAGCAGTCGATCGATGCCGAAGCGACCGTCGCCCTCGACGCCAGCCGGGTCACCCATCGCGAGGCGCCGTACGACCTGGTGAAGACCATGCGCGCGTCGATCCTGGTGCTCGGCCCGCTGGTCGCCCGCTTCGGCGAGGCGCGCGTCTCGTTGCCGGGCGGCTGCGCGATCGGCACCCGGCCGGTCGACCAGCACATCAAGGGCCTGCAGGCGATGGGGGCCGACATCGTCGTCGAGCACGGCTACATCGTCGCCCGCGCCAGGCGCCTGCAGGGCGCGCGCATCACGACCGACATGGTCACCGTCACCGGCACCGAGAACCTGCTGATGGCGGCGACGCTCGCCGAGGGCGAGACCATTCTCGAGAACGCGGCGCAGGAGCCCGAGGTCGGCGACCTCGCCGAGATGCTGATCGCCATGGGCGCGCGCATCGAGGGCCACGGCACGAGCCGGATCCGCGTCGTCGGGGTCGAGCGGCTGAATGGCGTCACGCACCGCATCGTCTCAGACCGGATCGAGGCCGGAACCTTTCTTTGCGCGGTGGCCGCCGCAGGCGGCGATGTCGTGCTGCGCCACGCCCGCGGCGAGCACCTCGAGGCGGTGATCGAGAAGCTGCGCGAGGCCGGCGCGACGATCGACGCCGGCGACGGCTGGATCCGCGTTCGTGCCGACGCGCGGCCACGCGCGGTGAGCGTACGAACCAGCGAATACCCGGCGTTCCCGACCGACATGCAGGCGCAGCTGATGGCGCTCGACTGCATCGCCGACGGCACGGCGACGATCACCGAGACGATCTTCGAGAACCGCTTCATGCACGTCAACGAGCTGCTCCGTCTGGGCGCGAAGGTCGACGTCGACGGCCGCGTCGCGGTCGTGCAGGGTGTCGACCGGCTGTCGGGCGCGACCGTGATGGCGACCGACCTGCGCGCGTCGGCAGGGCTCGTCATCGCTGCGCTCGTCGCCGAGGGCGTCACCGTGGTCGATCGCATCTATCACCTCGACCGCGGCTACGACCGCATGGAGGCCAAGCTGCGTACGCTCGGCGCCGACGTGGAGCGGGTGCCGGCGTGATCACCCTCGCGTTGTCCAAGGGGAGGATCCTCGACGAGACGCTGCCGCTGCTCGCCGCCGCCGGCATCGCGCTCGCCGAGAACCCGGAAACGAGCCGGCGCCTGATCGTCGCCACGTCGCGGCCCGACCTGCGCATCGTCCTGGTCCGCGCCAGCGACGTGCCGACCTACGTGCAGCACGGCGGCGCCGACCTCGGCGTGGTCGGCCTCGACACCCTGATCGAGCACGGCGGCGAGGGCCTGTACCGGCCGCTCGACCTCGGCGTGGCGCGCTGCCGCATGAGCGTCGCCGCGCCGCTCGACTTCGACTACGCGGCCGCGGTGAAGCAGGGCTCGCGGATCCGCGTCGCCACCAAGTTCACCCGCATCGCCAGCGACCACTTCGCCGACAAGGGCGTACACGTCGACCTGATCAAGCTGTACGGCTCGATGGAGCTGGCGCCACTGACCGGCCTGGCCGACGCGATCGTCGACCTGGTCGCCTCGGGCAACACGCTGAAGGCCAACGCCCTGCACGAGGTCGAGCAGATCATGCAGATCTCGGCCCGCCTGGTCGTCAACCGGGCGGCGCTCAAGCTCAAGCGCGAGCCGATCCGCGCAGTCGTCGACGCGCTTGCCCGTTCGGTGGCCGCGGCCACGGCATGAGCGCGCCCGGCCGCTCCGAAGCGCTCATCCCGGAGCGCGCAGCGCGGAGGGTAGGCATATGAGCGCGCCCGGCCGCGCCAGGGGCCAAGGCCGGCGTGCATCGCACGAAGGTCCTCCCGCGAGCCTTCGGATTCGCCGCCTCGACACCCGCGACGCCGGGTTCGCCGAGGATCTGAGCCGCCTGCTCGCCTACGACGCCGAGGTCGACTCGGCGGTCGAGGCGAGCGTCGCCGCCATCCTCGCCGACGTGCGCCGGCGCGGCGACCCCGCGGTGCTCGAGTACACACGGCGCTTCGACGCTGTCGACGTTGGCTCGCTGGCCGCGCTCGAGGTCGCGCCGGGCGAGCTTCGGGCGGCGCTCGCCGGCCTGCCGGCCGGGCAGCGCGGCGCGCTCGAGAGCGCCGCGGCCCGGATCCGCGTCTTCCACGAACGCCAGCTCGACGTGGCCGGTCGCAGCTGGAGCTATCGCGACGGCGACGGCACGCTGCTCGGCCAGAAGGTGACGCCTCTCGACCGGGTCGGCATCTACGTTCCGGGCGGCAAGGCGGCCTATCCGTCGAGCGTGCTGATGAACGCCCTGCCGGCCCGGGTGGCGGGGGTCGGCGAGATCGTCATGGTGGCGCCGATGCCCGGCGGCGTGCGCAACCCGCTGGTGCTCGCCGCGGCTGCGGTGGCCGGCGTCGACCGTGTGTTCGCGATCGGCGGCGCCCAGGCGATCGGCGCGCTCGCCTACGGCACCGCGACGATTCCTGCGGTGCACAAGATCACCGGGCCGGGCAACGCCTACGTCGCCAGCGCCAAGCGGCGCGTGTTTGGCACGGTCGGCATCGACATGATCGCCGGGCCGAGCGAGATCCTGGTGCTCGCCGACGGCACGACGCCGGCCGACTGGGTGGCGATGGACCTGTTCAGCCAGGCCGAGCACGACGAGCTGGCGCA
>JBDTUG010000159.1:0-8060 GCA_040007855.1 Caldimonas sp.
GGACTCTGGTCGCCGCTGCGTGGATTCGCCCGTAGCGAGGAAGCGTACCGCGCGCTCCTGAACGCGGCCGACGAGCCCCGCCGTGGCGCGCTCGACGGACGCGGAAGCCTCACGCTCTCCGGGCTCATCGCCTGGGTCGACTACACCCTTGGAACGTGCATCGACCAAGTGGAGTTCATGGGCAGGCAAATGGACGTGCAGGGGATGCGCGACCGGATCGCCGCCACCCTGGCCTTCGAGGAATCGACTGTCAAATCAGGGGTCCGCAAGGAATCCTTGACCCCACTTCACTATCTGTTCGCGACGCAAGCCCAACTCGGGCGGGCGGAGTTCAAGGCGATGACCGGTCTCGGCGAGCGGGTTGCCACGGGAATGCTCTCCGCGCTATTGCGGAGGGGGTTCCTGGCGAGTGACACGCCGTACGGCGACGTGCGATTCGCCGTACCGCGACACGCGCTTCGCTTCTACTTCCCAGCGCTTTGGCCCGAAGCCGAACAGGACCAGGCGATCTTGCAGGCGGAGTTGAAGATTGGTCGGACGGCACGTGCGGACCCGCCTGCCCCTGCTGAGACTTGACCTTCGACATGACCACAACCACCATCCGCCTCGGCAATGAGTTGAACGCCCGCGTCGCCGCCGCAGCCGCGCCCGAAGGCAAGACCGCGCACGCCTTTATCCTCGATGCCATTGCTCTAACCGTCGAACAAGCCGAGATGGATGAAGGGTTCCGCCGCGTTTCTGAAGACGCTGGACAACGGTGCTGCACACCAGCAAGTCAGTCCCTTGGGACGACGCCAAGGCGTACCTCAAGGCGCGAACCCTCGGTGCTTCATCCCGGCCTTCCGGAGCCGGGCCGGGGCGGGCGAAAAGCGCGAGAGATCTCGAGGGGCAACTTTGGCGGCCAGTTGAGGACACCAGACCGCCAACTCCAGCACTGAACCGTCCACTCAGGATCACGTCGGCAAGAGGGGCGCAGCGAATGTCCTCGCGATCTCGAGGTTTTGCGCGGCCAATTGCCGCATCTCTCGCGACAATGGGGCCGCAAGGGCTTCCGTCTGCACCGATAACCAGAATCGCTCGGCGGCCTGGGCGGCGCGCTCCCAGATTGCCGGCACCGGGCCGATGGTGCCGATTCTTGGCTCGATGGGCGTCAGGTCCGGGTCCATCCCGCCGCCGATAGACGCGTAGCGCATCGGCAGAATGTCGTAGGCGGGCGCAACGCCCTGGTACTCCCCGTCCTCGCCAATCAGCAGAGAGA
The DNA here is from genome assembly GCA_040007855.1 of Caldimonas sp. Classification (GTDB taxonomy): domain Bacteria; phylum Pseudomonadota; class Gammaproteobacteria; order Burkholderiales; family Burkholderiaceae_C; genus Schlegelella_A. Next base: position 1,259 of record JBDTUG010000159.1, read on the forward strand.
CGTTCTCGAAGTGCCTGTCGGTATTGCCAATGAGCTCGCTGAAGGCCGCCATGGTGGTGATGTGCCGAGCGTCGCCAGCTGACAGGAACTTCGCTTGCTCACAGCGCGCCGCGAACTCCGGCCATGAGTCGCGCATGCCGAAGAACTCGTCGTCGACGGATCCGGCCGAGAGCATTCCGATCCGGCCGGTCAGCCCCACTCGGTCGAAGCGAACGATCTCGAGGAAAACGTAGTCACCCGAAGCCAGTAGATGCGTCGACGCCGCCGGCACTCCGACTCCTCCCAACGCGCGCAGGGCAAGGTGCTCGAGCGGCAGCAGCTCCGCCATCCGGCTGCGGCGCTTGGCGAACTTCACGATGACGTGGCCAGTGTCCTGAGTCAGGCTCAGGAACTTCGGTTGCTCGCCGCCGGCGCTCGAGCCATACGCGGCCGCCTTTCGGGCCGATGCCATTTCCACGTAGTGAGCGAGTTTCCCCGCTTCAGGAATCGTGGCCGCGGCGCGGAGTTCCATCTCCTTTTGCAGCGGGATATCTCCGAATACCAAATTGCCCGGCAGATTCAGTCCCTGGGTGAACAGGTATGCGACCCGATGCTCATCGCTCCAGTCCTTGAGGCTGGCCGGGAATAGGTGGGAGGAGGCCGCGTCATGGGCAAGCTGGCGTCCGAGGAAGCCCGATGGTGCCGCGAATGCCACATAGGGCGGCAAGCCCTCGTACAGGATGCTTGTACGGCCAGCCGTTTCCAGGGTCGCGCCGCCTGCCAAGAACTCGATGTCCGCGAAAGGCCGTATCTGGCCCTCGCCAAGATATCGATAGACGTGTTGGCGTGGGTTGAGCCCCATCGGCAGTTGTCGCAGCGCGGCATACAGCGGAGCCCTCTGCCCCGCCAACCTGAAACTCGACACGGTTTGCGAAAGGGTTTGAATAGCTCGTGAGAGCGTTGGCTGGCTGATTTCGAGAGCACCAGTCAATTGGGCAGCCGTCCTCGGCCCCCCTGAAAGCGCGCGCACGACTTCGCGGCTCAAGTCGTTGCCAGAAGCGGGAAGGTTGGTGCTCAATTGAATGACTTCTGAATAGAATAGTGAATTCTATGAGAATTAATGGAGACTTGCATAGATCCGAATTTCAAGCACCCGCTCCCACGGTTCTGGCCCAGTGTGCCGCGGCCTTCGAGCACGAACCACCGAGCGCACCAACGCTCCTCTGCGACGCGCCGGAACGCTTCCTCCAGTTCGGCTTGTTCAACGCTTTGGGCGATGGCATCGAGGATGAAGGCATGCACCGTATTGCCTTCGCGCGCCGCGGCGGCGGCGACGCGGGCCTTCAGGTGGTCTTAGAGGCGGATGGTGGTTGTGGTCATGACAAGGTCGCCGGCAACAGGCCTCCCGTGATGAGCGACTGGACGATGTCTGCCTGGCGCAAATCGCGCCGACGCTTGGCTTCGGGGCGGTTTGGCGCTTCCTTGCCCATCCATCGCTTGAACTCGACGAAGCTTCGGGGCGCAACCGTCCTCATTCGGGCCATCCGGCCCGTTGCGGCGATCACCAGGTGCTCGAATCGCGGAGCGTCGGTCAGGACCGAAGCTCTGGGTGCCTGCACCGGCCACAAGTCGCCTTCGTCGTCCGTGAAGCGAAAGGGGTGGAGATCGTCGTCCACAGGCATGCGCCGCAGGAAGTCCACCTCGAAGCCCTTGTCGTTGATGGCCGTTTCGTTGTGCCGATCCTTTCGCTTGAAGGACGGGTCCACACGTTGCAAGACCTCGAGCATGGAGGCATCGACCTTGCCCATGTCGGCCATGAACTGCACGCGCATCCGGGCGTCCCACAACAGGTCGACGTCCTGGGTGGCGAGCGCGCCCTGGACGATGCGCACGCCGGCCGCGGTTTCGTAGGCGTAGAGCGCATGCGTTCCGACGACCGTGAAGTGGGCGCCGAGACCGGCGTCTTCCAGGGTCTGGAGCAGTGCGACAACGAGCTCCGGCGTTCGTCCCGCCTTGAACGCGATGTTCATGCGCTCGGCATCCGTCAACGCGCTACGCAGTGACTTCAACCTGGCTTCCGTGTCGCGCTTGCGCGAGATGAAGTCGGCGTAGACCTTCTCCGTCTCCACGGATCGTGGAGCGATGCGACGTTGCCGGTTGTCGGGCGCGGTTCTCGTCAGATACTCGTATTCTCCTCTGCGAGCGTCGTGGCGAGCGAGCGCCAGGGGGACTGCCAGAGGGAGGGCGCTACCCCGTCTCCAGCTGTCGGCGCAGACGGGCCTCAGCATCCTCAGCGAGTAACCCGCCGAACTGCGCGATGCCGGCGTTGTTGATGACCACGGTCACGTCGAAGGCCGCCACGACGGCAGTCATGGTGTTCCTGAAAATGATGGTCGTCATATTCGCCGGCTTGCGAGAACGCGTCGGCGGCTTTTGCCGGCGCGTTATGCGTCGTACTGCTGGATCAGGAGCCGTTCGATACATCCGCGGGCGACTGCATTGCCTAGACTCGCTGCATGGGACTCCTGACCTTCAGCATCAACGTGACATTGGATGGCTGCGTCGACCACCAGGAGGGGATCGCCGACGACGAGACACACGCCTACTTCACCCGGCTCATGGACGAGGGCGGGGCGATGCTGTGGGGCCGCGTCACCTACGAGATGATGGAGAGCTACTGGCCGACGGTCGCGCGCGGCGATGAGGACGCGCCGACGGCGATGCGCGAGTGGGCGACTAAGCTGGAGGCGAAGCCGAAGTACGTGGTGTCGTCGACGAGAAAGGACTTCCCCTGGACCAACAGCCACCACGTCGCCGGCGACTTGCGTACGGGCGTGCAGAAGCTCAAGGACGCAACCCCAGCGGGCGTGCTCCTGGGCAGCGGCAAGCTCGCGACAGAGTTGGACCGGCTGGATCTGATCGACGAGTACAAGTTTCTTGTCCACCCAAGGATCGCCGGGCACGGGCCCACCCTTTACCAGGGCGGGCTGCCCGGCACGCGACGGCTCGAGCTGGTTGCGGCGAAGCCGCTTCGCAACGGTGCGGCGGCCATGCATTTCCGGCGTGCGCGCTGACTCAAAGTAGGTCCACCGCGCCCGGCTCAGGGACGAGGACGTCGTCGGCAGCGATCAGGCGATGGGCGACGAGAAGCTTCGATCATCGCTCACGAGCTGTTGAAGAGCCTGCGTGAGAACGCCTCCGTGGACTGGGCTCACCGGGAGGCAGCGCGTGCTCGGATGCGGGTGGTGAAGCGCATCTTGCGGAATTTATGGCTACCCGCCCGACTTGCAGGACAAGGCCGTGCAGACTTTGTTGCAGCGGCGGAGGCGCTTTCGGCCGATTAAGCCGGCGGGTGACGCAGAGTTCGAGAACGCGTTTAAGACTGCTCGGGTCTCGAAGTGTCATCTCGCTCGCTACTATTTGAGTGCCCTCGAGAACCAGTCAAAGGGTACCGGACACCCAGAGCTGGTTCCGAACAAGAACGTGAACGCAGTCAATCTTGAACATGTGCTTCCGGAGAATCCTCAAGGTGAGTGGCCCGGCCTGTCGTCAGACGTTTGCGCAGCGTACTACCGACGCATAGGCAATATGGCGCTGCTTGCTGCCGTCAGCAACTCCAAGATAGGCAACCTTGGCTTTGCCAAAAGGAAGCCAACACTCGTCTCATCAAGCTTCCAATTGACCAAGCAGATTGGGCTGGGTAGCAGCTGGGGGCCTGGAGAGATCGAGAAACGGCAGGCCGAGCTTGCTAAGTAGGCTGTCGAGGTGTGGCCGTTCAAAGCAAAGTGATTTGCCGCTCGTAGACTCTTCGGGCCGGCGAAACGGGAGCGCAATACCACGACAGCATTAGAGGGCGGTCACAGGCCGCTTTGGGTCCGATCGCTGCGGTCGCCAGTCCCGGGCTATCTTCCGGCGAAGTGGTCGTGCGACGCCCCTTGTCCTGGCTGCGGGGGCCATAGCGCTCCGCCCTTTGAGAAGAGGGGCGGGATGAGGGGCAGGCGCGTGCAGTCGCTCGCACCCGCGCCATTGCTAGTGATACGGTAGACACCACCTCCACCAATCGACGTCATGAGAGACATCATGGACCGTGCCTCGATTAACTCGGTCATCGTCCGTCCCGTAGAGGAAGCCGACCTTCCCGCCTGGAAGCCGCTCTGGGACGGCTACAACGCGTTCTACGGCCGCGCCGGCGAAACCGCGCTGCCGGACGAGGTGACGCGGACGACCTGGCAGCGATTCTTCGATCCGAACGAGCCGATGTTCGCCCTGGTGGCCGTCGGCGGCGGCAAGCTGCTCGGCCTCACCCACTACCTGTTACACCGGAGCACCAGCCGCATCGCACCAACCTGCTATCTGCAGGATCTGTTCACGCTGCCGGCCGCGCGCGGCAGGGGGGTGGGGCGGGCCCTGATCGAGGCCGTCTACGCGCGCGCTCGGGAGCAGGGGCTGCAACGCGTGTACTGGCAGACACACGAATCGAACGCGGCGGGCAGGCGCCTGTACGACCAGGTCGCGAAGAACGAAGGGTTCATCGTCTACTCGCACACTCTTTGAGCTCCACCTCCTCTAGGCGACGCGGAGATCGGGCATGGCGGAGGTCGGCTCCTTGCCCTGCGCGCCATCGACGGTGACGCACGCTTTCGTGCGCTGAGGTTGCTCAAACGCGGTGGAGATAGTCGATTGCGGCCGTGACCGTCGTTGCCTGGGCCTCGCTGCACTCGGCAGGGCTCGTTGTCGGACCGTCCGGGTAGACCTCGGTGGTGGTCACGAAGCGGGCATCGGTCATGCCGCCACACAGACCCGAAGAGCGCTTGGCGAGGTTGATCACGCCTTCCTGCTGCAAGGCTGCACCGATGATGCGACCCCGCTCGTCGGCCCTGGCGATGTGGGTCACGCGTCGCACGGCGTCGATCAGCGCATGCTGAAAGTCGGGTTCGGGGCGCGCGCTGTCAGCCACCAGATAGAAGCCGTCGGGAATGGCGTGCCAGTCGAGCGCCACGCCGTCGCGCGCGGCCTTTGCGGGGCCGAACTCGCTGTTGTCGGTGTCGGTGGTTTCGTGCAGATCGACGTGCACATCGACGCGCGCACAGTTGGCGGCCACACAGGCCATCGCCAGGGCCGATTCGGCGACCGGGCTGGCCGGTTTGAAATGGCGATTCGGGTCGAGCGCGTCGGGGTTCCAGCGATTGACGGTCTCGTAGCCCCATGGGCTGATGCAGGGCAGCACCAGCAGATTGATCATTCCCGCATGGCGCCCGAACTCGTGCTCCAGCCACTGCAAGGCGCCTTGCACGCCACTCGTTTCGTAGCCATGGACGCCACCGGTCACCACGACCACCGGATGACCGGGGTTCCAGGCGCGACTGCGGACCGCAAAAAGCGAGTAGCTGCCCAATCCCAGGGGCGCGTAGTCGAGAACACCGTACTGGAACAGTTCGGCCTGCGCCGGGAGGCGAGCCCTGAGTACGGCGACCACCTCCGCGGCGTAACTGCGCTGCGGCCGCTGGCGGGCCAGCCATGCGGTCTTCTCGGCTGCGCCCCAAGGCGTTCCGGGGATGCCGATCGGATAGGGCGTGCTCGGTTGCGGAGTACTCACGATTTTCCAAGCCTTCTTTCGGTGTCGACCGACAACAGTCAGGCCATTCGGACGCTGAACACGACCCGGCAGCGCCCATTCTGCCGGCCGATCCAGATGCGGCGCTTGCCCCGTCTCGGGCGGCTCCCGGTCCTACGGCGCGGGCGAGGGTTCCCGCTTACCTTGAGAGCCATGACAAGCGGCGACTGGGTCACGGCCTTCGTATCTCATCTCATCCGTTTCGGTGGCAGCAAGGCGGAACGTGTCGCGCTCGCCCGGACTGGCGCTTCCTTGTACGCGAAGGATCCGACGAGCGACCCCCTCGAGGCCGCGCTCGACGAGTTCCGGCCGTCCGGCAAGACCTGGCGCCTTCGCGGCCGTTCGCCCCTGCCGACCGACCGGTCAGGTCCGGGCCTCCGTTCGAGCGAGCCCACGCTCGCGGAACTGCGCAATCAACCCGCCAGGCCCGCGAGAGGCTGACCCACTCCCCCTCTACCAGGCGTCGATCGATGGCCCGTGCGCCATTCACAGATCTTTACTCCCCGGGCACCGCCGCCTAACGGCGCGTCTCCATCATTGCCGTCAAGGCCCGAAGGTCGGGCTCTGGAGCAAGACGATGACGACGATGATCAAGGCAGCGCGCGCCGCGCAAGCCGCTTCCACCACCCGGGTCCGCATGGTGATGATCGGCATGCTGTTCACGGTGCTCGCGGCGATCGGCCTGTCGGCGTGGGCCCAGACGGCCCCGCCGTCGCCCCGGATGGACGGCGAACACGGCATGCACATGCGACACCACGGCATGGGCGGGATGGGCGGGATGGGCGGCATGGGCGGCATGGGGCCTGGAATGATGTTCGGCGGCTCGCCGGAGCGCATGGGCCGCGTCGTCGACCACCTGCTCGACGGCCTCAACGCCAGCGACGCGCAGCGCAGCCAGATCAAGCAGATCACCGGCCAGGCGGCGGTAGATCTCAAGGCGCAGATGACGGCCGGCCGCGGCCTGCGCCAGCGTGGCATGGAGATCCTCACCGCGCCGACGGTCGACGCCGCCGCCGCCGAGCAGTTGCGCCTGCAGATGCTCCAGCAGCACGACCAGATGAGCCGGCGCATCAGCCAGGCGATGGTCGCCGTCGCCAATGTGCTGACCCCGGAGCAGCGCACGAAGATCGGCCAGCGCATGAAGGACCGACAGGCGCGCATGGAAGAGCGCATGAAGCGGATGGAGCGGGACGGCCCGCGCCGATAATC
>JBDTUG010000160.1:0-8044 GCA_040007855.1 Caldimonas sp.
GTTTGCTCGGCCGTCCGGGCCGCGCCAGGGCGCGATCCGGGGTTGTTTCGCCCCGTCTCGCCTCAGCCACGGCGGTTCAGCGAAAATCCTCACTCTGTCTCGCAGATTCTGCCCATAAAGCCTTGATATCGCAACGAAAGTCGGCCTCGCAGCGCAGTCGGCGTGAGACGTTTCACACCCCTTTGCGTTGCGCTGCATCCACAGTGGCCGGCTCCTGAATCGAATCGTCACAAATGGCCCGTCTCCAGATCCTTCGCTATCCCGACCCGCGCCTGTACACCGTCGCCCGCCCGGTGAGCGCGGTCGACGCGCGGATCCGCACCCTCGTCGACGACATGCTCGAGACCATGTACGAGGCCGAAGGCGTCGGCCTGGCCGCCACCCAGGTCGACGTCCACGAGCGCGTCATCGTCATCGACGTCTCGGATCAGCACGATTCGCCCCTCGTCCTGGTCAACCCGGAACTGGTCGAGACCAGCGACGAGATGACGCTCGCAGACGAGGGCTGCCTATCGGTGCCCGAGATCTACGACAAGGTGCCGCGCCACGCGCGGGTGCGCGTGCGCGCGCTCGACCGTTCCGGCGAATCCCGCGAATTCGCGGCCGAAGGCCTGCTGTCGGTGGCCGTCCAGCACGAGATGGATCACCTGCTCGGCAAGGTGTTCGTCGACTACCTTAGCCAGCTCAAGCGCTCGCGGATCCGCACCCGCATGCTCAAGAAGACGCGCGACGAAGCGCACCCCTGATGCGCCTGGCGTTCGCGGGCACCCCCGACTTCGCCCGCGTTGCCCTGGAGCGCCTCGCCGGGTCCGGCCATGAGGTCGCGCTGGTCCTGTGCCAGCCCGACCGGCCGGCCGGCCGGGGCCTGAAGACCCAGGCCGCGCCGGTCAAGTCGTTCGCCGTCGCGCACGGCCTGGCCCTGGCCCAGCCCCGCGGGCTGCGCCTCGACGGCCGCTTTGCCGACGACGCAGCGGCGGCGCGCGCCGCGCTCGTCGCCGCCGCGCCGGCCGCGATCGTGGTCGCCGCCTACGGCCTTGTCCTGCCGCCCTGGCTGCTCGCCCTGCCGCGCCTCGGCTGCATCAACATCCACGCTTCCCTGCTGCCGCGCTGGCGCGGCGCCGCGCCGATCCAGCGCGCTATCGAGGCGGGCGACGCCGAGACCGGCGTCACCCTGATGCAGATGGACGCCGGCCTCGACACCGGCCCGATCCTGCTCGTGCGGACCACGCCGATCGGCCCCGGCGACAGCGCCGTCAGCCTGCAGGCGCGGCTCGCCGCGATCGGCGCCGAACTGGCGCTCGAGGGGCTTGCCGAGGCGGCGGCCGGCCGCTTGCAACCGCGCCCGCAGCCCGAAGCCGGCGCGACCTACGCCGCCAAGATCGCCAAAGGAGAAGCGACGATCGACTGGCGCGAGCCGGCCGCCGTCATCGAGCGGCGGTTGCGCGCGTTCGATCCGTTCCCGGGCGCGCGCAGCGTCCTGGCCGGCGAGACGATCACCTGCTGGCGGGGCGAAGTGCGCGGCCCGGCCGGCGCGGCCGGGCTGGGCGCGCCGGGCGAGATCGTCGCCGTCGACGGCGCGGCCGTCACGGTCGCCTGCGGCGAAGGCGCGCTGGCGCTCACCGAACTGCAGCGGGCCGGCGGCCGGCGGATGGCCGCCGCCGAGTTCCTGCGCGGCCGCGCACCACCTCCCGGCGCCCGCTTCGTGGCGCGGGAAGATCCGCCCGGCGCCGCCGCTCCCGACCGCGTTTGAACTCCGGCCGCCCGGGCCCATCTATGCCAGTGCGCCAGCAAGGCGCGCTTCGAGACCAGGCAACCCGCATGTTCAATCTGCTGAAAACGGCAGTGCTGATGGCCGCCATCACTGCCCTCTTCATGGCGCTCGGCTCGTTCATCGGCGGCTCCCAGGGGATGGTGATCGCCCTCGTCATCGCCCTCGGCCTCAACTTCTTCAGCTACTGGTTTTCCGACAAGCTGGTGCTGAAGATGTACAACGCGCAGGAGGTCGATGCGACCTCGGCGCCGCAGTTCTACGCGACGGTGCAGGAGCTGGCCGGCCGCGCCGGGCTGCCGATGCCGCGCGTCTACGTCATCGACGAGGCGGCGCCGAACGCCTTCGCCACCGGGCGCGACCCGGCGCACGCCGCCGTCGCCGCTACCACCGGGATCCTGCGGGTGCTGAGCGCGCGCGAGCTGCGCGGCGTGATGGCGCACGAGCTGACCCACGTCGCCCACCGCGACATCCTGATCTCGACGATCAGCGCGACCATGGCCGGCGCGATCGGCATGCTCGCCAACTTCGCGATGTTCTTCGGCGGCCGCGACAGCGAGGGCCGGCCGTCGAATCCGATCGCCGGCCTGGCGGTTGCCTTGCTCGCGCCGCTCGCGGCCAGCCTGATCCAGATGGCGATCAGCCGGGCGCGCGAGTTCGAGGCCGACCGCGGCGGCGCCGAGCTTTCCGGCGACCCGCAGGGTCTCGCGTCGGCGCTGCAGAAGATCCAGGCCTACGCGCGCGGCACGCCGCTGCCGACCGCCGAGCGCAACCCGGCGACGGCGCAGATGATGATCGTCAATCCGCTCACCGGCGGCGGCCTGAAGACTCTGTTCTCGACCCACCCGTCTACCGAGGAGCGGGTCGAGCGGCTGCTGGCGATGGCCGCGACGCCGAGCGGGATGCGCCGGGTCTGAGCAAGCGCGTCCGCGGCCCGCCTCAAGTCGGGGGCGGGCCGGCCGATATTCCGGGCGAACCCACCGACCTGCCATGCGTCCGATTACCCTGCTCCGTTCCGCCACCCTGCTTGGCGCCTGCCTGCTCGCCGGCTGCGAGATGCTCGGCATCGACCCGGTCGAGAAGGTCGCCGCCGCCCGCGAGGCCGACGGCAAGGCGATCGGCGGGGCCTGCCGGCACGCCGGCCGGGCGATCGAGGACTGCTACACGATCTACCGCAAGGCCGACCGCGCCGCCGTGTTCGCCGGCTGGCGCGACATGAACGACTACATGCGCGAGAACAAGATCGAGCCGGTCGCGCCGCAGCTTGCGGCCCAGGCGGCACCGGGCGCGCCGGCGACGCCGGCCACTCCGGCCAAGGCCGCTACCGAGACGCACTGAGCGCCCTCGCCGGCAGCGAGGCCCTCGAGCCCCGGGCGCCTCGCAGGGTTCGCCGCTCGCCTGGGCCGACGTCGAGGCGGGCCTCCTGGCCTGCTCGCCCGCCTGCCCACCGGCCCACCGGCCCACCGGCCCACCGGCCCGCCGGCCCGCCGGCCCACCGGCCTGCCAGCCTGCCAGCCTGCCGGCCTGAGGGCGTGAGGGCCTGAGGGCCTGAGGACGTGAGGGGCCCGTCAGGCCGCCTCAGCCCTTGACCTCGAATTCGCCGACCAGCACCCGCTCCCCGCCCTGGCTCTTCAGGCGAAGGGTGGTGCGCCGGTCCTGCTGAGTCGCGCTGCCGAAGCCGCTCGACAGCCACAGCATGATTCCGGTGCTCGAAGCGAGCACCTGCTGGCGGTGGCCGAAGAAGTTGGCCTCGACGCGGTACTTGCCCGGCTTGGCGGCCTTCAGCGAAAACTCCTCGGGGCCGTAGCCGCCGGTTGCGTCGCGGCTGATCGTTCCGCCCTGGCGCGACAGGTTGTGGTCGTAGCTCACTTCCTCGCCGTTCGGGTCGATCACGTACAGGTCGACGTCGGTCGCGTCGGCGTCCCAGGCGAGGATCACGCGCACGTCGAGCGGCAGGTTGCGCAGCAGGCGCGGCTCGAAGTTCGCGGTGTCCAGCGGCTTGCCCTCGCGCGCCGCACGGGCGACGACCGTGTTCAGCTCGGCCAGGGCGATCAGGTCGATGTCGGCGAAGCGGGCGTCCCAGCGACCGGTGACGACCTCGTACAGGCGCTCGACGGCGCGCTGAGGTTGGCCCGACTCGGCCAGGGCGAGGCCGAGGTCGCGATGCGACTGCGGCTCGTGAGGCGCCAGCTCGAGGACGCGCTCGAAGACCGGCAGCGCCAGCCCCACCTCGCCGGCCTGCTGCAGTCGGTAAGCGAGCAGGCGCAGCACCTGGCGGTTCTGCAGGTCCATCTCGGCCAGGTTGGACAAGGCACGCAGGCCGAGCGAGCGCTCACCCTTGCTCAGGAAGAACTCGGCGCTGTCGAGGAAGAAGCCGACGTTCATCGTCTGCGTCGCGCGCTCGTCGAGGTAGACGGCGCGGCGTGCCGCCGGCTCGGCGGCCGCCAGGCGCTTCAGCCAGGCGGCGTCGTTGCGCGCCGGCTGCAGAGCGATCGAGATGCTGTTCGGCGAGGTGGCGGAGCCGCCGTCCTTCTTGGCGGCTTCGCGCGGGGCGGCGTCGCTCCGCCCGGCGAAGGGCGCCGCCGCTGCCATCGGCGCCGCCGGCATCTGGCGCGGCGCCGACCGGCTGCTCAGGGAGTCTGCTTCGCTGCGCTCGCGCCGCACGTCCTCGGCGAGGCCGAAGGCGCCGCCCGCCTGCGCCTTGGCGACCGCCAGCGGCGCCGGCGGCGCGTCCTTCGGGAACTCGCGGTTCCACCATTCGACGCGCATCTCGAAGCGCCGGACGAGCTGCGCAAGGCGTGCCGCGTCGCTCTGCGTGCGCCCCTGCTGCAGGGTCGCCGCCAACCGGTCGTAGGCCTCGCGCAGGGCAGGTGGCGGCTCGATCTCGTTGCGCACGTAGTCGTCGATTCGCTCCAGCACCAGCAGCGAGGTTTCGCGGGTGGCGATGGCGAAGCGGCGGCCGAGTTCGCGGATCCGCAGCTTGTTCGAGCGCGCTTCGCCTTCGAGCGACGCGAGGGTCAGCCGGGCCCATTGCACGGCCGCCAGGCGGGCCGGGTTCTGACCGGCCTCGATGCGCACGCGGCGCGTCGTCAGCGCGCCGGTGCTGTCGCGCAGGCGCAGGGTGAGCTCCGCGGTGCCCGCCGTCATCACACCTGCCAGCACCAGCCGGCCGGCGGCGGCGTGACTCGACTCGGCGGCGATCTCGCGGGCGCCGAGCGCCGACACGTCGACCAGCCGGGTGCCGCGGTCGAGCAGCAGGGAGGCCGCCTGTCGCTGCGTCAGTGCCTGCAGGTCGATGCTGCGCCCGCCGCTCGCTTCGGCCAGGGCGCGCAAGGCGGCGGGGTCGCCGCTCGCCGCGCTGGCGACCGTGAACACCGGCACCGGGAAGGCGAGTCGCCAGGGTGCGCCGTAGTTGGCCAGGCCGTCGCTGAACCAGATTGCCTCGGCGGAAGCGCCGTCGTGGCGCACCGCGCCGAGGTTGCTGGCGCCGTCGTAGACGCTCGCCTGCAGGGCGCGGCGCAGCGCCGACCAGTCGCCCTGGCGCACGCTGAATCGCTCGGGCGCAAAGGCGGTGTCGGCGACCCGGACCAGCGTCACGTCGCTGCTGCGGGCGCGCTGGAAGTAGGCGTCGAGCAAGGCGAGCTCGCGGTCGAGCTGCCGGGTCGCGGCCGAGCCGGACGCGTCCCAGACGATCTGCACGCTGCGCGGCAAGGGGCGCGGCGCCGTGCCCTCGGCGACCGGCAGGGTCAGCGCAAAGTAGGTTTCGCCGTTCCGCTGCTCGGTGGTGAGGTCGACGCCGTGGCCGCTGGCCGCCGGCGCAAGGACGCGCAACGCCTCCTGCGGCAGCGCGGCATCGGCCCGCTCGGTGCGGGTGCTGAAACCGCCGCGCGGGTCGCGCTCGAAGGTCAGGCCGAGCGGGTTTCCGCTCGCGATGACCGGCCGGACCTGCGCGCTCGCGTAGTGCAGCGACAGGGTGAAGCGCGACACCGAGCCGGCATAGGCGAGCGGCAGGAGCAGTTGCGCCGGGGCGGCCTCGACCAGCCTGAGCACGACAGTACGGGTCCTGCCCGGATTCAGCGGGTAGACGCGCAGCTCGTAGTTGTTGCCGAGGGTGGTCTGCAGCAGGCCGGGGTCGATTCGGCGCCGCGTGATGTCTTCGAAGACCTGCTCGGCGCGCGCCTTCTCCACCGGCACCGCGTCTCGCATCTGCCCGTCGACGTCGAGAGCGAAGCCGCTCACGACCTGGCCGGCGGCGAGCGGGAACCTGAGTTTGCCTTCGAGGATGCGTCTGTTCGGGTTGAAGAACTCCATCTGCACGCGGGTCTCGGCGACGCCGCCGGCGACCTCGACATCGATCGTCAGCGCCTGCAGGCGGACCGGCTGCTCGGCGCCGGCGCCGACCAGCGCCGGCGGCCGCCATGAGGGGGCCGGCGGCGCGATCAGTTGCGCCTGCGGCTGGGCCAGCGCGCCGGCCGTGGCCGCCAGGCCGGCGACGAAGGAGAGCAGGGCGTTGCGTCGAGTGAGGGTGGCAGGCATGGTCGGGTCTTTCGCCGGAAGGTGGAACGGGCGAGGCGGGCTTGCCTCGGGGAGTGAAACGTGGCGCGCCGCGAATCGGGGTGAAATGGCGGTGGCCTTTCGAACCCGGCGCCTAAAATCGCCGCTTTGGCCGGCTGCGATGAGCTCTTTCCTCCGCTTCACCGATCTCGCTGCGCGCGGTGTGCTGGCCGGCAAGCGTGTCTTTATCCGCGCCGACCTCAACGTGCCGCAAGACGACACCGGGCGGATCACCGAAGACACGCGCATCCGCGCCTCGCTGCCCTGCATCGCCCAGGCGCTGGCCGCCGGCGCCGCGGTCATGGTCACCTCGCACCTGGGCCGGCCAAGCGAAGGCGAGCCGAAACCCGAAGACTCGCTTGCGCCGGTGGCCGAGCGGATCGCCGAGCTGCTCGCTCGTCAGGTCCTGCTCTGCACCAATTGGGTCGACGGCGTCACGGTCGAGCCGGGAGAGCTGGTCGTGCTCGAGAACTGCCGCCTGAACCGTGGCGAAAAGAAGAACGACCCCGAGCTGGCGCGCAAGCTGGCGCGCCTGTGCGATGTATACGTCAACGACGCCTTCGGCACCGCGCACCGGGCCGAAGCGACGACCTACGGCATCGCCGAGTTCGCGCCGATCGCGGTCGCCGGTCCCCTGCTCGCCGCCGAGATCGACGCGCTGACGAAGGCGCTGGCCACGCCGAAGCGGCCGCTGGTCGCGATCGTCGCCGGAAGCAAGGTGTCGACCAAATTGGCGATCCTGCAAACCCTGGCGGGCAAGGTCGATCGGCTGGTGGTTGGCGGCGGCATCGCCAACACCTTCCTGCTCGCCGAGGGCCTGCCGATCGGCAAGAGCCTCGCCGAGCCCTCGCTCGTCGGCGAGGCGCGCGCCGTGATCGAGGCCATGCGGGCGCGCGGCGCCGAGGTGCCGATCCCGACCGACGTCGTCGTCGCGCACGAGTTCAAGCCTGGCGCGACGGGGACGGTCAAGGCGGCGGGCGACGTCGGCCCTGACGACCTGATCCTCGACATCGGCCCGAAGACCGCCGACGCCCTCGCCGCCGTCCTGAAGTCGGCCGGCACGATCGTCTGGAACGGCCCGGTCGGCGTGTTCGAGTTCGACGCCTTCGGCCACGGCACCGAGACCGTCGCCCGTGCGATCGCCGCGTCGCCGGCATTCAGCATCGCCGGCGGCGGCGACACGCTCGCCGCCATCGCCCGCTACGGCATCGAGAACGAGATCGGCTACATCTCGACCGGCGGAGGTGCCTTTCTCGAAGTGCTGGAAGGCAAGACCCTGCCGGCGATCGAGATCCTCGAACGCCGCGCCAGGTCCTGATCACGCAGGCCCGAGAAGGAAGCTGATGGAAACGACCACCCCGCGCGCCACCAAGATCGTCGCCACGCTCGGCCCCTCGTCGAGCACCGCCGAGGTGCTCGAGCGCATGATCCGCGCCGGCGTCGACGTGGTCCGGCTCAACTTCTCGCACGGCAGCGGGCAGGACCACATCGATCGCGCCGCGCTGGTCCGCGAGGTCGCCAAGAAAGTCGGCAAGGAGGTCGCGATCATGGCCGACCTGCAGGGCCCGAAGATCCGGGTCGGCAAGATCGACGGCGGCAATACGACCCTCGAGCCGGGCAGCAAGCTGGTGCTCGACGCTGCCTTCGCCGGCCTCGGCAGCAGCGCCCGCGTCGGCCTCGACTACAAGGAGCTGCCGCGCGACGTGCGCCCGGGCGACACGC
>JBDTUG010000161.1:0-7996 GCA_040007855.1 Caldimonas sp.
TCGATCGTCAGGTCGATCGAGAAGCCGACGTCGACGCCGCTGCCGTCGAGCACGATCCGGTTCGGCCGTGCCGGCGGGTCGCCGGGCAGCGGCCTTGCCGGCGCGTCGGCGGCGGTGTGCAGCCGGTACAGGGCGCCGGTCGGCTGGCGCAGCGACTCGAGCGGCTGCAGCATCGCCTGGAGCGACGGCGGCACGCTCCAGCGGCTGTCGTCGGGCGGATCGGCAAGGCGCGGCTCGCCGGCCAGGATGATGGCGGCGGCGCGGCCGGACGGAGCGGCGCTCGACGCAGGGGCGCTCGGAGAAGAAGCGCTCGACGGGTCGGCCGGGCCGGCCATCGTCCGGCTGCTCGACCCGCCGGACCCGACCGCGAACGGCGGATCGCTCGCTCCGCCGGCCGGCCCGGCCAGCTCGGGCATTGCGCACAGGCGGCGCTGGGCGCTGCGCGCCGCCGCGAGGTACGGCGGGGCGGCGCCTTCGGCCACGGCGTCACCGCCGAGGTAGATGCAGCCGCCGATCCCGCTCCACGGGTTGCGCCGCGTCACCTGGCGGGCCGGGATCAGCATCTCCTGCGCCGGTTGCCAGCGCGCCAGCGCGACCCGGCTTTCGCTGCCGCGCCAGGCCAGGCCCTCGAGCATCGCCGCGTCGCTGCGCGCGAGCGCGAGCAGGGCCTCGACGAGGTCAGCGCAGCGCAGGCGCAAGGGCCGGCCGGCGTCGCCGTGCGCGAGCGGCGTGGCGAGGGCTGCGCCGACCGCCGCGAACCAGCGGCCGGCGTCGACGCCGAGCGGATGCTCGACGCGCGGGTTGGCGCGGGTGCTGAAGGCGAGCAGGGCGGCATCGAGGCCGGCCAGCCGCGCCGCCACCTGCCCGGCCGTCGCCGGGGCGGGCGGGCGGGCCAGGCCGGCCTCGGCCAGCCAGACGCGCCAGGGCGCGGCGCCGCGCCATTCGCGCCGACATTGCGGCAGCCCGGCCAGCACGCCGTCGGCTGCGGGGAGCGGCTCGGCGATAGCATCGCGCCGCAGTACCGCCGGCTCGAAGGTCTTCAGCGCCGCGACCAGGCGAACGCTCAGGTAGTGCTCGTGGCGCTCGCGGGCGCCGTCTGCGTCGGCCCCGGCCGGCCGGACCACCGCGACCAGCAGCACCACGCCGAGCAGCACCGGCACGACCGCGACGCTGGCGACGATCGCCAGGTCGAGCAGCGAGGTCGACCGGGCAGTGCTCATCGGCGTCCTCGGGCCGGCAGGTCGATCTGGATCGCCAGGGCGAGGAACATCAGGTTGACCAGCAGCGAGGTCATGCCGAAGCTGACGAACGGAAACGTCACGCCGGTCAGCGGCAGCACCGCCAGGTTGCCGGCCACCGTGACGGCGAGCTGGCACGAGGCGAGCACGACCCAGGCGACGGCGATCCAGCTGAGCAGGGCCTGGCCGTCGTGGGCGAGCTGCTCGCCGCGCACCACCAGGCGCGGCTCGCCACGCGTGACCCGCCCGTGGTGGCGGATCAGCCGGTGCAGCCAGACCGCGCAGGCGAGCGCCGCGGTCCAGGCGGCGGCGCTGCCGAACACGCCGACCATCGCGGTGAAGGTGTAGTCGCTGTGGATCTGCGCCGGCACGCCGCCGCAGTGGCCGACCGCGGCGTAGCCGCACCAGGGCGCAGCGCCGAGGCCGAAGCCCTGCGCCGGCGCGGCGCGCTGGAACCAGCTGACGAGCGCCAGCTGGTCGTTGCCGGAGGCGAACGGCGCGGCCAGGCTCTCCAGCCGCTCGGCGGCGACGCCGTCGACCGCGCCGAGCGCGAACAGGGCCCAGGTGACAGCGCCGATCCAGAGCGCGAACAGGACGACAGCGAGGCCGAACGCCGTCCAGCGCTGGCCGCTGCGCAGATGCCACCACATCGCCAGCGAGGCGGCCAGGAAGGCGCCCGAGGCGTAGCCGGCGATCAGCAGCGGGCCCATGTCGCGGGTGACCACCATCGCGCCGACCAGCACCGAGACCACCAGCGCCATCGGCCAGACGTAGCGCCAGAAGGCCACTCCGGCCGGCCCGGAGCGGGCCAGCCGCTCGGCGAGCGGCCCGGCGCGCAGGAAGAAGAACCAGGCGGCGCCGACGATCAGCCAGATCCGGCCGAGCTCGGAGGTGAGCTGGCGCAGGTTGGCGAGGGCGAAGCCGAAGCCGAGCACTGCCGCCGCCGCCAGCAACACCAGCGCCGCGGCGGCGCCCGCCGCGCCGAGCCGGCGCGCCACGCCGCGCCCGGTCTCGCCGGCGATCGAGAGCGCCCAGGCGAGGCCGCGCGCGAGCGGCCGGCGCAGGAACAGGAACAGCGAGAACACCAGCATGCCGAGCCAGAGGTGGCCCTGGTGGTAGAGCGCCAGGTAGCGGTTGCCGCGATGGGCGTGCGCCGAGAGGTCGAGCAGCAGCAGCCAGCCCAGTCCGGTGGCCAGCACCAGGCCGGCGTAGCCGACCCGCGAGCTCATCGCCAGGGCCGGCGCCGCCGCATCGAGGACGGCGCCGCGCCGGCCGACCAGGGACACGACGGCGACGATCGCGGCGAGGCCGGCCAGCACCAGCACAAAGCTGGCGGGTCGGCTGGCGAACGAGACGTCGGCCCGGCCCGGATCGAAGGCGCGCGCGCCGGCGAACGGCCAGGGCACCCGCGCCAGCCAGGCAGCGCCGGCCCAGAGCGCGAGCGACAGCGCGACGCCCAGCCCCGGCGCGAGCCGGCGCCGGCTCGCCAGCAGGAAGGCGTAGCCGAGCAGCATCGCTCCTGCCCACTGCCAGCCCGCCGTCGCCAGCAGCTCGCGCATCGCCTCGTTCTTGCGTGCCCGCCCGCTCGACTGGCCGGCATCGGCGAGCAGCGAGGCGGTCGCCGTCAGCACGGCGGCAGCGCCTTGAGCGCAGGGCGGCCGGCTGGCGACCGGCGCCGGCAACCGGGCGAGCGCGGCGAGGCCCTCGACCTCGGTGCGCCCGTCGAGCGCCGCCGCCAGCAGCAGCCAGCCGTTGGCGCGCGCCGCGGCCGCATCGCTGGACGGCAACGGGCCGGTCAGGGCAGCCTCGGACCAGCGCGCCGCGCAGGCCAGCGGCAGCGGTCCACCCGGGCCGGCGCCGGCCAGCTGAAAGCGGTCGATGTAAGGCTGCAGGTCGGCCTCGATCGCCGCCGCCGCGTCGGCGAAGGCGCGCAGGTCGCCGCCGTCGCGCTGGCCTTGCTGCAAAGCCCCGAGACGAGCGTTCGCGTCGTTCAGCGGCGCCAGAAAGGCCTGCGCCGCCTGGGCGAAGGCCCGGCCGACGGCGGCCGGGGGGTGCGCCCCGTCAGCTGCGGCGGCCGGCAGCTTCGCGCCTGGATTCGCGCTTGCTGTCGCTCTTGCAGCCGCTTCTGCAGCCGCTTCTGCAGCCGCTTCTGCAGCCGCTTCTGCAGCCGCTGTTGCAGCCGCTGTTGCAGCCGCCGTTGCCGTCGCTGTTGCCGTCGCTGTTGCCGTCGCTGTTGCCGTCGCTGTTGCCGTCGCTGTCGAAGTCGCTGCCGGACAGAGGCGCTCGCGCAGCGCGGCGTCGGCCATCGCCGCCTGCTCGCGGCAGAGCAGCGGCAGGATCGGCGCGGCCAGCCCCTCGACCCGAAAGCCCGGCTCGGCGAAGCGGCGGTCGCGGCCTGCGCCGAACTCGGCGACCTGGCCGAACAGTGGCAGCAGGAAGGCGATCGCGCCGGCCACCGCAAACGCTTCGAGCCAGGCCGGCAGGCTGGCCAGCCAGCGCGGCGTCACGCGCAGCGGGCTCGCCAGGGTGGCGAAAAACATGGGTGGGTTGCGGCGCGGCGCGAGCGAGAAGAGGCGGCGGCACCGCTAGTACGGCCGCCCCGGGTCGGCCGCCTCGGCCAGCAGCTCGGGACGGATCGACTCGCCGACCCGCAACGGCGGCCGCCGGTCGTAGCGGCGTACCTGCTGCGCGCCGCCCGGCCAGCGCAGCGTCACCTCAAACTGGGTGCGCCGCTCGGCCTGGCGCTGCACTTCGCGACCGAGCAGCGCGCCGCCGAGAGCGCCGAGCACGCGTGTCACGTGGCGGGCGTGGGCGCGGCCGATCCGGTCGCCGAACAGGGCGCCGGCGACGCCGCCGGCGATGGCGCCGAGGTGGGCCGGCCCGCTGCTCGCCTCGACCTGGACCTCGCGGATCGATTCGACCCGCGCGCAACCGGCGCAGGCCGCGATCTCGCCGCCGCGCCGCGGCACCAGCACCGGCCAGGTTCCGCCGATCGGCACCGGCACGCCCGTGCGCTCGTGGCCGCGCAACGGATCGGGCCAGGTCTGCGCGGGCTGCGGCTGTGGCGCCGGCACGTCGCCGGACGGGTAGCCGCTTGCCGGCGCAAGCCGAAACGCCGGGGCAGGCGGGTCGGCAGGCGCGGGAACGTAGGCCGGCGCGGGCACAGAGGCCGGCGCGGGCAGGTAGGCCGATGACGACAGCCGCGTCGAAGGCACCGGCGTACCGGCGCGGGGAAATGGACGCGCCGGGGCCGGCTCGGCCGCCGGCGTCGACTCCGGTGCTGCCGCAGCGACGCGCGGCGCGTCGAGCAGCAGCGGCTCTTCGAGCACTGCGCGGGCCACCGCGCCCTGGCGCGACACGGTGGCGACGACCCGGCCGTCGGCGCGGATGCGGTCGCCGGCATCGACCGTGTACGACCCTTCGTAGATGCCCGGCTGCACCTCGCGCAGCTCGAGCCCCCGCGACGAGCCTTCGATCGCCACCGCCGCCACTGCACCGGGGCTGGCGAAGACGCTGAAGTTGAGCTGCGCTCCCGGCTGCAGGCTAGCGACCTGCTCGACGTCGAAGGCGTCGACCCGCAGCGGCCCCGTGCCGGCGCGACCGGTCTGCGCCATGGCCGGGAGGGCGATGCCGAACAGCAACGCCGCGAACAAGCCGACCCACACCCGGCGCACGCAAGCCATGCCTGTTTTCCTCCAAGCCTCGAGATGGCGGGCGACAACAGACACGGCGCAGCGCCGGCCGGATTGCACCCCGTGAGGGCCTAACGCCGATTGTTCGGGAGCGCCGACAGGGCGGGCCGCGGCACGCAGCGACTTACCTCAGCTTTTCGTTCCTTCACGAAAAGACACAATCGGCGCGCAAGCACTCGGCCGAGCTCGCGCCGCCGGGCGCGCTGCCTTCGGCTACTTCGCCCGCGTCGCGAGGATGTCGGCGTCGATCCTGGCCGCCCGCTGCGCCGCCGGCCGCGAGGTGACGCGCTCGATGTAGGCGGTGACGGCGGGCGTCTCGGGAACCAGCTTGAACATCGTCGTCCAGCGCAAGGCCGTGGCCCACAACACGTCGGCGGCGGTGAAGCGCTCGCCGAGCAGGTAGGGGCCGTTGCCGAGCTGGTCCCACAGGGTCTGCAGCATCGTCTCGTAGGTGCCGTAGGGCGAGGTCGCCGCCGGCGCCGGCTCGCGCTTCAACGAGCGGTCGATCAGGGCCGGCTCGAACGACGCGTTGTAGAAGAACAGCCAGCGCAGGTACGGGCCGCGCAGCGGGTCGCCGATCGCCGGCGTGAGGCCCGCCTCGGGGTAGAGGTCGGCGAGGTAGGTGTAGACGGCGCCCTGCTCGGTGACGAGCGCGCCGTCGTGGACGATCGCCGGCACCTTGCCCATCGGGTTGACGCCGAGGTAGTCGCCCTGGCGCTGCTCGTTCTTCTGCAGGTCGAGGGCGCGCAGCTCGTAGTCGGCGCCCAGCTCCTCGAGCAGGAACAGGGTGCCCGCGGATCGCGACTGCGGCGAGTGATAGAAGACGATGTGGCGGTCGTAGCTCATGACGTGCTCTCCGGGCGAGAGGGGTGAATCAGGATGATTCTTCGCGGTAGGCCGACTTCAGCCGGGCCGGCTTCTTCGAGCGCCTGCGCATGCGGATGTTGAGCATCTCGACGCCGACCGAAAACGCCATCGCGAAGTAGACGTAGCCCTTGGGCACGTGCTGGTCGAAGCCCTCGGCGATCAGGACGACGCCGACCACGACCAGGAAGGCGAGCGCCAGCATCTTGATGGTCGGATGCTGGCTGACGTAGCGGCCGATCGCGTTGGCGAACAGAATCATCAGCGCCACCGAGATCACCACCGCGGCGATCATCACGGCGAGCTCGTCGACCATGCCGACCGCGGTGATGATCGAGTCGAGCGAGAACACCATGTCGACGATGATGATCTGCAGGATCACCGCGCCGAAGCGCGCCTTGACCGCCGCCGCCGAGTGCCCCTCCTCGCCCTCGAGCGACTGGTGGATCTCGGCGGTGCTCTTCCAGATCAGGAACAGGCCGCCGCCGATCAGGATCAGGTCGCGCCCCGAGACCTCCTGCTTCAGCACGCTGAACAGGGGCGCGGTCAGGCCGATGATCCAGGACAGCACCAGCAGCAGGCCGACCCTCATGAACATCGCCAGGAAGAGGCCGATCAGGCGCGCCTTGCGCTGCTGCGCCGCGGGCAGCCTGTCGACCAGGATCGAGATGAAGACGATGTTGTCGATGCCGAGCACGAGCTCGAGCGCTGTGAGCGTGGCCAGGGCGATCCAGGCGTTGGGGTCGAAGAGGAGCTCGAGCATCGGGCAGTGGGAGCGAACCGGCAGTCGCGGGGCGGGCCAGGCCCGGCGCCATTGTCCGCGCGCTCAGGCGAACCCGGCGAACACCTGGTCGAGCCGTGCGGTCATCGCCGCCTTCGCCTCGGCGCTCGCGAAGCTCGCCTCGAAGCTGTTGCGCGCGAGCCGGTAGGCGGCGGCGCCGCCGAGCTGCGGCAGGGCCTCGAAGGCGGCGAGGAAGTTGTCGTTGACGTAGCCGCCGAAGTAGGCCGGGTCGTCGGAATTGACGGTCACGCACAGGCCCGCGTCGAGCAGCGTCGCGAGCTGGTGCGCGGCCATGTCCGGATAGACGCACAGCTTGACGTTCGACAGCGGGCAGACCGTGAGCGGCATGCGCTCGGCCGCCAGGCGGCGCACCAGGGCAGGGTCTTCGAGGCAGCGCACGCCGTGATCGATGCGCTCGACCTTCAGGACATCGAGCGCGCTCTCGATGTAGGCCGGCGGCCCCTCCTCGCCGGCGTGGGCGACCCGATGCAGGCCGAGCCGGCCGGCCTCGGCGAACACCCGCGCGAACTTTTCCGGCGGGTTGCCGCGCTCGCTGCTGTCGAGGCCGACGCCGATGAAATGGCGACGAAAGGGCAGCGCCTCTTGCAGCGTCTGCAGCGCGTCGTCCTCACTCAGGTGGCGCAGGAAGCAGAGGATGAGCGCGCTCGTGAGGCCGAGCTCGCGCCCGGCCCGCTCGCAGGCGCTCGCCAGGCCGGCGATCACGGTGCCGACCGGCACGCCGCGCGCGGTGTGCGTCTGCGGATCGAAGAACAGCTCGGCGTGGATGACGTTGTCGGCGGCGGCGCGGCGAAAGTAGGCCATCGCCATCGCCTCGAAGTCGCCCTCGTGCAGCAGCACGCTGGCGCCGGCGTAGTAGATGTCGAGGAAGCTCTGCAGGTCAGTGAAGGCGTAGGCGGCGCGCAGGGCCTCGACGTCGGGCCAGGCGAGCGCGACCCCGTTCTTGTGCGCCAGCGCGAAGATCAGCGCCGGCTCGAGCGAGCCCTCGATGTGGACATGCAGCTCGGCCTTCGGCATCGCGCAGAGCAGCTCGGGGAGCCGCGCGTGCGGGATGGCGGCGAAGTCGGGATCCTTCACTTCGTCCAGGATGACAGGCTTATTCGCGTCATCCCGAGCGATGCGAAGGATCTCGTCCGCCGCGACGAGCTACTTCTTCTCGGCGCCCGGCACCTTGCCTTCGACGCCCTTGACGAAGAAGTTGATCCCGCCCATGAACTTGTCGTCGGCGTTGGAGCCGGCGGCCAGCATCTCCTTGCCGTCGTTGCCGGTGATCGGCCCCTTCCAGATGACGAAGCTGCCGTCCTTCAGGCCGGCCTTGACCGCCTCGACCTTGGCCTTGATGTCGGCCGGCACCTTGTCGGAGATCGAGACGATGTCGATCGCCCCTTCCTTGACGCCCCACC
>JBDTUG010000162.1:0-7992 GCA_040007855.1 Caldimonas sp.
TGTCTCGGCTCGCCTCACTTATTGAAAGTCTCCAAAGTCCGACAGACTCCTAGGGCCGGCAAGGTGGGGAGCGACGCCGCGCCGGCACCATCAGTCGGCGTCGCTCGCCTGCGTCGGCGCCGCCAGCAGCAATTGCCTGGAGACGGCAACGCATTGCTGGATGTGCTGCTCGCACACATAGCGAAGCGACGAATAGGTGAGCGCGGCCGACAACGCCTGGCCGGCGATCGGCACGAACTTGGCGGCTTTCTGCGTGCTCAGGCGGATGCCGACCAGCTTGAGTGTCTGGATCACCACCTCGCGCGTGACCAGCCTGCCGACCAGCATGCTGCCGCCGGCCGAGATCGCCTTGTAGACGACGACCCGCCGGTCCGGCGCGAGCCGCTCGACCTGCCCGGCGGTGAGGCCGAAGGCCTGGTTGATGTCGGGAATGAGCTTCATCAGCACGGCGATGTCGGTGAGCCAGTCGATGCCCGGGATCGGCACCACCGACACGCCCGCAGCCATCAAGGCGCGACGGCTCACCATCCGCCGGCAATGATGGACGACGGCGTCGAGCTCGCGCTGCGTGCCGGGGACGACCGTCCACTGGCCGGCGTCGTCGTGGCGCGCCTTCTTCCTGAGCAGCTTGTTCATTCCGATCGTCGCCACGCCTGATCCTCGTCAAGGAACGCAGTTTCGCTCACCGGGTACCTTCGTGCCGCGCACTCCGGTATTCGCCCCTTGGGGCGGCCCGGCGGGCTCATGCAAAAGCCTGCGCCCATATCTTCTCCAGCCGCCTGGCGCTCACCGGCTGCGGCGTCTTCAGCTCCTGCGCGAACAGGCTGACGCGAAGCTCCTCGAGCCACCAGCGGAACTCGTCGAGGCGCGGATCGCGTGCGCCCCGCCGCTCGGCGAGCTTGCGCAGGTGGCGCTGCTCGAGCGGTCGCAGCTCGGCAAGGCGGGCCGCGTCGCGGGCCGGATCGGCCTTCAACTTGTCGAGCCGCATGACGATCGCCCTGAGGTAGCGCGGCAAGTGCGCGAGCCGGGCCCAGGGAGTCTCGGCGAGGAAGCGGCGGGGCACGAGTCGCTCGATCTGCGCCGCGACGTCGTCGGCGACATCCTTCGGCGGGCGCGCGTCCTTCAACTTCTTCTGCGCCGTGACCAGCTCGCTCAACACCGCCGAGGCGGCCCGCGCCACCTCGCCGGCAATCAGGGTCAGCCGGCCCCGCCCTTCCTCGAGCCGGCGGGCGAAGGCAACCGCGTCGGCCGGCAGCGGCTCGGCGAGGAACGCCCGATCGAGGGCGACCGCGACGATCTGGTCGCGCAGATCCTCGCCGCTGCCGAGCGGCAGGTACTGGATCGCCATCTTCTGCAGCTCGGGCAGGTTCTTCTCGAGATACCTGATCGCGTCGCGCAGCTGCAGGGCGAACAGGCGGCGCAGGCCGGCGCGATGCCTGTCGGCGGCGGTCTCGGGCTCGTCGAAGACTTCGATCTCGACATGCCCGCTCTTGTCGATCAGCGCCGGATAGCCGATCAGCGACTGGCCACCCTTCTTCACTTCCATGAGCTCGGGAAGCTCCCCGAAGGTCCAGGCGGTGAAGGCGGCGGCAGGCGGCACGGACGACGCGGCGGCCGGCGCAAGCGCGGGATCGCGCCGCGACCCGGGCGACGCGCCGCCTGTCGCCGCCGCCGCGTTCGACGGCCGGTGCGCCGCTGCTGTCGCTGCCGCCGCCGGGACCGACGGCGCGCCGGCGCCGGCCTGCGGCAGGCGCAGCGCCGCCAGCGCCTGAAACGCCGATCGTGCCTGGCTGCCGAGCTCGGCCTTCAGCTCGGCCAGGTGGCGCGACTCGCCGAGCTGGCGGCCGTGCTCGTCGACGACGCGCAGGTTCATCAGCAGGTGCGGCGCCAGCTGCTCGTGCTTGAAGTCGGCCCGCCGGAGCTCGATGCCGCTCCTGGCCCGGGCATCGGCAGTCAGGACGTCGAGCAGGCTGCCGTCGCCGAACGGATGCCGCTCGATCAAGCCCTCCGCGTACTCGGGCAAGGGCACGAGTCGCGACCGGGGGCGTTGCGGCAGGGTCCTGGCGAGCGCGACCAGCTTGTCCTTCAGCATGCCAGGGACCAGCCATTCGCAGCGATCCTCGCCGGCCGAGTTAAGCGCGTAGAGCGGCACCGTGACCGTGACGCCGTCGCGCGGATTTCCGGGCTCGTGCAGGTAGCTGGCGGCGCAGTCGATGCCGCCGAGCCGGATCGTGCGCGGAAACGCCTGGGTCGTGATGCCGGCGGCCTCGTGACGCATCAGCTCCTCGCGCGTCAGCAGCAGCAGGCTCGGCTGGCGGCGCTGCTCATCGCGGTACCAGCGCTCGAAGGTCGGGGCGCTGTGCACGCCGGCCGGCACCTGCTGGTCGTAGAAGGCGTGGATCAACTCGTCGTCGACCAGCACGTCCTGGCGGCGCGCCTTGTGCTCGAGCTCCTCGATCTGCGCCATCAGCCTGCGGTTGGCGGCGGCGAACGGCAGCTTCGTTTCCCACTCGCCTGCGACCAGCGCCTCGCGAATGAAGATCTCGCGCGCCGCGACCGGATCGACGGTGCCGAAGTCGACGCGCCGGTTCGAGTAGACGACCAGGCCGTAGAGCGTCGCCCGCTCGAGGGCGACGACCTGGCCGGCTTTCTTCTCCCAGTGCGGCTCGAGCAGCTGCGTCTTCAGCAGGTGGCCGCCGACGACCTCGAGCCAGCGCGGCTCGATGTTGGCGATGCCGCGCGCATAGAGCCGGGTCGTCTCGACCAGCTCGGCGGCGACGATCCAGCGACCCGGCTTCTTCGACAGATGCGAGCCGGGATGACGATGGAAACGGATGCCGCGCGCACCGAGGTACGAGTCGTCTTCCTCGCTCTTGTGGCCGATGTTGCCGAGCAGCCCGGCAAGCATCGACAGGTGCAGCTGCTCGTAGGTCGCGGGCGTGGTGTTCACGCGCCAGCCGTGCTCGACCACCACCTGCTGCAGCTGGGCGAACACGTCGCGCCATTCGCGTACCCGGCGCGGCGAGACGAAGTTGTCGCGCAGCAGCTGCTCGTGCTTCCTGCTGGAAATGCGGTGCTCTGAACGGGGTGCCCCGACGCTCCCTTCGGTCTCTGCCCCCAGGGATCCGACAGGGTCCCTTCGTTGCCCTTGGGGCGCGGTCGCGCTCGGGGCGGCCCGACGCCCGACCGGGCCGCCGCGCGAGGTCTCGAGCCACGCCCAGAGCTTCAGGATGCCGAGGAATTCCGACTTCTCGTCGTCGAACTTGACGTGCGCCTGGTCGGCCGCCTGCTGCTGCTCGAGCGGCCGGTCGCGCACGTCCTGCACGCTCAGCGAGCTGGCGATAACCAGCACTTCGCGCAGCGATTCGCGCTCGCGCGCCGCGAGGATCATCCGGCCGACGCGCGGATCGAGCGGCAGCTTCGCCAGCTCGCGGCCGATCGTCGTCAGCGCGTTGTCGTCGTCGGTGGCGCCGAGTTCGTTGAGCAGCTGGTAGCCGTCGGCGATCGCGCGCTTCGGCGGCGGCTCGAGGAAAGGGAAGTCCTCGACGCTGCCGAGGTTCAGCGCCTTCATGCGCAGGATCACGCCGGCCAGCGACGAGCGGACGATCTCCGGTTCGGTGAACTTCGGACGGCCGGCGAAGTCGGCCTCGTCGTAGAGGCGGATGCAGATGCCGTCTGCCACCCGCCCGCAGCGCCCGGCGCGCTGGTTGGCCGCCGCCTGGCTCACCGGCTCGATCGGCAGCTGCTCGACCTTGCTGCGAAAGCTGTAGCGCTTGATCCGCGCGGTGCCGGCGTCGATCACGTAGCGGATGCCGGGCACGGTGAGAGAGGTCTCGGCAACGTTGGTGGCGAGCACGATCCGGCGCGCGCTGTGCGGCTGGAACACCTCGTCCTGCTGCTCCTGGCTGAGGCGCGAGAAGAGCGGCAGCACCTCGACCCCGGGCGGGTGGTGCTTCCTCAGCTTTTCGGCGGCGTCGCGGATCTCGCGCTCGCCGGGCAGGAAGACGAGGACGTCGCCGGAACCCGCACCGGGCCCTTTCCACAGTTCGTCGACGGCGTCGCAGATCGCGTCGCCGAGGTCGTGGTCGCGGCTCTCGACGAACGGCCGCCAGCGGATCTCGACCGGGTAGAGCCGGCCCGAGACCTGCAGCACCGGCGCCGGCCCGTCCATCGACGCGAAGTGGGCAGCAAAGCGGTCGGCATCGATCGTCGCCGAGGTGACGACGATCTTCAGGTCGGGCCGGCGCGGCATGATCTGGCGCAGGTGGCCGAGCAGGAAGTCGATGTTCAGGCTGCGCTCGTGCGCCTCGTCGACGATGATCGTGTCGTAGGCGCGCAGCAGCGGATCGCTCTGCGTCTCGGCGAGCAGGATGCCGTCGGTCATCAGCTTGACGCTGGCGCCGACGGAGAGCCGGTCCTGGAAGCGGACCTTGTAGCCGACGACTTCGCCGAGCGGAGTCTTCAGCTCCTCGGCGATGCGCCGGGCGACGCTCGAAGCGGCAATCCGCCGCGGCTGGGTGTGGCCGATCAGGCCGCCGCCATTGGCGCGCCCTCTTCCCATCGCCAGCAGGATCTTCGGCAACTGGGTCGTCTTGCCCGACCCGGTTTCGCCGCAGACGACGATCGCCTGGTGGGCGCGCATGGCTGCAGCGATGTCCTCGCGACGCAGGGAAACCGGCAGCGCCTCGGGAAACTCGATCGGCGGAATCGGTGTCGCTTGCAGGGCCTGAGGTGGGGTGCGCTTGGGCTGTCGCATCGGTGGGCCGATTATCCCGGCGGGGCTTCCCCTACTTGTGGCGCGACCTCGCCACGCCATCATCGTCAGATCCTCGCCCTGCATCCCGCGCGTTCTCGCGCCGCTCGGCGCCGCCCTTCTCGCGCCACTGGCGCCGCCTCATACCTCAAGGAGACATGCCATGACCGACACGACCCGCACCGCGCCCCGCCGCAAGTTCCTCAAAAGGGCGGCCACCGCCGCCGGCGCCGCCGGCGCGATGGCGGCGCCGATGGTTTCCGTGGCACAAACCACCAGTCTTCGCTTCCAGAGCACCTGGCCGGCCAAGGACATCTTCCACGAGTACGCCAACGACTTCGCGAAGAAGGTCAACGACATGGCCGGCGGGCGCCTGAAGATCGAGGTGCTGCCGGCCGGCGCGGTGGTTCCGGCGTTCCAGCTGCTCGACGCGGTCGCCAAGGGCACCCTCGACGGTGGCCACGGCGTGGTCGCGTACCACTACGGCAAGAACTCGGCGCTGGCCCTCTGGGGTTCGGGTCCGGGCTTCGGCATGGATCCGAACATGCTGCTGTCCTGGCACAACTACGGCGGCGGCAAGGTGCTGCTCGACGAGATCTACAAGAGCCTCAACCTCGACGTCGTGTCCTACCTGTACGGCCCGATGCCGACGCAGCCGTTCGGCTGGTTCAAGAAGCCGATCGCCAAGGTCGAAGACCTGAAGGGCATGAAGTTCCGCACCGTCGGCCTGGCCGTCGACATGTACACCGACATGGGCGCAGCAGTGAACCCGCTGCCCGGCGGCGAGATCGTGCCGGCGCTCGACCGCGGCCTGATTGAAGGCGCGGAATTCAACAACGCCTCGAGCGACCGCCTCCTCGGCTTCCCCGATGTGGTCAAGAACTGCATGCTGCAGAGCTTCCACCAGAGCACCGAGCAGTTCGAGATCCTGTTCAACAAGACCAAGTACGACGCCCTGCCGCAGGAAATGCGCTCGATGATCGACTACGCGGTGCAGGCCTCGAGCGCCGACATGAGCTGGAAGGCGGTGCAGCGCAACTCGCAGGACTACATCGAGCTGAAGAAGCAGGGCGTCAAGTTCTACAAGACGCCCGATGCCATCCTGCGGGCGCAGCTCGTCGCCTGGGACAAGATCATGGCCAAGAAGGGCGGCGAGAACCCGGCATTCAAGAAGATCCTCGACTCGCAGCGGGCTTTCGCCGAGCGCGCCGGCGCCTGGCAGAACGACTACCTCGTCGATTTCAAGATGGCTTACAACCACTACTTCGGACGCGGCGCCAAGAAGAGCTGAGCAGCCTCGACCAAAGGGGCGCCGGGCCGGCGCCCCTTTTCTTTTCTCGATCAATTCATCCCGGCGAGCCGGAAAGAGCGATGCAACAGTTCCTGCTGGCGGTCGACCGGTTTTCGACCTGGTTCGGCAAGGCCTTCGCGTGGCTGGTGGTGGTGCTGACGGTGCTGATCAGCGTCGAGGTGTTCTCGCGCTACGTCCTCAACAATCCGCACGCCTGGGTCCTCGACGCGCAGATCATGCTGTACGGCACCCTCTTCATGACGGCGGGCGCATACACGCTGAGCAAGAACGGCCATGTTCGCGGCGACGTGCTCTACGGCTTCTTTCGCCCCCGCACCCAGGCCACGATCGATCTCACGCTCTACATCGTCTTCTTTCTACCCGGCATCGTCGCCCTCACCTGGGCGGGCTGGACCTACGCGAACGACGCGCTCGCCATCCGCGAGCAGACTTTCAACGCCGACCCGCTGCCGGTCTACCCGTTCAAGTTCGTGATTCCGCTGGCCGGCGCGGTGCTGTTGCTGCAGGGCCTGGTGGAGATCGTGCGCTGCGTCGTCTGCCTGCGCGACGGCGCCTGGCCGTCGCGCGAGGAGGACGTCGAGGAGGTCGACGTCGAGCAGCTCAAGGAGATGGTGCACGTGAAGGATGTCGATATCGACCCGCTCGCGAGACCGTTGCCGCCGGCGCAGCGTCAGGAGGGCGCGTGATGCGGTTTCCGGCCCTGCGCAAGGAGTTGTGGTTCGGCTTCACCCTGATGGCCCTGCTCGTCGCCGGGGCGCTCTCCATGCTGGCGATGGCGCCGGTCATCACCAACGGCCACCTGGGGCTGCTGATGCTGTCGCTGGTGGTGGTCGCGATCATGCTGGGCTTCCCGACGGCGTTCACGCTCATGGGAATGGGCATCGTGTTCGCGTTCTTCGCCTACCACTCGGGCAAGCAAAGCGTTTCCGGAGCAATGACGCAGACGCTCGACCTGATGGTCCAGCGGGCCTACGCGGTCATGGCCAACGACGTGCTCATCGCGATTCCGCTGTTCGTCTTCATGGGCTACCTGGTCGAGCGGGCCAACCTGATCGAAAAGCTGTTCAAGAGCCTGCATCTGGCGATGGCGCGCCTGCCCGGCTCGCTCGGCGTCGCAACGCTCGTGACCTGCGCCCTGTTCGCCACCGCGACCGGCATCGTCGGCGCCGTGGTCACGCTGATGGGTCTGCTCGCGCTCCCGGCAATGCTGCGCGCCGGCTACAGCGTGCAGCTGTCGGCCGGCGCGATCACCGCGGGAGGGTGCCTCGGCATCCTGATCCCGCCGTCGGTGCTGCTCATCGTCTACGGCGCGACCGCCGGCGTTTCCGTCGTGCAGCTCTATGCCGGGGCGTTCTTTCCGGGCCTGATGCTGGCCGGCCTCTACATCGTCTACTTCGTCACCGTCGCCAAGCTGAAGCCGAAGTGGGCACCGCCCCTGAGCGCGGCGGACCGGATCGTGCCGCTGCCGGCGCCACTCGAGAAACTGGGCGCCACTGCCAACCGTCGGGCGCTGCCCCTCCTCTTCGGCGCGCTGAAAGGCCGGCGCAATCACGACGTCCCGACCGGCTATCTCCTGAAGCAGCTCTTCATCGCGCTCATGCCCTTGCTGCTGTTCGCGGTGGTTTCGCTGTGGAGCTACCGGACGGTGACCGAGGTCGCCCCAGCCGAGTCGACATCGGGACTGCAGCAGATCGGCGTCGCGGATGCCGAGCGCCAGGGCCCTGCCGAAGGCGGACTCCAGGAACCGCCCTCGGGGCTGCAGGAGCCTTCGTCCGGAGTGCAGGAGCCGCCGTCGGGGTTGCAGGAGCCGCCGTCCGGTTTGCGTGAACCGCCGGTCGGCGGCGAGCCGGCACCGGATCAGGGCAGCGGCCTCAGCGAGCCACCCGGGTCTGCCGGGTCTGCCGGGTCTGCCGGGTCCGCCGGGTCT
>JBDTUG010000163.1:0-7991 GCA_040007855.1 Caldimonas sp.
CTGGGCCTCGACCTGCGCGGCGGCGTCCACTTCCTGATGCAGGTCGACATGAAGGCGGCGCTCACCAAGCGCGCCGATTCGCTGGCCGGCGACGCGCGCACGCTGCTGCGCGACAAGACGATCCGCCACGCCGGGATCGCCCGCGACGGCAACGCGGTGGTGATCCGCTTCCGCGACGTCGCCACGCTGGCTGCCGCCCGCTTCGTCCTGGCCGACCAGTTGCCCGACCTCGAATGGCTGGACAGCGTCGAGGGCAGCGACTTCAAGCTCACCGGCACCCTCAAGCCCGACGCCGCCAAGCGCGTGCAGACCGCGGCGATCACGCAGAACATCACGACCCTGCACAACCGGGTCAACGAGCTCGGCGTCGCCGAGCCGGTGATCCAGCGACAGGGCGCCGACCGGGTCGTCGTCCAGTTGCCGGGCGTGCAGGACACGGCCAAGGCCAAGGACATCATCGGCCGCACCGCGACGCTCGAGTTGCGCATGGTCGACGACAGCAGCGAGGGCCGGGCCGCCGAGAGCGGGGCCGGCCCGGTGCCGTTCGGCAGCGAGAAATACGTCGAACGCAACGGCGCGGCGGTCGTCGTCAAGCGGCAGGTCATCCTGACCGGCGAGAGCCTCACCGACGCGCAGCCCGGCTTCGACGGGCAGACCCAGGAGCCGGCGGTGCATCTGACGGTCGACGCCAAGGGGGCGCGGATCATGCGCGACATCTCGCGCGACAACATCGGCAAGCGGATGGCAATCCTGCTGTTCGAGAAGGGCAAGGGCGAGGTGGTGACGGCGCCGGTGATCCGCGGCGAGCTCGGCAACCGCTTCCAGATCTCCGGCCGGATGACGACGCCGGAGGCGAACGACACGGCGTTGCTGCTGCGTGCCGGCTCGCTGGCGGCGCCGATGGAGATCATCGAGGAGCGAACGATCGGCCCCAGCCTGGGTGCCGAAAACATCGACAAGGGCATCCAGAGCGTGATCTACGGCTTTGCCGCGATTGCCCTCTTCATGTGCTGCTACTACCTGCTGTTCGGCGTGGTCTCGACGCTCGCCCTCGGCCTCAACCTGCTGCTGCTGGTCGCCGTGCTGTCGATGATCCAGGCGACCCTCACCCTGCCGGGCATCGCCGCGATCGCGCTCGCGCTCGGCATGGCGATCGACGCCAACGTGCTCATCAACGAGCGGGTCCGCGAAGAGCTGCGCGGCGGCGCCTCGCCGCAGGCGGCCATCAACACCGGCTACGAGCGCGCCTTCGCGACCATCCTCGATTCCAACGTCACGACCTTCATCGCCGGCCTCGCGCTGCTGGTGTTCGGCTCGGGTCCGGTGCGTGCGTTCGCGATCGTCCATTGCCTGGGCATCGTCACCTCGATGTTCTCGGCCGTCATGTTCTCGCGTGGCCTCGTCAACCTCTGGTACGGCCGGCAGAAGCGTTTGAAGAGCGTTTCGATCGGCCAGGTCTGGAAGCCGGCCCAAGCCGTTCCGGCCAAGACCTGACGCCCGCGCAGCGAGCAGAAGAGAAGCATCCGATGGAGTTCTTCCGTATCCGGCGCGACATCCCGTTCATGCGGCATGCGCTGATCTTCAACATCGTCTCGCTGCTGACCTTCCTCGCCGCGGTCTTCTTCCTCGCCACCCGCGGCCTGCACTTCTCGATCGAGTTCACCGGCGGCAACGTGATCGAGACGGCCTACGCACAGCCGGCCGACATCGGCAAGGTGCGCGCCACGGTCGAGCGCCTCGGCCTCGGCGACGTGCTGGTGCAGAACTTCGGCAGCTCGCGCGACGTGATGATCCGCGTGCCGGTGCGCAGCGACCTGAAGCAGGGCGAACTGACGGCGCGCGTCTTCGCCGAGTTGTGCAAGGCCGAAGGCGGCACCGTCTCGGCGCGCGAAGGCGCTGCCGAAGGCGGCCAGTCGGCTTCGCGCCAGGTCTGCACGGCCGGGGCGCTCGAGCCGGTGCGCCTGTCGCGCAGCGAGGCGGTCGGCCCCCAGGTCGGCAAGGAGCTGGCCCAGGATGGCGCCAAGGCGCTCGCCTTCGTCGTCATCGGCATCATGATCTACCTCGCCTTCCGCTTCGAGTGGAAGTTCTCGATCGCCGCGATCGTCGCCAACCTGCACGACGTGGTCATCATCCTGGGCTTCTTCGCCTTCTTCCAGTGGGAGTTCTCGCTCTCGGTGCTGGCAGCGGTGCTGGCCGTGCTCGGCTACTCGGTGAACGAATCGGTGGTCATCTTCGACCGGATCCGCGAGTCGTTCCGGCGCTACCGGAAGATGACGACGCCCGAGGTGATCGACCACGCGATCACCAGCACGATCAGCCGCACCATC
Source organism: Caldimonas sp. (assembly GCA_040007855.1). Classification (GTDB taxonomy): domain Bacteria; phylum Pseudomonadota; class Gammaproteobacteria; order Burkholderiales; family Burkholderiaceae_C; genus Schlegelella_A. The sequence continues at coordinate 2,328 of JBDTUG010000163.1, forward strand.
ATCACCCACGGCTCTACCCAGATGATGGTGCTCTCGATGCTGGTCTTCGGCGGGCCGACCCTGCACTACTTCGCGATTGCGCTGACGATCGGCATCCTGTTCGGCATCTACTCGTCGGTGTTCGTCGCGGCGGCGATCGCGATGTGGCTGGGCGTCAAGCGTGACGACCTGATCGGCCCGTCGGCCAAGGCGCACGATCCCGAAGACCCGAATGCCGGGGCGGTGGTGTAGAGTCCAAATCGATCTTCGCAGGACCCGACCCACCCCACAGCCCATGCCCACCCCCGCCAACCCGACGGCGCTGGCGCAGCAGGCGAGGCGGTCATATGTGGAGCGGCTGCTCGAAGGCATGCCCGCCGTGGTGGCCGCGGTCGAGCAGGGAGCGCGGGCGCTCGCCGCGTCGGTTGCGGAGCCCGCCATCGGCATGAAGCGGCGCGAGCTGATCCCCATCCTGCAAGGCACCCTGCCGCTCTGGCTCCAGTGCATGACGACGCTGCTGCGCGCGTCGCTGAGCACCGGCACGGTCCCGCAGACCCGGCTCGGCGAGCTTGCGGCGCTGCCGGGCGGCAACCGGCCGGGCAGCAAGCTGAGCCTGGTCGACGACGACACGATCGAGCACGAAATCCTGAGCTCGCGGCTGGCGCTGGCGATGATGGACCGCGCGTCCTGGGAGTTCACCGACCTGCGTTCGCGCATGAACGTGCTCGAGAGCCGCGACGAGCTCGAGACCAACGACGTGCTGCGGCCGCATGTGCTGGCGCGGGTGGTCACCAACTCCTGGCTGGCTGCGCCACTCGGCTTCGACGCCTGGCGGCTGCTCCAGACGGTCCTGCACGACGAGCTCTCGCACTTCGCCGAAGAGACGTATCACGAGACCAATCGCTTCCTGCTGGCGCGCCACGTGCTGCCCGAGGTCGACCTGCGCCCGTTCATCCGCCGCTCCAACCACGGCGGCGGGCCGACCCGGTCGGGCTCGACCGGCGGCTTCGGCACGCCGACCGGCACCGCGCCGCCGAGCCCCACCGACTTCCAGCAGTCGGTGATGAAGCCGGCGAAGGAGGCGCACGAGGTCGGTGAGGAGACGCGCATGATGACGCGCGCCGCCGGCCTGGCGCGCGGCCCCGACCAGGCCGAAGCCGTCCTCGGCCGCCTCAACCGGCTTGTCAGTCGGCAACTGCCCGACTTTGCCAACACCTCGCAGGCGCATCAGCCCGCCTCGCCGCGCCTCAACGCGGCGATCTCGCAGGCCCAGGAAAGCGTGGCCCGGCGGCTTGCCAACGCCGCCGCGGCCGCGGCGAGCAGCGGCGCGCCCGCGGTCGGTACGCCGGCCCTTCTCGAGGAGCTGCACCAGCGCAAACAGGCGCTCAAGGCGGCGGCCGCGACGCCGGTCGAGAGGGCGACGATCGAGATCGTCGCCCTCCTGTTCCAGAGCATCCTGATGGAAGACGCGATCCCGGCGACGGTGCGCGTCTGGTTCGCGCGGCTGCAGATGCCGGTGCTGCGCGTCGCCGTGTCGGAGCCCGACTTCTTCGCCACCGTCGAGCATCCGGCGCGTCGCCTGATCGACCGCATGGGCTCGTGCGTGATGGGCTTCGATTCGGGCAGCCGGGCGGTCGGCGACCTGCTCGAGAAGGAGATCAAGCGCGTCGTCCAGGTCGTCGAGGCCTATCCCGACACCGGCCGGCGCGTCTTCCAGACCGTGCTCACCGAGTTCGAGAAGTTCCTCGAGCACTACTTCAAGAACGAGAACGAAGCGTCGATGAAGGGTGTCTCGCTGGCGCAGCAGGTCGAGCAGCGCGAGACGATGGCGATCCAGTACACGATCGAGCTGCGCAAGATGCTCAACGACGTGCCGGTGCAGGAAGGCGTGCGCGAGTTCCTGTTCCACGTCTGGGCCGACGTCCTCGCCACCACCGCCGTCAAGGGCGGCGGCTCCGACGCCGTCAAGGAGATGAAGCGCGCCGCCGCCGACCTGATCTGGTCGGCCAGCGCCAAGGTCTCGCGCAGCGAGCGGGCCGAGGTGATCCGTCGCCTGCCGCCGCTGCTCAAGACCCTGCGCGACGGCATGGACGAAGCGGGCATTCCCGTGCCCAAGCAGGACGAGCACATCCAGCGCCTCAACAACTCGCTGGCGGCCGCGTTCACCGCCAAGACCGCGGCGATCTCGCACGAGCGGCTCGAGGAGCTGATGCAACGGCTGGAGACCCTCGAAGAGCTGCTGCCCGAGGCCGAGCAGGTCGACATCGACGAATCGCTGGTCATGGACCTGTCCGGCCACGAGAGCTCCGAGCTCGAGGTGGTGGCCGAGGGCGGCTCGATGCCGACGCCGGCGATGCTCTCCTGGGCGCGCGAGCTGCAGGTCGGCAGCTGGTACATGCTCGACTACCGCAGCCGCAACGAAGCGGTGCAGCTCGCCTGGCAAGGCATGCGCCGCCAGCTCACGCTGTTCGTCTCGCCGCAAGGCCGCGGCATCCTGTTCCAGCAGCATCGCCTGGCCGCCTTCCTGCAGGCCGGCCTGCTCGTCCCGGCCCAGGACGAAGCGCTCACCGTGCGCGCGACGCGCAGCGCGATGGCCAAGCTGGATGGCGACCCCAGCCGCCTCTTGAGCTGACAAAGGCACGAGAAAGTGGACGCTCCCGCGTCCGGTTTCAGTGAATGAGGCGGTCTTCTTCTGCGACGAACAGTTCGTCGAGGATCAGCGCATCGGGCTCTTCGCCGAGCGACCAGAAGACCATCAGGACGATGATCTTGAGATCCTCGAGGTCGAGCGGGCCGCCGGGAATCGCGCTCGCCCGATCGATCACCATCTCCCGCATCTGGGGCGGCAGGACGCCGGCCGATTCGAGGAAGGTGATGAAGCCGATCGACTGCTCGCCCAGGTGTTCCTGCTCGGCGGGAACATAGATCCGCACGCTGTCGGGCTGCTGCTCGCCGACGCGCGCTTCGGCAGCCGCAGCGACGCCGTCGAGCCAGGTCAGCGCGTCCTCGATTTCCTCGGATTCGAAGCCGACCGAGCTGAGCTTTCGCGTCAGCTGCTCGTGCTCGGGGCACGCATCTGGGCGCCAGTAGTTCTCGTAGAGATACACGAGCACGTCGAACATTAATCCACTATACCCGAGCGATCCGGCGCCACACGGCGCCAAGGACGAATGGCATCACCGGGCGCCGGAGACGGCCCGCTCAGCCACGCTCGACGCGCTGGAACGCTTGCCCCGGCAGCCGGGCGACCCGCCCCTCGAGCTCGAGGTCGAGCAGGCGCGCAGCGAGCTCCGCGGCGCTCTGCCCGGTGCGGGCGACCAGGGCGTCGAGGCCGATCGGATCGAAGCCGAGCGCCGCCAGCAGCGGATCCTCCGGCCCGGCATCGTCGGCCTGGGCAGCCGCCGCCGACGCTGCCGCGTCCTTGGGACGGGCGGCGGCGAACTCCTCGAGGATGTCGGCGGCGCCCTCGACCAGCTTGGCACCTTGCTTGAGCAGCGCATGGCAGCCGCGCGCCTGTGGCGAGTGGATCGAGCCGGGGATCGCGAACACCTCGCGGCCGGCCTCGAGCGCCAGCCGGGCCGTGATCAGCGAGCCCGACTGCAGGGCCGCCTCGACGACCAGCGTGCCGCGCGTCAGCCCGGCGATGATGCGGTTGCGGATCGGGAAGTTCTGCGGCATCGAGGGCGTGCCGATCGAGAACTCGCTGACGATCAGGCCGGCGGCGGCGATCCGGTGCGCCAGCGCACGGTGCCGCGCCGGATACACGCGGTCGAGCCCGGTGCCGACGACGGCAATCGTTCCGCCGCCACCCTCCAGCGCCCCTTCGTGCGCGGCGCCGTCGATGCCCAGCGCCAGGCCCGACACCACGACCAGACCGGTCCGGCCCAGGTGGGCGGCAAACGCCCGTGCGTTCTCCAGGCCCTGCGGCGTCGGGTTGCGGCTGCCGACGATGGCGATCGAGTCGGCGCCGAGCAGCTCGACCCGGCCCTTGGCGTACAGCAGGGTCGGCGGATCGGCGGTCTGCAGCAGCGCCGCCGGGTAACGCGGATCGCCGAGAACGACGATGTCGCGGGCCGCCGCATCACCGGCCGTGCTGCCGTCGCGCCAGGCCAGCGTGGCCTCCAGCAACGCCGCCAGCCCGGGTGGTTCCTCGGCCAGCGCAGCCGCGACCGCCGCGCCGACGATCGTCGCGCGCGTGGGGGTGGAGGCGGCGAGCACGGCTTCGGGCGAGCCGAATTCAGCCAGCAGGCGGCGCGCCGAGTCGCGGCCGACGCCGGGCGTCTCGACGAGCCGCAGCCAGGCGGCGAGCTCGTCGCGGTCGATCACGGAAGGGTCCGCCGGGTGGCAGGGGCGCGGGCCGAACGCTCGCGCCGGGGTCGCGGCAAGGCCGCCCCGTTCAAGGCTGGGTGAAGCGATCGCCGGGCGAGACCGGCTCCCTCACGGTGAGGATCAGCGCGTACGACATGCGCTCGAAGACGCGGAACACGAACAGGACGCCGTGCCGCTCGTCGGGCAGCTTGATCTTCGGCCGCGCCTTTTCGGTCGGATCGACCACGACCTTGCCGTCCCGGTAGAGGGCCATCACATGGCCGCGCTCGATGCCGTCGTTGGCGCCCTTGTTGAGGGCGACGATCTGGTTCTGCCCGGCGGTCAGGGCGTCGCCGTAGATCGAAACGATCTGTCCGGAGATCGGCGCGGCCGGCGGATGCGGCGCGTAGTTGGTGTACTCGCGGGCCGGCACCGGTGAGAGCCGGTCGCCGACGCCGGCTTCCTGGCGGATGCTGGTGACGGTGAAGGTGGCCGGGATGATCTCCGCCTTGCCGTCGGCGCCGGTTCGCGTGCCGCCTTCGACCGTGTAGACCGACGCGCCGACGTAGGTGGCCTCGTAGCCGAGGATCTCCTTGGTGGCCGGGTCGCGCAGGGGGCGTGGCTCGCGGAAGATCCGGTACTCGCGCTCCTGGCCGAGATCGCCGCGCACGTAGGCGGTGTCGCCGCGCGCCAGCAACACCCGGCCTTCCTGGGCGGCGACGATGCGCGGCGCGGCAGCCAGCTGGTTGGTCTCGAAGATCACCGCTTCGTTGAGGAAGGGCTCGATCAGGTTGAACGGGATCGAGGCGATGCCGTCGAAGGCGATGTCGCGGGCGCGCACCCGCGGCGACAGCTTGCCGTCGCCGGTGATGCCGCCGATCTGCTGGCCCATGCGCAGGCGGGCGCGGCCGTTCGACTTGTCGAGGAAGAGCACCTGGCCGGGAAAGATCAGGTGAGGATTGCGCACCTGGTCGAGGTTCATGCCCCAGAGCTCCGGCCAGCGCCACGGGCTGCGCAGGTACAGGCTGGAGATGCCCCAGAGGGTGTCGTGGCGCTTGACGGTATAGACGTCGGGCGCATCGGGCTTGATCTCGCTGAGCGGCACGCCTGCCTCGGCGGCGCGCCGCGCGGTTGCGCGCTGCTCGGCGGTGATCGGAAAATTGGGCTCGGCGGCCGCCGCCCATCCTGCCGTTCCGGCAGCCACGACGCCGAGCGCGAGGGCGAAGGCGGCCCGGGCCAGGGCGGCAGGGAGGGCCAGGAGTTGTCGACGGCTCATGTAGGCGGGTCTCGTTTGCGCGCGGGCGCATGCTCGCGGGTTCTCGGTTTGCTCGGCCGTCCGGGCCGCGCCAGGGCGCGATCCGGGGTTGTTTCGCCCCG
>JBDTUG010000164.1:0-7971 GCA_040007855.1 Caldimonas sp.
TCACGGTATTCCTGATGGGCAGCCTGTTCCGCTTCGACCGCGACCAGTACACCTGGAAGAGCGACTCCTCCCAGATGCTGCGCGCCGGCACCCTGCGCTGGGGCAGCAACCTGTTCCACTTAGGCATCCTGTTCCTGTTCATGGGTCACATGGTCGGGCTGTTCACGCCGCACTCGGTGTACGGGATCTTCATGAGCGCAGGCACCAAGCAGATGCTGGCCGTCGTCGCGGGCGGCATCGCCGGCGCGTTCTGCTTCGTCGGCCTGTCGTTGTTGCTCTACCGGCGCGTGTTCGACCCGCGAATCCGTCTGACCAGTCATCGCACGGACATCGCGATCCTGGTGATCCTGTGGGTGCAGCTCGTGGTGGGCCTGATCACCCTGCCGTTCTCGTGGCAGCACGCCGACGGCGGCACCATGCTGATCCTGGCCGACTGGGCGCAACGCATCGTCACACTGCGCCCGGTCGATGCCACGGTGCTCAGCGGGCTGCCCTGGCCCTATCTCTTCCACATCGTGTTCGGGATGACGATCTTCCTGCTGTTTCCGTTCAGCCGTCTGGTGCACGTGTGGAGTGGGTTTGCCACCATCGCCTTCCTCTTTCGTCCGCCCCAGGTGGTGCGCAGCCGGCGGCTGAATGTGCCGGCCGGTCACAACGCGCCGCGCCAGCCTGGCGCGGGCATCTGAGTTGCACGGGAGAACGGCATGGTGGTCGAAACAGTCGATTTCAGCGCGTTGCCACAAGCCGGCGTCGTCCGTGTGGCGCGGATCAACGGGGTGGCCCTGAACCGCGAGTCCGAGGAATTGTCGGTGGAAGCACTTCGCCAGCGAGCGAGCAGCGAGCTCTTGCGGCAGGCCGCCATGAGCGCCGGCCTGCTGGATGCCGCCGACGCGCCGCCGGTGGATGGGGTGGTCAGCGAAGCCGCGTCGCAGGCCATCGACCAATGGCTTGAAGCCGAACTGAAATTGCCCGAGCCGTCCGACGAGGCTTGCGAGCGTCACCATGCCGCTCATGCGGGCCGTTACCGCACCGGAGAGAAGGTACGGGTTCGCCACATCCTCTTTGCCGTCACCCCTGGCATGGACGTGGTCGCGCTGCGCAACCGTGCCGAGACTTGCCTGCTCGACGTGCGCTGCCACGATGGCAAGGCCAGCGACGCGTTTGGCCGATCTGCCCGCGAGTTGTCGAATTGCCCGAGCGGCGAGCAGGGTGGAGAGTTGGGTTGGCTCGCTCCCGAAGACTGCGCTCCGGAGTTCGCCCGCGAGCTGTTCGGTCACGTCGAGGTCGGCGTGCTGCCCCGGCTCGTGCACAGCCGGTTCGGCCTGCACGTGGTCGAGGTGCTGGAACGCGAGGGCGGCGTCCAGCAGGCGTTCGAAGCGGTCCGCGGCGCGGTCGCGATGGCATTGCGCCAGCAAGCCTGGGTGACGGCGTTGCGCCAGTGCATGCAGCTGCTGGCAGGTCAAGCGCTTGTGGAAGGCGTCGACCTGGAGGCAGCCAATACGCCGCTGGTCCAGTGAAGGAACTCGCCTGCGTCGCCGCTCGATCGAAATGGCTGACGAGGCGAAGATGGACTATCTGAGCGTCCGGGTCGTGCACGTCGCCTGCGCCGGCATCAGCATCGGCCTCTTCGCGGCCCGGGGTGCGATGCAGTTCGGCGGCGTCGACTGGCGGCGCTGGCGGTGGTTGCGAATCGCACCGCACCTCAACGACACGTTGTTGCTGGGCGCTGCGGTCACGCTGGCGCTGATGAGCGCCCAGTATCCGTTCGTCCAGAACTGGCTCACGGCCAAGGTGCTCGGGTTGTGTGCCTATGTCGCCCTGGGCAGCGTGGCGCTGGCAAGGGATGCGCCGCCGCGCCGACGGTGCGTCGCATTCGCGGCCGCGATTCTGAGCGTGAGCTACATCGTTGCCGTGGCGCGCACCCGGTCCGCCAGCCTCGGCCTGTTGTAGCGCAGTGTGGGTTCCGTGAGCGTCAGGTGAACCGGACCGGTTGACCTTGCACGTCGAACGGAACGAATCCGCCGATGCTGCCCGACTTGATCGACTCGACCATGCGCTGCAGAGGAGCCTCGGCCTCCAGGGAGGTCGGGCGCGCATCGTCGGTGCCGGCGAGCGCGGCGACGAACACGATGTCCCAGGCGTGATCGAACTGGCGCGATTCTTCCAGCAGCGCTTCGAACGAGGTCAGATCCTCGGGCGCCTTGTCGACGCACATCAAGGGTGTCAGCGTGCCGCCTTGCCCGGCCTCGAAGCGCGTGCGTTCCTGGGCTGTGGCGTCGTCCGGCACACCGGCCGTGGCGAAGACGAACAGCAGACGCTGCGGCTGGGGTTGAGCGCGCGCCGAGCGCAAGAGATCGTCAAAGCTCGAAATGGTCATGGGTGCTTTCATTCGACGGACCCCGTGGGCAACACCAGACGGTTCAACCGCAAGGCCTGGGTCTTGAGCAGGCCGGTGGTCACGCCCAGCACGCAGCCCGGCACCGAGCGGCCGAACATCGATGACGCCGAGAGGTCGAGCGTGTGGCGATGCCATCCGGCGAGCCGTGCCGCTGGAGGGAGGGATCTGACGCGTGTCGATGAGGTGGCGCCACCGCCGCGCCGGCTCGCGGCATCGGCTGGGCGCCTGTCGGACTGGCGCTGGCACGGATGATCGAATCCTTCTTCGACGGCGGGAGCCCCGGGCGCTCGGCGAAATGCCAGCCCCTCTCAGCGCTCGTCGGCACGCGTCTCGGGCGACCTCGGCGGGCCCTGCGCGGGCTCGCGCTCGATCGTCGCGGCATAGGCCGCGCGGGCGTCGTCGACCTGCCCTTCGGTGATGTGGCCCATCGAGTAGAGGTGCTCGACCTCGCGCAGCGAGTTGGCCAGGCCCGCGGGGTCGATCGTCGACGGCGCCGCGATGTGCCGCAGCAGGTCGGTGTAGCGCTCTTCTTCGGGTCGGGCCATGGATCGCGTCTCCTGCGGCGATCCTAGCGGCTCCGCTTCCTGAGGATGCGCAAGACCCCACGTCGCCTCGGCATTGCGCTGAGGCCCGCTCGCGGTGGACTGTCCGCCCGCTCACGCGCTGCGTCGCCGAGCGACACGCCGGCTTCCGTGGTAAGTTCATCGTGTCTTACGCGATCCTTCCATGGCGACACTTCCCGGCCTGCCGCAAACCGACGAACCCGAGCCCGACGCACTGCCCGTCGAGCCCGACGACGGCACTCGGCTGCCCGGGCCTGCGCCGGAGCAGCCGCCGGGTCACGAGCCGATCGAGCCGCCGAAAGCGTGACGCAGGGCCGTTGCGGGCCGGTCCGGGCCGATGCGGGCCGGTTCGGGCGGGGTCTTTCCCCGGTCCGCGGCGCCGCCCCGGGAGCACAATCCGACCGCGCATTCCTGCGCTGCCCAAGTGCTTGCCGATGGTTCGTGTCTGGGCATTCGTGGTTGCGAGCCTGGCGGCGCTCTGCTTTGCCGCCTGGGCATCGGACTTCCTCACCATGCAGGGCGAGCGCACCGTCTACACGGTTGACTGCCGCGACGGCGCCTGGCAGCGCAACCATTGCGCCGGCACGCTCGTCGCCGGCAACCGATACCGCTACCGCGCCCTCAAGCACCACCACGAAGTCATCTTCTGGACGCTCGGCAGCAGCGAGCCATCGGGCAAGTTCGCCGAGTGCACGGTCCGCGACGGCCGCAACTGGGTGTGCAAGCCGAACGGCGACGCGATCCGCTCGATCACCCTGCAGATGGCCGACGGCGTGCCGATCGCCGGCCCGGCCAACATGACGCGGCCGTTCCGCGCCGTCTCGAAATGGCGCTGGCTGCTGCTCCAGCGCGGCTGGTGGGCCGACGCCGACGTTCCGGCCGCGCTGGCAACCGTAGCGCCGCCCGCCTGACCGCTCGCCCGCGCGCGTCAGCGCGGCACCGCCCGGTGCGGGAAAACATGGCCCGGCGGATCGGTAACGATCGTTACCATCCCGCCGGGTGTCGGCGTCCCGCTCGGGCTTCGGCGCCCCGCGCATGGCTTTGAAATCGCGTCCGAAGATCGAGGAGTGGATCGGCGTCGCCTGCATGGTCGTGCTGGCGCTGATCACGCTCGGCAACGTTCTGACGCGCTACTTCACCGACCAGTCGTTCGCCTGGACCGAAGAGATCTCGGTCTTTCTCCTCGTCGTCATGACGCTCGCCGGCGCGGCGTCGATCGCCGGCCGCGACGGCCACATCCGGATCGAGTACTTCTACGAGCGCGGCACTGCCGCGCGGCGGCGCGCGCTGCGCATCCTGGCCGCGGCCGCGACCGCGCTCGTCTTCCTCGTCCTCGCCGCGCTGTTCGCGGCCACCGTCGCCGGCGAGATCCGCTGGAGCGAGACCTCGATGGGACTCGGCGTGCCGCGCTGGTGGTTCACGATCGCCATCCCGCCGCTCTGCCTGGCGATCGCGCTGCGCGCCGCCTGGGCGGGCTGGCGAGCCCATCGCGAGGGCGGCGAGTGATCGCGACGCTGCTGGTCGTGCTGTTCCTCGGCATGATGCTGGCCGGGGTGCCGATCGCGGTCGCCCTCGGCCTGGGCGGGATGGTCGCCATCGCCGCGGCGAACGCCGGTTCGCCGTGGTGGGGCCTGCTCGCGGCGCCGCAGAACATGCACGCCTCGATCGCCAAGTACCCACTGCTCGCCTTGCCGATGTTCGTGCTGGTCGGCTCGATCTTCGACCGCTCCGGCGTGGCCCGGCGGCTGGTCACCTTCGCCGAGGCCTGCGTCGGCCGGGCGCCGGGCACCTTGCCGGCGGTCGCGATCCTGGTCGCGATGGTGCTGGGCGGCATCTCCGGATCGGGTCCGGCAAACGCCGCCGCGGTCGGTGGCGTGATGATCGCGGCGATGGCCAAGGCGGGCTATCCGGCGGCGTTCTCGGCCAGCGTCGTCGGCGCGGCGGCGGCGACCGACATCCTGATTCCGCCGTCGATCGCCTTCATCGTCTACAGCGTCAACGTGCCGGGCGCGTCGGTGCCGGCGCTGTTCGCCGCCGGCATGGTGCCGGGCATCCTCGCCGGCCTGGCGCTGATCGTCCCGGCGTTCCTGATCTCGCGCCGGCACGGCTTCGGCGAGGCCGAGCGCGGCCTGCCGCGGCCGCCGTTCTGGCGCTCGCTCGGTGCCGCCGGCTGGGGCCTGGCCGCGCCGGTGCTGATCCTTGGCGGCATGCGGGTCGGCTGGTTCACGCCGACCGAGGCCGCGGTCGTCGCGGTGGCTTACGGCCTCTTCGTCGGTCTCGCCATCCACCGCTCGATCTCGTGGCGCGATCTCTATTCGATCTTTCGCGAGGCGACCGAGATCTCGGCCGTGATCATGCTGGTGCTGGCGCTGGCCGGCATCTTTGCCTACTCGGTCAACACGCTCGGCATCGCCGATCCGCTGGTCGCCTTCGTCAAGGACCTCGGCCTCGGCTCGACCGGCACGCTGATCCTGCTGTTCGTCGTCATGACCGTCGTGGGCATGGTGCTCGACGGCGTCTCGATCTTCCTCATATTTCTGCCGCTGCTCTATCCGTTGATGATCGCCTTCGCCTGGGATCCGGTCTGGTTCGGCGTGCTGCTGACGATGAAGATCGCGATCGGCCAGTTCACACCGCCGATGGCGGTGAACCTGATGGTCGCCTGCCGGCTGGCTCGCGTGCGCATCGACGAGACCGTGCCCTGGGTCGGCTGGCTGATCGTGTCCTTTGTCGCCGCCACGCTGCTCGTCCTGTTCGTGCCCGAGCTCGCGCTCTGGCTGCCGCGACGGCTCGGCTATTGAAGCTGTCTCAACCAAGGAGAGATTGACATGTTGAACCGTCGTGTTGTGATCACTGCGCTCGGCACCGCCGCCGTCGGCCTGCCGCGCTTCGCATGCGCGCAAGGCGCCTACAAGGCCGAATACAAGATGTCGACCGTGGTGCCGCCGGCGTTCGCCTGGGGCAAGGGCGGCGAGATCTTCCTGACGCTCGTCCGGGAACGGACCGGCGGCCGCATCAATATCAAGCAGTACCCCGGCGCCTCGCTGGTGCAGGGCCAGCAGGACCGCGAGTTCTCGGCGATGCGCCAGGGCGTGATCGATGTGCTGTGCGGCGCGCCGATCAACTGGACCTCGACCGTGCCGCAGCTCGGCGTGTTCACCCTGCCGTTCCTGATGCCCGACCACAAGGCGTGGGACGCGGTGATGGCCAGCGAGCTGGTGACCAGGGACTACTTCGAGATGGTTCGCAAGGCAGGCGCCGAGCCGCTCTCGATCGGCGAGACCGGCTACCGGCAGATCAGCAACAGCAAGCGTCCGCTGATCCGGCCCGACGACCTGAAGGGCCTCAAGGTGCGCGTCGTCGGCAGCCCGATGTACGGCGAGATCATGAGCTCGATGGGTGCCAATCCGACCTTCATGAGCTGGGCCGACGCCCAGCCGGCGCTCGCCTCGGGCGCGGTCGACGCGCAGGAGAACCCGCTCGAGGTGTTCCTCGCCGCCAAGGTCAACACGCTCGGCCAGAAGTACGTGACCAAGTGGAACTACTCGAACGACATCCTCCTGTTCGCGATCGCGGCGCCGGTGTGGGCGAGCTGGACGCCGGCTGATCAGCGCATTGTCCGCGAGGCGGCGCTCGACGCGGCCAAGCAGCAGACCGCTCTCGTGAGGAAGCTGTTCGCCGAGGACGTCGAGCGGGTCTCGGCGCTCGGTGTCAACGTCCACGTGCCGACGCCGCCCGAGATGCAGGCCTGGCAGATCGCCGCGCGCCGCCCGTACGCGCGCTACAAGGCGCAGACCGAGCCGCGCGTGGTCGGCGCGATCGAGGAGATCGTCGCCAGGACGCGCAAGGGATGAGCGGGCCGGGCAGGGCGATCCTGCCGATGGACGACTCGATCTTCTTCAAGCTCGTCCGGGTCGTGAACCTGACCGCGCGGCCGTTCGTCGAGTCGATCGGCCGGATGCACCGGCTCTCGCTCAACGAGTGGCGCGTGATGCTCGTCCTGGCCAGCCACCCCGGCGCGGTGGCGCAGGAGGTGGTCTCGCACACCGGGCTCGACAAGATGACGGTGAGCCGCGCACTGGCCGGGCTGGCCCGGAATGGCCGTCTGCTCAGGAAGCTCGACGCCGCCGACAAGCGCCGCACCTGCCTCTGTCTGAGCGCCGCCGGGCAGCGCGTCTACGAGAAGATCGGCGTCAGCGGCAAGGCGCGCGAAACCCAGCTGTTCTCTGCCGTCGGCAGCGCCGAACAGACGCGTCTGGGGCGCACGCTCGATACCCTGATCGAGACCTTGCTCACGGTCGACGCGGCATCCGACTGAGCCGCCCGGCTCCCTGTCCCCGCAAGCGGGGCGAGGGAGAAGTCAGAAGCCGAACAGGCTGCGACCCGGCGCGGCACCCGCCGGCCAGCTTTCCGGCCCTTCGGACCAGACCAGCGCGAGCGCGCCGAACGGCGCCTCGATCCGCACCGTCGCGCCGGGCTCGATCACCACGAAGCAGTTGGCGAACGCCTTCTGGCCGTTGACCGCGATCTCGCCGCCGCGCACCCACAGCTCGACCCAGTCGCTCGCCTGCCAGGCCGCCAGCTCGGTCTCGGGGCGCAGCCGCCACTGCAGCAGGCGCCGCGCGAGGCCGCTGCCGGCGTAGTCGTAGACCGGCTGGCGGGTCAGGCCGGCGATGCCGGTCTCGACGCGTGCGACCGAGTCGACGACGACGTTGATCTCCGGCGGCAGATCGGGGTCGGGATTGCGAAAGCTCCGGTAGGTGGAGCCGGCGTGGACGCCGCTCAGCAGCTTGTCCTCGGGCGGATACGTGACCGGCCCTTCGAGCTTGGAGACGAGCACCGTCGGCACGTACGAGATCGCGTCGTGGGTCGACCCGCGGTAGTTGATGCCGACCTCGTGCAGGTTGACGGCGCCGTGATAGTCGGTGAGGCCGCCTTCGAGGATGAAGCTCGTCGCCACGCCCTGGTGCTGGTGCAGGCCGCTGCGCACGTACGGGTCGAAGCCGATCT
>JBDTUG010000165.1:0-7874 GCA_040007855.1 Caldimonas sp.
CCGGCCAGGATGGCGGCCAGCGCGGACTGCTCGTCGTCGAACACGCGCGCAGGTCCCGTCATGACGGGGTTCTTCAGGCCGGTGATCTTGGCGACCGCGCCCTCGGGCGAGAGGTTGCCCTTGAGGATCGCCAGATGCCCTTCGGCATACATCGGCTGGCCGATCGGCCGGATCACGTCCTGGTCGGCGCGCGGCACCGCCGGCACCTCGGCCAGCGACTCGGCGATCGTCTTGCCGGTGATCGTGATGCAGTCGCCGTGCAGCAGGCCGGCCGCCAGCAGCACCTTCATCACCTGCGGGATGCCGCCGGCCCGGTGCAGGTCGACCGCCATGTAGCGCCCCGAAGGCTTCAGGTCGCACAGCACGGGAACGTTCTTGCGCACCCGCTCGAAGTCGTCGATCGTCCATTCCACGCCGGCGGTGTGCGCCATGGCCAGGAAGTGCAGCACCGCATTGGTCGAGCCGCCGATGGCCATGATGACGGCGACCGCGTTCTCGATGCTTCGCCGGGTGACGATGTCGCGCGGCCGCAGGTTCTTGCGTACCGCCTCGACGAGCACCCTCGCCGAGGCCTTGGCGCCGGCGACGATCTCGTCGTGGACGTTGGCCATCGTGCTCGAGAACGGCAGGCTCATGCCGAGCGCCTCGATCGCCGAGCTCATCGTGTTGGCCGTGTACATGCCGCCGCACGAGCCCGTGCCGGGGATGGCGCGCCGCTCGATCTGGCGCAGGTCTTCCTCGCTCATCGTGCCCGCCGTGTAGCGGCCCACCGCCTCGAAGACGCTGACGATGCTGAGGTCTTCGCCCTGGTAGCGGCCGGGCAGGATGGTCCCGCCGTAGACGTAGATCGCCGGCACATTGGCGCGCAGGATGCCCATCATGCCGCCCGGCATGTTCTTGTCGCAGCCGCCCACCACCAGAACGCCGTCCATCCACTGGCCGCCGACCGAGGTCTCGATGCAGTCGGCGATCACCTCGCGCGAGACCAGGCTGTACTTCATGCCCTCGGTGCCCATCGCCATGCCGTCGCTGATCGTCGGCGTGCCGAAGATCTGGGCGTTGCCGCCGGCTTCCTCGATGCCGGCGACCGCGGCGTCGGCGAGCTTCTGCAGGCCGGCGTTGCACGGCGTGATGGTCGAGTGGCCGTTGGCCACGCCGATCATCGGCTTGGCGAAGTCCTCCGACTCGTAGCCGATGGCGTAGTACATCGACCGGTTCGGCGCCCGGGCGACGCCTTCGGTGATGTTGCGGGAGCGGCGGTTGATCGGCATGGCGGTCCTGGGGTGCGCCGCGAGGCGAAAAGGACATCATGGTAGCGCCGCGAACCGGCGCCGGACGGGCGGGCGCGCCCGCGGGGATTCGTATCATCGGCCCATGCTCGTCCATCCCCAGTTCGACCCGATCGCGCTCGACCTCTCGCGGTTCGGCGTGCCGATCGCCATCCACTGGTACGGGCTGACCTACCTGGTCGCGTTCGCCCTGTTCCTCCTGCTCGCCGTCCGGCGCTCCCGCCTGCCGCAATTCGCCCAGACCGGCTGGACCCGGCAGGACGTCGAGGACCTGCTCTTCTACGGTGTGCTCGGCACCGTGATCGGCGGGCGGCTCGGTTACATCCTGTTCTACAAGCCGGGCTGGTACGCGGCGCATCCGCTCGAGATCTTCGCCGTCTGGAAGGGCGGCATGGCGTTCCACGGCGGCCTGCTCGGGGTGATGGTCGCGCTCGCCCTGTTCGCCCGCTCGCGCAAGCGCCCCTTCCTCGAGGTGACCGACCTGGTCGCGCCGTGCGTGCCGACCGGCTTTGCCGCCGGACGGATCGGCAACTACATCAACGGCGAGCTGTGGGGGCGCTTCTCTAGCGCCGATCTGCCCTGGGGCATGGTCTTTCCGCAGTCGGGCTCGCCCCTGCCGCGCCATCCTTCGCAGCTCTACCAGTTCGCGCTCGAAGGCCTGCTGCTGTTCGCCCTGCTCTGGATCTACGGCAAGAAGCCGCGCGGGCTCGGCCAGGTCTCGGGCGCGTTCCTCGCCGGCTACGGGCTGTTCCGCTTTCTCGCCGAGTTCTTCCGCGAGCCGGACAGCTTTCTCGGCCTGCTCGCGCTCGGCATGAGCATGGGCCAGTGGCTGTGCCTGCCGATGATCGGCGCCGGCATCGCCCTCTGGTGGTGGGGCCGGGGCCGGCAGCCGGGCGATCTGCCGGCGCCGCCGCTGCATCCGAAGCGCGCCTGACTCGGAGCAGCCGAATGCGCCAGATCTTCCTCGACACCGAAACGACCGGCCTCAGCCCGGAATCGGGCGACCGCGTCATCGAGATCGGCTGCGTCGAGCTGGTCAACCGCAAGCTCACCGGCCAGAGCCGCCAGTTCTACGTCAACCCGGAGCGCGCGAGCAGCCGCGACGCCTTCACCGTGCACGGCCTCGACGACGAGTTCCTGGCCGGGCAGCCGCTGTTCGCGCACATCGTCGACGAGCTGCTCGAGTTCGTGCGCGACGCCGAGATCGTCATCCACAACGCCGCCTTCGACGTCGGCTTTCTCGACGCCGAGCTGCGCCGTCTCGAGCGGCCGCCGCTCGCCAGCCACGTCGGCCGGGTCGTCGACAGCCTGGCGATGGCGCGCGAGAGCTTTCCCGGCAAGTCGAACTCGCTCGACGCCCTGTGCAAGCGCCTCGAGGTCAACAACGCCGGGCGCGAGCTGCACGGCGCGCTGCTCGACGCCGGCCTGCTCGCCGAGGTCTACGTGCGGATGACGCGCGGTCAGAACTCGCTGGTCATCGATGCCGCCGACGCGCTGGCCGCCGATTTCGCCGCCCGGCCGATCGATTTCGGTTCCTTCGAGCTCGTCGTCGTCCTCGCCGACGAGGCCGAAACCGCGGCCCACGCGGTGGTGCTCGCGGAGATCGAGAAGGCCAGCGGCGGCCCGCCGGTGTGGCAGCGCACAGCCCCGTCGTCGCCCGGTGCCATGGCACAATGACGCCCTTTCGCAGGCCGCCGTTCTGGCGCCGCGCGGGCGGTTAGCTCAGGGGTAGAGCACGACATTCACACTGTCGGGGTCGGGGGTTCGAAACCCTCACCGCCCACCAGGAATCCCGTTTCGCACGGACTTTCGGTCGGCCGGGTGCAAGCGGCTGTCGACTCCCTGCCGTGCCGCCCTCGTTCGCGATCGCTTCGACTGCCAACACCCGTCCGCGGCAGATCGCCCCGCCTCGCTGGTCGGCATTCCGGATCGGGCCTTTCAGCTGCCGGAAGACTGGCTGCGACCCGACCTTGCCGGGCTGCGGCGATGCCGCAAGCGATGCCGGAGCTCAGCCCGGCCGCGGCTTGATCGGCGTGTAGAGCTGCTCGGCGGCCGCCTCCGGCTTCATCAGGCGCCAGCGCTCGAGGTCTGCCAGGTCGCTCACCGAGCGGTGCGCTTCGTCGGCCTTGATGATCGGATCGAGCTCGAGAACGCGGGCCACGCAACGGGCGATCCACTCGTCGCTGTCGCGCACGTACTCGTCCGAGCCTTGCACCTGCTCGACCGGGATCCGCTCGGTCCGCTCGAAGCGCTCGGTGTTCTCGAAGCGCTCGCCGGCGGCGGCCGCGCGCTTGCGACGCAGGTCGGCTTCGGCGTCGGCGGCGGCTTCGGGTGCGAACTGGCCGCGGGTCGGCCAGAGCTTGTGCGCCGTCTCGAGAAAGCCGGCCGGCTCGGCGCCCGCCTGCAGGCTGCTCATGCGCAGGGCGAAGCGGTCGACCCATTGCTCGCGGGTGACATTGAACTCCATGGTGCTCACTCCTCCGCGGATCCGGCGCTGCCGCCGTCCTCGCCGCGCTGCCAGGTGCCGGCGACGAGCAGCTCATGCGGCCCGAACTGCGCCTTGTAGGCCATCTTGCCGCTGCGATCGATCCAGTAGCCGAGGTAGACGTGGGCCAGGTCGAGCTGCCGGGTCTGCTCGATCTGCCAGAGCACGTTGTAGGTGCCGTAGCTGGTCTTCGCTTCGGGCTCGAAGAAGGTGTAGACCGCCGAGAGGCCGTCGTTCAGGACGTCGAGGATCGACACCATCTTGAGCGCACCGCTGCCGTCGGGCGACGGCTCGCGGAACTCGACGAGGCGCGAGTTGACGCGGCTCTGCAGCAGGAACTGGGTGTACTGGTCGATCGAATCGTGGTCCATGCCGCCGCCGATGTGCCGGCCGGCCTGGTAGCGCAGGTAGAGCTGGTAGTGCTCGGCGATGAAGCCCAGGCGCAGCACGCGCGCCTCGAGGTGGCCGTGGGCGCGCTGGGCGCGCCGCTGGCTGCGCGTCGGCACGAAGGTGGCGACCGGCACGCGCAGCGGCAGGCAGGCGCGGCAGCCGTCGCAGTACGGCCGGTAGGTGAACATGCCGCTGCGCCGAAAGCCGTTGGCGACCAGTCCGGAATAGGCGTCGGCATGGATCAGGTGGCTCGGCGTGGCCACTTGCGAGCGCGCCATCCGGCCCGGGATGTAGCTGCAGGGGTAGGGCGCGGTCGCATAGAACTGCAGCGAGGCGAGCGGAAGTTCTTTCGGATGGGTCATCGCGACGCGGCGTCCAGGGCGGGATCGGCACCGGCATCGATGCCGAGCTGCCGCCAGAGTCGCAAATCATAGGTCCAATCGACGACCTGCGGCATCGCGAGCGCCGCGCCGACGCGGCCCATGAACTCGCCGCGCGCCAGCTCGCGGCCGCCGAACGAGGCGAGGTGGGCGGTCCGCTGCTGGCAGTCGATGGTCTCGATGCCGTGCGCGCGGCACAACGCCACCAGCGCGGCGAGGGCGATCTTCGACGCGTCGGTGCGCCGCGCGAACATCGACTCGCCGAAGAACACACGGCCGAGCGAGACGCCGTAGAGACCACCGGCGAGCTCGCCGTCGATCCAGGTCTCGACGCTGTGTACGCGCCCCTCGCCGTGCCAGGCGACGTAGGCCTCGATCATCTCGGGAACGATCCAGGTGCCCGGCTCGCCGTCGCGCAGCGTCGTCGCGCAGGCCGTGATGACATGCCGAAAGGCGCTGTCGATCCGCACTGCGCAGCCGGGCGTGGCCAGGAAGCGGCGAATCGTCTTCTTCAGCGAGCGGGCGAGCCGGAACTCGGCCGGCAGCAGCACCATGCGCGGGTCGGGCGACCACCAGAGGACCGGCTGGCCCTCGCTGTACCAGGGGAAGATGCCCTTCCCGTAGGCCTCGCCCAGGCGCTGCGGCGTGAGCTCGCCGCCAGCGGCGACCAGGCCGGGGGCCTCGCTGGCACGGTCGAGGGCCTGGTGCGCTTCGGGTAGCGGATCGTCCGCGCCGCGCAGCCAGGGGATCACGCGGAGCCGGGCGCGTTCTGCAGGCCCGCGCTCACACGGCAGCCGCGAGCGGCTTCTTCTGCCGCAGGGCGACGCCGTTTCGCACCGCGATGATCTCGGCGAGGATCGAGACCGCGATTTCGGCCGGCGTGCGGCTGCCGATGTCGAGGCCGATCGGGCCGTGCAGGCGGTCGATCTCGGCCGCGCTCAGGTCGAACAGGGCGAGCCTTTCCTTGCGCCGGGCGGTGTTGCCGCGCGAGCCGAGCGCGCCGATGTAGAACGCGGGCGACTTCAGCGCTTCGAGCAGCACCATGTCGTCGAGCTTGGGGTCGTGGGTGACGGCGACCACTGCGGCGTGCGGGTCGAGCTGCATCTCGACCGCCAGGTCGTCGGGCATGGCCTTGCTGAAGCTCGTTCCGGGAACGTCCCAGCCGAGGTGGTATTCCTCGCGCGGATCGCAGACGAGGACTTCGAAGTCGAGGCCGAGCGCCATCTGCGCGAGCGAGCGGGAAAGCTGCCCGGCGCCGATGATCAGGAGCCGCCAGCGCGGCCCGAACAGGGCGCGCAGCTGCCGCCCGTCGAAGGCGAAGGCTTCGCCGCGCACGGCCG
The DNA here is from genome assembly GCA_040007855.1 of Caldimonas sp. Classification (GTDB taxonomy): domain Bacteria; phylum Pseudomonadota; class Gammaproteobacteria; order Burkholderiales; family Burkholderiaceae_C; genus Schlegelella_A. The sequence goes on from JBDTUG010000165.1 coordinate 5,885, forward strand.
GCTCGATCCGGACCGCGCCGCTCTCGAGGTCGAGGATGCGCGCCACCAGCTCGTGGCGCGCCGTCCGGTCGAGCACGGCGTCGATCCAGGCGGTGTCGAGCAGCGGCTCCTGGACCAGGCGCAGGTTGCCGCCACAGGGCAGTCCGAAGCGGGCTGCCTCTTCCTTGCTGACGCCGTACGCGATCAGCGACGGCTTGCCGACCCGTTCGCCGTTGCGGACGCGATCGATCAGGTCGTCCTCGACGCAGCCGCCCGAGACCGAGCCGGCGACCTGGCCGTCGTCGCGCATCGCAAGCAGGGCACCAGGCGGGCGCGGCGCCGAGCCCCAGGTCTCGATGACCGTCACCAGCCAGACGGCGTGGCCTTCGCGGCGCCAGTCGCGCGCCTGCACGAGCACTTGCAGATCGAGGCTGTCCATGGCGCGCATCCTACCCGCCGGAAAGCAGAACGGCCCGCGCGAGGCGGGCCGTTCGGGAAGGAAAGATTCGTCAGATCTTGCCCATGACGAGCAGCACCACGATGATCAGGACGACGAGGCCCAGGCCGCCGGTCGGGCCGTAGCCCCAGGACTTGCTGTAGCCCCAGCTCGGCAGCGCGCCGATCAGAAGCAGGATCAGCACGATCAGCAGAATGGTTCCGAGTGTCATCACGTTCTCCTCATGTCGAGCCGCGATACGCGGATTTCGTGAGGGCGAGCGTGCGCCTCAAACGGCGCCGGCTCCATCGGGCGAGCGGACCGGTGCGTGTCGGCTCGGATCGGGTGCGGCGGCGGCTCGCGTCCTACACGGCGAGGTTCTACTGCATGAACCAGCCGTGGCTGACAACCAGCGATTGTCCGGTCAACGCGTTGCTCGGAAAGCTGGCGAACAGCAGTGCCACCTCGGCAACGTCGGCCACCGTGGTGAATTCGCCATCGACCGTTTCCTTCAGCATCACCTTCTTGATGACGTCGTCCTCGCTCATGCCGAGCACCTTGGCCTGCTCGGGAATCTGCTTGTCGACGAGCGGGGTGCGAACGAAGCCCGGGCAGATGACGTTGGCGCGTACGCCGCGCTTGCCGCCTTCCTTGGCGACCGTCTTGGCCAGGCCGATCAGGCCGTGCTTGGCGGTCACGTAGGGCGCCTTGAGCAGCGACGCTTCCTTCGAGTGCACCGAGCCCATGTAGATGATCGAGCCGCCCCGGCCCGAGGCGTACATATGCGGCAGGCAGGCCTTGGTGGTGAGGAAGGCGCCATCGAGGTGGATCGCCAGCATCTTCTTCCACTCGGCGAACGCAAACTCCTCGAGCGGATGGACGATCTGGATGCCGGCGTTGCTGACCAGGATGTCGACGCCGCCCCAGGTCTTGACGACCTGCTCGACGGCGGCGTTGACCTGGGCTTCGTCGGTGACGTCCATGGCGACTGCCAGGGCGTTGGGGCCGATCGAATCGGCAGCGGCCTGCGCCGCGGCGAGGTTCATGTCGGCGATCGCGACCTTGGCGCCTTCCTTCGCGTAGACGCTGGCGATTTCCTTGCCGATGCCGCTGGCGGCGCCGGTGACGATGGCGATCTTGCCTTGAAGCTGGTTGCTCATGATGGTGCGGTGCCCTTGAATCCGGTGGTCGGGGTGATGGTGGTGGAAGCGTGAGGGGAAGCGGCCGCGAGGTCGAACACGTGCACGCCCGGGGCGCCGCGCTCGCGCCCGAGCCAGCGCGGATCCTCGAGCGTGGCCTGGGTGTCGGCGAGGCCGGCGGCCCAGTGCTCGAGCATCGAGGCGCGCGAGAACTCGTAGTCCTTCGACTGGCTCTCGTAGTGCTTGCTGCGGTAGATGAGGTGGACGACGGCGACCGCCGATTCCGTCGGCAGGGCGGCCAGTGCCCTGGCGTCGGGATCGTCGCGCAGGCCGGCCGGCAGCTTGCCGAGCAGCCGCCTGGCGGCCTGCAGGGTCGCCTGCCGGCGCAGCTCGTAGGTCGTGGTCAGGCGGGTCCGGCTCGAGTAGCGGATGTCCT
>JBDTUG010000166.1:0-7861 GCA_040007855.1 Caldimonas sp.
CCAGCGACGAGTGGCCGGTGCCGAAGTCGTCGATCGACAGGCCGAAGCGCTGCATCCGCAGGCGCACCAGGTTCTCCAGGGGCGTCGAGGCGGGCGCCATCAGGCGACTTTCGGTGACCTCGAGCGTCAGGTCCTGCGGCGCCGTGCGGGCAGTGCGAACGAGGTCGGCCGTCCGGGTCGAGAAGTCCGGATCGTCCAGGTTCTGCATCGAGACGTTGACCGCCATCTGCAGGCGCAGTCCCTGGTTCTGCCAGCGGGCAAGCTGCGCCACCGCCTCGCGCACTACCCAGTCGGTCAGCGCGTCGATCGCGCCGGCGTCTTCTGCCACGCTGACGAAACGGTCCGGATAGACGAGCCCGTGGACCGGATGATTCCAGCGAACCAGCGCCTCGACCCCGGTGAGCGCACCGGTCCGCAGGTCGGTCTTCGGCTGGTAGTGCAGCACCCACTGTCCCAAGCGCGTTGCCGCCTGCACCTCGGGCGCGGTGAAGACGTGCGCGACCGGTGCGGACACCGCGGGAACGAGGGGCGTCCATCGGTCGAGCAGGGCACGCAAGGCGAACTGCCCGGCCGGCTTCTCGAGCGCGCCGAGCACCAGCACGCGGTCGCCCAGCAACTTCTGCACCGTATGCATGATGCGCATGCCTTCTCCGCTGAGCAGGATCACGCTGCCGCGGAATGGTCCGGCGCCGAGTTGCTGCAGGAACTCGATGCCGTCCATGCCGGGCATGTTCAGGTCGCAGACGATGACGTCGACCGCCTTCGGATTGGCCTGCAGCAACGCCAGCGCTGCCTCGGCGCTGCCGGATGTGCCGATCATCGAGTAGCCCATGGTGCGCAGCATCCGCGACTGCATGCCGAGCATGAACGGGTCGTCGTCGAGCAGCAGGATGCTGGGCTGGTTGCGGGCCGGCGGCGGCAGGTCGCCCGGCAACGTCTCGAGCGCGTCCAGCTCCATGGGCAGGGTGTCGTCGGAGGGGGGCCACATCGCGAGCTACCTCTGTCTCGAGTCGAGAAACGCCACGACCGCCTTCGACTCTGCATCGAACAGCGGCATCAGCAGCCGCAGTTCGCCCGTGTCGCGCGATTCGGCAACGAGCTCGATCCTGGCGCAGAGCTCGCCCAGGCCCATGGCGCCGATCGACCGAGCCGCCGACTTGAGCTTGTGCGCCGCATCGGCGACCGCCTGCCCGGAGCCGGATGCCAAGCCGCGGCTCAGCTCGGCACTCGACAAGGCGACGCTTTGGCGGAAGGCCTGCAGCACTTCCTCGATCACGCCGGGATCGTCGCCCACCAGCGCGGCCAGCACGCCGAGATCGGCCACCGGCGCGGCCGGTGGCGAAGCGACAGGCGCTGGTACCGGCACCATGGCCGGATCGAGCCATGCGCCGATCGCCGTACGAAGCTGCGCGAGCCGCACCGGCTTGACCAGATAGCCGTCCATCCCGGCGGCGCGACAGCGCAGCTCCTCGTCGCGCGACGCGTTGGCGGTGAGCGCGATGATCGGCGTCCGCCGGCCGGCGCCTTCCTCGTCGCGGATGTTCTTTGCCAGCGTGTAGCCGTCCATTCGCGGCATGCTCAGGTCGGTGAGCAGCATGGCGAAGTCGCCGCTGCGCCAGCGCTCGAGCGCCTCCTGGCCGTCGTTGACGACGTCGGCGGCGAATCCGATCAGGCCCAGCTGCTGGCCGATCACGAGCCGATTGGTCGCGTTGTCCTCGGCCACCAGGATCAGTCGGCGCTGCAGGCGGGCGGTGGCGCGCGCTGGTGCGGCCCCGGACCCTTCGGCAGCTGGCGCGGCCTCCGAGTAGCCTGCCCTGGCTCGACCGGCAGCCCCGAGCAGGATGCGGAACAGGGCCTGGCGGACGAGCAGGCCGCTGGCGACGAACGTGACATAGGGGGCATCGGCGCGGCCGGCGCGATTGCCGGGCGAGCCGATGACGACGAAGCGGATGTCGGCACCGGAGCGCCTGCGGGCCATCGCTCTCAGTGCATCGAAATCAGGAACTCCTGCTTCCGGCAGGAGCAGCCACACGCCCGGGCCGGGTGGATCGCTGGCCGCCGCGGCGCCCTCGAGATCGGGCGAGCGCTCGACTGCGGCGCCGGCATGGCTGAGGTAGCGGGCCAGATCGTCGGCCGGCGGGGAGCTGCCGACGATCCGGCAGGGCAGGTCGAGCATTGCCGCGGCAACCAGGTCACCGCCCTCCTGAGCGTCGTCGAGCCGGAGAAAGCTCAGGCGCACGGTGAAGGTCGAGCCCTCGCCCGGCGAGCTGTCCACATCGAGCGTGCCGCCCATCAGGCGCACCAGGGTGCTCGAGATCGCAAGGCCCAGGCCGCTGCCGCCGAACCGACGCGTTGTCGAGACGTCTGCCTGCGAGAACGGCGTGAACAGGCGAGCAAGCGTTGTCGGATCGATGCCGATGCCGTTGTCGGCCACGATCAGATCGCAGGTCACGGCCTCGGCCTGCCGTTCGACGCACACCGCCCGGACCGAGACACGGCCCGGCTGCTCGCGGCCGCCCGAGAACTTGATGGCGTTGCCGGCGAGGTTGACGAGCACCTGGCGCAGCCGGCTTTCGTCGCCGAGGATCCGCGGCGGAATGTCCGGGTCGATGAAGGCCGTGAGCTGCACGTTGCGCTTGACGGCCAGGTGATCGAGCATCGCGCAGACGCTCTCCACCGTGCCGGCAAGGTCCATCGGCACGCTTTCGACCTGCAGCTTGCCGGCTTCGATCTTCGAGAAGTCCAGGATGTCCTCGATGATCTGCAGCAGCGAGAAGGCCGAGTCGCTGATCAGGTCGACCATCTCGACCTGAGAAGCCTGGAGCGCGGTCTGGCGAAGGACTTCGACCATGCCGATCACGCCATTCATCGGGGTGCGGATCTCGTGGCTCATGGTCGCCAGGAAAGCCGACTTCGCCTGGTTGGCCTGTTCCGCTTCCTGCCGCGCGAGCGTGAGCTCGGCGGTGCGCTGGTCGACGCGAAGCTCGAGATCCGCGTTGAGCTCGCGCAGCGCATCCTGGTCGCGCTTGCGCGCGGTGATGTCCTGCGCCATGACGACGATGCCGAGGAGCCGGCCTTCGCTGTCGTGGTACGGGACCTTGTCGGTCTGCACCCAGCACTCGTTGCCGTCGTGGTCCCGGACCGACTCGACGATGCCGAGCTTCGGCGTTCCCGAGCGCAGCACCGCGAGGTCGTCGGCGCGGAACTTTGCAGCCTCTCGCGGGTAGGCGTCGCTCGACGGCCGGCCCTCGATCTCGGCGACCGGCCGGCCCGCCAGGGCGGCGGCGCGTTCGTTGACGCGGACGATCCGGTCCTCCGTGTCCTTGAACCAGATCAATGCCGGCATCAGGTCGAACAGGACTCGTAGTTCGGTCCGCTGCCGCTGCAATTCGGCGTTGGCGCGGGAAACCTGGAGCCCGGCCACTTTCAGCTCGTCGACGTCGGTGCAGGTGCCGATCCATTTCAGCACCTGGCCGGCGTCGTCCAGGACGGCAGTGCCGTGTACCAGCCACCAGCGGTAGGTTCCATCGGCGCGGCGCAGGCGGCACTCCGTGCGGTAGTCGACCCGGCCTGCCGAGGCCTGCGCCCATCCGGCCGCGGCGCCCGCGCGGTCGTCGTGATGAACCGACTCGAGCCAACCGCGGCCCATGCCTTCGGCAACGCCGAGGCCGGTGTAGTCGGACCACTGGCCGTTGAGATACGTGGTCATCCCCGCGGCATCCGCCACCCAGACGATCTGCGGCATGGCGCTGGCCAGAGCAGCGAAGTCGGCGACGCTCTCCTGGCGCGCCGACTCGGTGCGAACCCGTTCCGTGATGTCGTCGGCGATCACCAGCACATGACTCGGGTTTCCGGTCGCGTCGAGGAGGGCCACCTTGCGCATGTGGACGCGGATGTCCCGGCCGGTCTTCGTCAGCGCGCGGCGATCGTCGAAGTCCTGCTGGACCCCATCGGCCACCAGAGCCTGGTCGGAGCTGTGCATCCGATCGGCATCGGCCGAGGGCCACAGATCGTGGACGTTGCGGCCGATCGCGGCTTCGCGGGGCAGGCCGTACATGGCCTCGGCGGCCTTGTTCCACAACTGGATGCGAAAGCCGTCCCTGACCGACTTGACCTGCACCGATGTCGGGATGTTCTCGACGATGTTGTCCAGCAGCTGCCGGGTCTCGCGCTGAGCCTGCTCGACGAGCACTCGCTCCGTGATGTCGAGGTGCATCACGACGGCGCCGCGGTTCGGTCCGTCCGCGAGCGGCGCTGCGCACAGCAGGAACCAGCGCTGCTCGGTCGGCGAGTGGCAGGGGTACTCGAGCGAGAAGCTCGCGGTCGCCCCCGACAGCACCGAGCGGATGCCGGCGGCGGCGCTATCGCCCTCTCCAGGCGCCCGGGCGCTGGCCGCATCGCAGGCGTCCAGGTAGTTGAGTCCGACCGCATGGCCCGGATCGCGCAGCGCATTGGCATCCGCGAACTGCCGCCAGGCGGCGTTGACGCTGACGATGACGCCTTGCCCGTCGAGCAGGGCGATGTTCGCCGGCAGGGCGCCGAGGATCGCTGCCTGCCGCGCGCTTTCGCTGTTGCGGATGTCGGTCTGCGCGCGGCGCAGCAGGATCGTCTGGCCGCTCCGGCTGGTGACCGAATCGACCTGGCCGGCCAGCAGCTCGTCGAGCCGTCGGTCGGTCGCGTGCAGCAGCTCGATCAGCTCCGAGACTTCGCCGCCGGCAGCGACGGTCGGCGCCGCGATGGCGATCATGCCGGCGGCAGCCCGAGCGCCAGCAACACCATCTGCGTATCGGCGAGGGTGCCGACGATTCTGCGAACCTCCCCCGGCGCGAGCTTGACCAGGGTCGGTGTCATCAGGATGCCTTCCGCAAGCGCCCGAAGGGGCTGGCGAAAGACGTCGACGACCTCGACGTCGTGCCCGTCGGGAAGATGGGTGCGGCAGAGCGCAGCGAGATTGCCCAGCGCCAGGCTCGAGTTGGGCGTATCGCCTGCCACGAACAGGCGGAAAGCGAACTTCGGGTTCGGGTGCATCCTGGCGTTCACTCGGATCCCGACACGGTGTCGGCGCCGCGCAGCTCGCGCATGCGGGAACGGCCGCGCTCCAACTCGCCTTCTTTGCTCTTGCGGGTGCGAGCCAGCAGCGTCTTCTCGACCTGCTTGGCCACGAGCTCGGTCTGCAGCGACTTCGCGCGAACCTCGAGCACCGCCTCTTCCGCATCGAGCCGCACCAGGTTCAGCTGCCCCGCCACTTCCGCCATCTCGCGGGCCGCGCGCTCGGCGCTCTCCTTCTCCCAGCGCAAGGTTCCCATCAGCACCTCACCGCCGGCGGTGTAGATGTCGGCCAGGGTCACGCCTTCGTCGCTGAGGATCAGCTCGCGCACCTGGTTCGAATGGGCAGTTCCGCGCGACTTGATGATCGACATGCCGCGGTTCCGCTCGCCGGCCTGCACCAGGTAGTTGAGATGGATCCAGGTGTCGGCGAGGGTCGAGATATGCATGGGCGTGCCGCCATCGACCATCTGCCCGGACATCTCGTCGAGCAGACTGGTGCAGACCAGGGTGATGCCGTCTGCCTTGGTCCAGTCGATCAGTCGTTCCGCCACGCCATGCGCCGTCAGCTCGTTGCCCGACCTCGACAGCGTGGACACCGGGTCGATCACCAGGCAGCGGGCTTCGTGCTCCTTCGCCAGCGCCTTGATCCGGACCAGCAGTGTTTCGGCACTGCCGGAGATGGTTCGGGCCGAGATCATGCGCAGCAGGCCGCTGTCGACATGCTGCTGCAGGTGCAAACCGACGGATGACAGGTTGCGAACCACCTCGCTGCCGTCGGAATCGAAGCCGACGAACAGGGTGCGCTCGCCGCGGCGGCACGCGGCTTCGGCGAAGGCGCCGCTCAGGGTCGTCTTGGCCGTACCCGGAACGCCGGTGATCAGCACGCTGGCACCCCGGTAGTAGCCGCCGCCGAGCATGGTGTCCATGCGTTCGACGCCGCTGCTCACCCGCTCGTTCGTCACCGGAGCGTCGTGCCGGCCGAGCTTGCGCGCGATGGCCACGTCAAAGCCCCGGCTGCCGATCACGAAGGGCGACTCGTTCTCCTCGAAAGCGGAACCGCGGTACTTGCGCACGCGCAGATTGCGTTGCGACACGCCGAGGACGACACGGTGATTCAGCACCACCGCGCAATCGACCATGAACTGGATCAGGCCGTAAGGATGATCGCTGAAGGAGCTGGTCTCGTCGCCGCCGTCCTTGGCCGTGATGAGCCCCGTCAGCTGGCGGGCCAGCAGCCATTCATGCAGGCGATAGAGCTCGCGCCGCTTCGCCGCCGGGTCGGGCAGCAGCGCCAGCAGGATGTCCAGCGCGTCGAACACGATCCGCCGGGCGCCCATGGCTTCCGCCTGGGCGCCGAGCGCCGCCATGAGGCCGCCGAGATCGAAGTTGCCGGACTGGATCAGGTCGGGGACCGGCTTGGCGTCGAGGAAGAAGAGCTTCGCCGGCTGCAATGCGCCCAGGTCCCAGCCGAAGCTCGCCAGGTTGGTGACGATGCGCGCCGGCGTTTCCTCGAAGGCAACGAAGATGCCGGGTTCGCCGCAGACGCCGGCGCCGTGAGCCAGGAACTGGGCCGCGAAGATGGTCTTGCCCGACCCGGACCCGCCGACCAGCAGGGTCGTTCGCCCGCGTGGCAGCCCGCCGCCGGTGATCTCGTCGAAGCCGGCGATGCCCGTGGGCGCCTTGCAGGCCGCTTTCGCCAGGAATGAGGGGTCGGTTGTCATGCTCTTTTCGCGTCCGCGGGGAAGGCCCGGACAGGAAAAGCAGAGGCTCGCCTACCTTCGCGGGTTCGGCTGACTGTCTCTTTCTTCAACCGCGCCACAGACTATGCGCCCCGACGAGGCATCGGGCCATGGCCTTTTTCGGCGAAGGCCAAATGTGTCCACTTGGGACGGTCCTGCCCGCCGACACGGCGGGCTCTGACCAGTTCACGCCGGCGTGGTCGGCTTGGGCACCCGCCCCATCAGGTAGAACTCGTCGTTCGGCCGCATCGAGGTGGCGTTGGCCATCCGGTTCGACAGGCCGAACAGGGCGGTGATGCCGGCGATGTCCCAGGCGTCCTCGTCGCTGAAGCCGTGCGCGCGCAGGGCCGCGAAGTCGGCATCGACGATCGCCGCCGAGTCGTTGCAGACCTTCAGCGCGAACGCCAGCATCGCCTTCTGGCGCTCGCTGATGTCGGCCTTGCGGTAGTTGACGGCCACCTGGTCGGCGAGGAACGGCTTCTTCTCGTAGATGCGCAGCAGGGCGCCGTGCGCGACCACGCAGTAGAGGCACTGGTTGGCGCCGCTGGTGGCGACGATGATCATCTCCTTCTCGCCCTTGCTGAGGCCCGAGTCGCGCAGCAGAAGGGCGTCGTGGTAGGCGAAGAAGGCGCGGAACTCGGCCGGGCGGTGGGCGAAGGCGAGGAAGACGTTCGGCACGAAGCCGGCCTTCTCCTGCACCTGCAGGATCTGATTCCGGATGTCTTCCGGCAGGTCGGCGAGGGCCGGCACGGGATAGCGGCTCACGGGCGGCGTGGTGCTCATGGTTCAGCTCCTGAATTGCAGTGCGTGCAGGCGAGCATAGAGCCCGCCGGCCGCGAGCAGGTCGGCGTGCGTGCCCTGCTCGACGACGCGGCCGGCCTCGAGCGCGACGATCCGGCTGGCCCGCTCGATGGTCGAGAGCCGGTGGGCGATGACCAGGCTGGTGCGGCCGCGCATCAGCGTCTCGAGCGCCTGCTGGACCAGCCGCTCCGATTCCGAGTCGAGCGCCGAGGTCGCTTCGTCGAGGATCAGGATCGGCGCGTCGCGGTAGATCGCGCGGGCGATCGCCAGGC
>JBDTUG010000167.1:0-7845 GCA_040007855.1 Caldimonas sp.
GTTGCGCAGCACCTGCACCTCGGCGCCGAGCTCGCCGAAGTACTGCACCAGGTTGTACGTGAAGCTGTCGTAGTTGTCGATCATGAGCAGCTTCATGTCAGGCCTCCCGCCGGGCTGTCCCAGGGGAGGCCTCGCCCCAAGGGCCACGAGGGGGCCCATTCGGTCCCCTGGGGGCAGCGAACGTCAGTGAGCGTGGGGGCATCAAAAGCCCTCCTCGACCAGCTCGGCGGCGCGGATCAGCGCCCGCGCCTTGGCCTCGGTTTCCTGCCATTCGAGCTCGGGCACGGAATCGGCAACCACGCCGGCGGCGGCCTGGACGTAGAGCATGGCGTCCTTGACGATGCCGGTGCGGATCGCGATCGCCACGTCCATGTCGCCGGCGAAGCTGAGGTAGCCGCAGGCACCGCCGTAGAGGCCGCGCTTGACCGGCTCGAGCTCGTCGATGATCTCCATCGCCCGGATCTTCGGCGCGCCGGTCAGGGTGCCGGCCGGGAAGGTCGCCTTCAGCACGTCGAGGTTGCTCATGCCGTCCTTCAGCAGGCCCTCGACGTTGCTGACGATGTGCATCACGTGCGAGTAGCGCTCGACCGCGAACGCCTCGGTCACCTTGACGCTGCCGGTCTTGGCGATCCTGCCGATGTCGTTCCTCGCCAGGTCGATCAGCATCAGGTGTTCGGCGCGCTCCTTCGGGTCGCCCAGCAGCTCGGCCTCGAGCGCCTTGTCCTGTGCCGGCGTCGGCCCGCGCGGCCGGGTTCCGGCCAGCGGGCGGATCGTCACCTTGTCGCCCTCGGGCGTGTGCTCCTGACGGACCAGGATCTCGGGCGACGCGCCGACCACCTGGAAGTCGCCGAAGTCGTAGAAGAACATGTAGGGCGAGGGGTTCAGCGAGCGCAGCGCCCGGTACAGGCTGAGCGGCGACTCGGTGTAGCGCTTCTTCAGGCGCTGCCCGACCTGCACCTGCATCATGTCGCCGGCGGCGACGTATTCCTTGGCGCGATGCACCGCCGCGAGGTAGTCGCCCTTGCCGAACTCGCGCTCGACCGGGTGCGAGGCACCGCGTTTGACCGCCGGCGCGGTGACGCTGCGGTTCAGCGTGTCGGTCAGCTCGGTGAGCCGGCGCCAGGCCCGGAACCACGCTTCCGGCTGGGCCGGATCGGCGTAGACGATCAGGTACAGGCGCCCCGACAGGTTGTCGATGACCGCGAGCTCCTCGCACTGCAGGAGCAGGATGTCCGGGGTGTCGATGCCGCCTGACTTCCAAGTACGGGCCAGTCGGGGCTCGATGTAGCGCACCGTGTCGTAGCCGAAGTAGCCGGCCAGGCCGCCGCAGAAGCGCGGCAGGCCCGGCCGCAGCGCCACCTTGAAGCGCTTCTGCCAGGCAGCGATGAAGTCGAGCGGGTTGCCCTCGTCGGTTTCGACCACGGCGCCTTCGGTCACCACCTCGGTGCGAAAGCCGCTGGCGCGCAGCAGCGTCCGGGCCGGCAGGCCAATGAAGGAATAACGCCCGAAGCGCTCGCCGCCGACCACCGATTCGAGCAGGAAGCTCGCCCGGCCGTCGCCGGCGCCGTCGCGGGCGAGCTTCAGGTAGAGCGAGAGCGGCGTTTCGAGATCGGCAAAGGCCTCGGCGATCAGCGGGATGCGATTGAAGCCTTGCTGGGCAAGGCTCTTGAATTCGATTTCGGTCATGAGTTCTGGCCCGCGCGGTGCGTCGCGGACTGCCTGGAGGTCCGGTCTCGCTTCATGGGCGAAAGAGACCGGTGTCACGGTTCAGGATCGGCGCTCGGGAACATCGCGCCGTCGTGTCAGCCGGCGCGCGCGGAACGCGGCACCGGGGCCATCGCCCTCAGCGGCGGCCAGACCTCGGGCAGCGCCGCCAGGGCCAGGCTCCCTGGTCCTCGGACCTCGCGGCGAATGTTGCATGCACGACCATCGCAAAAGTGTAGCAGTCGGAAAGCGGGCTTTCGGCCGCACGCGGCGCGCCGCGCTCCGACAATCGAGCGTGGTGAGCGAGCTCCTCTCCCCCTCCCGGCCCTTGCGCCTGCTCATCGCGGCGCAAGGCAGCGCGGCAGCCCGGGCGATCGTGCAAGCCCTGGGCGACGCCGCCGGTCCTGACATCGAGCTGTCGACCGAGCCGTCGCGGATGGTCCTCGACGCCGCCGACAGCGGCGCCGAGATCGTCGTGCTCGGCCTGCCGACGCTCGCCGCCGCCGCGGCGCGAGCCCGGTCGCTGCGCGCCGCGACCGGAGCGAAACTACCGCTGCTCCTGGTGCTCTGCGCGCCCGGCGAGCTGGCGGAAGCGGCCCGCCTGGTGCGCGACGGCGTCTTCGACGACTACCTGCCGCACCCCGGCAGCGGCACCGATCCCGACCGGCTGGCGACCAGCCTGCGGATCGCCGGCCGGCTTGCCCGGCCCGGCCGGCCCGCAGCCGTCGCCCGGGCCCGACCGGTCGTCCTCCTGGTCGAGGACGACGAGTTCTCGCTTCAGCTCGTCACCGTCACGCTCGAAAGCCAGAACGTCGAGCTGGTCACCGAGAGCGACGGCGCGGCAGCGCTGGAGCGCATCCGCAGCGTGCGCCCCGAGCTGATCCTGATGGACGTGAATCTGCCCGGCCGCGACGGCGTCGAGCTGACCCTGCAGCTGAAAGCCGACCCGGCGCTCGCCGCCATCCCGGTGGTGATGCTCACCGGCGAGGCGCGCCGCGAGATCCTGGTGCGCAGCATGGACGCGGGCGCCGCCGACTTCATCGTCAAGCCGTTCACGCCCGACGCGCTGGTCGCCAAGCTCACCCGATTCCTGCCCGGCCTGCGCTGAGGGCGCGTCGCGCGGTCAGGCGGAGGTCACCGGGATGCCGCGGAACTGCCCCGCCACCGCCGCGCCGACCGGGCGCGGATAGCGCTCGGGGTCGAAGCGGTTGAGCAGCTCCTTTTCGCGCGCCCGGGCGATCGCCAGGCTGGCCAGCTTGACGTGGCCGTAGCCGCGGATCGAGCCAGGCACGTTGGCGATCGCTACCGCCACCGCCGACTTTTCGGACGAGAGGCCGGCCAGCAGCTCGCCGACCCGCGCTTCGTACTCGGCAATCAGGCGGCGTTCGAGCCTGCGTTCCTCGGTGCGGCCGAACGGATCGAAGGGCGTGCCGCGCAGCGCCTTGCCGCGCGCCAGCACCTTGAGAAGCGGCAACATCCAGGGCCCGAAGCGGCGCTTTTTCGGCAGCGCGGCGCGGCCCGTGCCCTTCGGCTTCACCAGCGCCGGCGGCGCCATGTAGAACTCGAGCGTCGGCGCGCCTTCGAACTGCTCGGCCAGGCGCTTCTGGAACTCGCCGTCGGTGAAGAGACGGGCGACCTCGTACTCGTCCTTGTAGGCCATGAGCTTGCGCAGCTGGGTGGCGACGGCGCGGGTCAGCGGCAGGGCGCCGGCGGTGTCGCTCACCGCCTCTTCGCGCGCCCGTACCGTGGCGACCTGGCGGCGGTAGCGCTCCGCGTAGGCCTCGCCCTGGTAGTCGGCGAGGAAGCGCGCCGAGCGCGCGATCAGCTCGTCGAGCGTCTCGGCATGCAGCGATGCCGGGTCCGGCTCGTGCAGCAGCTCGCGGCAGGCCGCCGGCTCGGCGGCGGCGAGCCGGCCGAGCGAGAACGCCGCCTTGTTGCTCTCGACCGCGACGCCGTTCAGCTCGATCGCCCTCCGCATCGCTGCCAGCCCGACCGGCACGAGGCCGCGCTGCCAGGCGTAGCCCATGGCGACGATGTTGGCCACGATCGTGTCGCCGAGGAAGTCATCGGCGAGCGTCTGCGCATCCATCGTCTCGACCCGCTCGGCGCCGGCGGCAAACTCGACCTTCTCGAGAAGGGCGTCGACCTTCAGGCTCGCATCGGGATTCGACAAGGACTCGGCGACCGGGATCTCGTGGGTGTTGGCGAGGACGCGGGTGCGGCCGCGGCTCACCGTCTGCAAGGCGTCGGCCGAAGCCGCAACGACGATGTCGCAGGCGAGCACCGCGTCGGCCTGCTGGGCATCGATGCGCACCTGGTTCAGCGCCGTCGGGTCCTGGGCGAGCCGAACGAACGACAGCACCGAGCCGCCCTTCTGCGCGAAACCCATGAAGTCGAGCACGCTCGCCGAGTGGCCCTCGAGGTGGGCGGCCATCGCGATCAGCGCGCCGACCGTGACCACGCCGGTGCCGCCGACGCCGGTGACGAGCAGGTCGAACGGCCCGGTCCAGGCGTGCCGCGCCGGCAACGGCAGCTTGTCCACCAGCGCCGCGAAGCGGGCCGCGCCAGGCCCGGCGAGCGCGCCGGAGCGCTTTCTCAGGCTGCCGCCGACGACGCCGACGAAGCTCGGGCAAAAGCCGTTTGCGCAGGAATAGTCCTTGTTGCAGCTCGACTGGTCGATCTTGCGCTTGCGGCCGAGCTCGGTCTCGAGCGGCACGACGGCAACGCAGTTCGACTGCACCGAGCAGTCGCCGCAGCCCTCGCAGACCCGTTCGTTGATGAAGAGGCGCCGCGCCGGGTCGACCAGCTCGCCTTTCTTGCGGCGCCGGCGCTTTTCCGCAGCGCAGGTCTGCTCGTAGATGAGCACGGTCACGCCCTTCAGCTCGCGCAGCCGCCGCTGCACCGCGTCGAGCTGGCCGCGCTCGTGGAACTCGGTGCCTTTCGGAAAGCGCTCGTGGATCCGGTCGTACTTCGAGATGTCGTCGGACAGGACAACCACCTGGGTCGCGCCCTCGGCCTCGACCTGGCGAGCGATGCCGTCGACCGAGATCACGCCGTCGACCGGCTGGCCGCCGGTCATCGCCACCGCGTCGTTGAAGAGGATCTTGTAGGTGATGTTGGTCTTCGCCGCGATCGCCTGGCGGATCGCCAGGTAGCCGGAGTGGTAGTAGGTGCCGTCGCCGAGGTTCTGGAAGACATGCGGCACCCGGGTGAACATGGCGTGCGAGACCCAGTCGACGCCTTCGCCGCCCATCTGGATCAGGCCCTCGGTGTCGCGGTCCATCCACGAGGCCATGACGTGGCAGCCGATGCCGGCCTGGGCGCGCGAGCCTTCGGGCACCCTGGTCGAGGTGTTGTGCGGGCAGCCGGCGCAGAAGTAGGGCAGCCGCTTGACGGCGTCGCCGGCGTTCGAGAGCATCTGCGGCACCGTGAAGTCGACCACCAGGTGGCGCCGGTCGAGCTGCGGAAAGCGCCCGGCGAGCCATTCGGCGACGATCTGGATCAGCCGCGACGGGCGCAGCTCACCGAGCTCGGAGACGAGCGGCCGACCGGTGGCGTCGCGCTTGCCGACGACCTTCGGTCGCACCGGGGCGTTGTAGAACTGGTCGCGCAGCTGCGTCTCGACGACCGCGCCCTTTTCCTCGATGACCAGGATCTCGTTCAGGCCCTCGGCGAAAGTCGCGATACGGGTCGGCTCGAGCGGATACGACAGACCCACCTTGTAGAGCCGCACCCCGGCCTCGGCCAGCGCGGCGAGCGAGATGTCGAGGCGGCGGAACACCTCGAGCAGGTCGAGGTGCGCCTTGCCGCAGGTGACGATGCCGACCGACGCCTCTTTCGACGCGACGACTTCGCGGTCGAGCGGATTGACCTTCGCGAAGGCGCGCACCGCGTCGAGCTTGGCGTGCAGGCGCTCCTCGATCTTCAGCGAAGGCAGGTCCGGCCAGCGATAGTGCAGGCCGTCGGCGGGGCGGACGAAGCCGGTCTCGGCCTCGACCTCGGCGCCGCCCTTCCAGGCGGCAACCCGCGCGCTGGTGAGGTCGAGGTCGACCGTCGAGCCGCTCTCCACCACCTCCGAGAGCGCGGCAAGGCCGACCCAGTTGCCCGAGAAACGCGACAGCGCCCAGCCGTAGAGGCCGAATTCGAGGTATTCGGCGACGCTCGCCGGTGCCACCACCGGCATGTGCCACGACTGCATCGTCACGTCGCTCTGGTGCGGCATCGAGGACGAGACGCAGCCGTGGTCGTCGCCGGCGATCACCAGCACGCCGCCGTGCGGCGAAGAACCGTAGGCGTTGCCGTGCTTCAAGGCATCGCCGGCGCGGTCGACGCCCGGGCCTTTGCCGTACCACATGGCGAACACGCCGTCGGTGGTGCGCTCGGGGTCGGACTCGACCCGCTGGGTGCCCAGCACGGCGGTGGCGGCGAGCTCCTCGTTGATTGCCGGCAGGAACTTGACGCCTGCGGCATCGAGCAGCTTCGAGTTCTTCCACGCCTGCTGATCGACCATGCCGAGCGGCGAGCCGCGGTAGCCGCTGATGAAGCCGCGCGACTTCACGCCGAACGCGGCGTCGCGCGCCGCCTGCATCAGCGGCAGCCGGATCAGCGCCTGGGTGCCGGTCAGGAACACGACGCCGCGCTCGGCCACGAGGTTGTCGGCAAGGCGGTAGTCGGGGCGGACGAGGGTTTGCGGCATGGGAAGCTCCTTCAGGCGCGGCTCGAAGCGGGCAATTTACTCGCCAGTGCCGAGAATGTGCTTCTTTTCTGGCTGCAGAATCGCGTACGCAGAGAACGGATATGCCGTTTTCCTTACGGAGACAGCATGATCGCTTTGGACCGTACCGACCGCGCCATCCTCGCTGCGTTGCAACGCGACTCGCGCCAGACGGTGCAGCAGCTCGCCGCCGCCGTCGGCCTGACCTCGACGCCGTGCTGGAAGCGCGTCAAGGCGCTGGAAGCGGCCGGCGTGATCCGCGGCTACGGCGCAGTGGTCGATCGCGAGAGCGTCGGCCTCGCGCTGTGCGTGCTGGCCGAGGTCAACCTGACCCAGCACACCGAGGGCACGGTGCGCGAGTTCGAGCGCGCCGTCGCCGCCTGCCCGCAGATCGTCGCCTGCTACAGCACGACCGGCGGCGCCGACTACAGCATCAAGGTACTTGTTCCCGACATTGGCAGCTACGAGAGCTTCCTGCACGAGACCGCGTTTCGCCTGCCCGGCGTGACGCACATCCGCTCGAGCGTCGTGCTGAAGGAGGTCAAGGCCGAGGCCGGCGTACCGATCGGCCCCGTGCCGGGAGAAGGCCCGGTCCCGGGAGCGACGCACAAGCCTCGGGTCCGGGCACGAGCGCGGCGATCAGGCGTCAGCCGGCGTGCCGGCGCAGGCGAGCCTGGAGCGTCTCGATCTCGTCGAGCAGGTCGAGCGCCAGGGCGACACCCGGCGAGTTGATGTCGAGGTCTCGGCTGAGGCGCATGGCGCTGCGCATGCGCGCCAGCGAACGGCCGCCGAAGCGCCATTCGTCGCGGCTGGCGCCGCTCGGCTGCAGCACGCCCTCGGCGACCCACAGCTCGAGGTGAGACTCGCTGGCATTGCAGGCGCGGCACAGCTCGACCGTGGTGAGGGTGAGCTCTTCTTCGACAACGCTGCCGCGCAGGGCGGCCGATCCCGAATCGGTCATGGTCAACCTCCACGTACGGCGCGCGGGTCGAAACCGTCGAAGGCCCGGCCCATCGCCTCGTAGGCCTCGCGTGCCTTCTCGCCGTCGACCGGCGGCAGGGCGATCGCCAGCACCGCGTACAGGTCGCCCGCCGTGCCGCTTGCCTTGGCCGCCGGCAGGCCGCGTGCCTTCAGCCGGAGCTTGCGCCCGGCCGCCGAGCCCTTCGGCACGGTGAGCTGCACCGGCCCCTCGGGAGTCGGCACCTCGACGGTCGCGCCGAGCGCCGCCTCCCACGGTGCCAGCGGCAGGTCGACGTAGACGTCGGCGCCGTCGAGACGGAAGCGCGGGTGCGTCTTGAACTCGATCTCCAGGTAGAGATCGCCGGCCGACGCGCCGCCGCTTCCGGGCGCGCCCTGGCCGGCCAGGCGCAGGTGCTGGCCGGCGCGGATGCCGCGCGGGATGTGCACGTCGAGCCGGCGCTCCTCGA
>JBDTUG010000168.1:0-7839 GCA_040007855.1 Caldimonas sp.
TTCACGGCCGCCGGCCCGCCCGGCGCGCTGGCGGCATCGGCCTTCGTGCTCGGCAGCGTGGCGGCCGACGCCTCGGACCGCATCGTCTACGACCAGGCGACCGGGAACCTCTACTACGACGCCGACGGCAACGGCGCCGGCGCGCAGATCCTGTTCGCGACGCTGATCCCGGGCACCGTCGTCACGGTGGGGGATCTGTTCATCGGGTGAGTCCGCTCGCCGCCCACGACAAGGCGGTGATTCGTGCCGCTGAGCTCTGGTGCGAGAAGGGCATCCTTTAACATGGGCGACTCCCACGAAAGGTCCACGGCGGCAACCCCGATCCGGCTCACGCCCGCCCCGGCTGATCTGCCATGTCCCTGATCCTCGGCACCAACCTCGGCAACCTTCTCAACGGCACGAGCGCCGACGATCTGATCGCCGGACTGGGTGGCAACGACACCCTCAATGGCGGGCTGGGCACCGACACCGCCTGGTATTCCGGCAACCTCGCGGGCTACACCTTCGCCAGCGTGGGCGGCCGCCTGGTGGTGCGCGACATCAATCCGGCCGACGGCTCCGACGGAACCGACAGCCTGTCGCAGGTGGAGAGCCTGCAGTTCGGCAATTCGCAACTGAGCCTGACTTCTGCCGAATTTCGCGCCAATGCAGTGACGTTCTCGGACCAGAACGAGCCGACGATCACGGCGCTGGCCGACGGCGGGTTCGTCATCGCGTGGCAGTCGTGGCAGCAGGACGGCGAAGAGACCGGCATCTTCGCCCAACGCTATGACGCGCGGGGCCTTGCGACCGGTCCGGAATTTCAGGTCAACACCATCGCGAGCAGCCGCCAGTCCTTGCCCACCGTCGGCGCGCTGGCCGATGGCGGCTTCGTGGTGTGCTGGGAAACGCTCGGGCGGGACGGTGATGGCTACGGCATTTACGGCCAGCGCTTCGACTCCGACGGCCACCCGCTAGAGCAAGAGTTCCGGATCAACACCACCGGCGGCTTCGACCAGGTGTCACCCAGCATCGCGGCGTTGTCGGACGGCGGCTTCGTGGTGAGCTGGGAATCGAGCATCCAGGACGGCTCCGGTTACGCATCTACGCCCAACGATTCGACGCCGGCGGGCTCGTCGCGGGGACGGAGTTCCGCGTCAACACGACAGTGACCGACAACCAGACAGCGTCCGCCGTCGGGTCGCTGGCCAACGGCGGCTTCGTCGTGAGTTGGGAGTCGAACAACCAGGACGGCTCCGGTTTGGGCATCTACGCCCGTCGCTATGACGCCGGGGGCCACCCGCTGGGGCAGGAGTTCCGGGTCAACACCACCGTCGCCGCCTCTCAGGAGTTGCCCAGCATCGCGGGCCTGAACGACGGCGGCTTCGTGATCGGCTGGCAATCGTTCGTCGCCGGGCCTGGCTTCGGCATCTTCGCGCAGCGCTACGACGCGAGCGGCAACGCATCGGGGCCGGAGTTCCAGGTCAACAGCTCGGTCGGCACCCAGCTTCGGCCCGCCGTCGCGGCGCTCGCCGACGGCGGGTTCGTGGTGACCTGGGATGCGTTCGGGTCGGACGGCGACCAGTTGGGCATCAATGCCCAGCGCTTCGACGCCCTTGGCAACGCGGTCGGCCCGGAGTTCAAGGTCAACACCACGACGGCTGGCACCCAGAGCCATCCGGTCGTTGCATCGCTGGCCGATGCCGGCTTCGTCGTGGGATGGGTCTCCGCGAGCCAGGACAGCGACGGCGACGGCATCTACGCCCAGCGCTACGACACCGCCGGCGCCCCGGTCGGTCTCCGGCTCACCGGGAGCCCGGTTGCGGACACGATCAACCTCGATCCCGGCCAGCTGCTGACGGTCGACGGCGCCGGCGGCAACGACGTGATCAACGGCGCGAGCGGCGACGACGTGCTGTTCGGCGGCACCGGCAACGATCGGCTCACCGGCAACCTGGGCAACGACCTGCTGGACGGCGGCGCCGGCGCCGACTCCCTGAGCGGCGGCCAGGGCAACGACATCTACCGGGTCGATGACCCGGGCGATGTGCTCACCGAATCGGCCGGCGCCGGCAGCGACTCGGTCGAGTCGTCGGTGAACTGGAGCCTGGCGGCGAACTTCGAACACCTGAAGCTCACCGGTAGCGCCGACATCGACGCGACCGGCAACGCCCTCGGCAACCTGATCGAAGGCAACAGCGGCAACAACGTGCTCGACGGAAGGGCTGGCGCCGACCTCCTGTCCGGCGGCTCCGGCAACGACACCTATGTGGTCGACAACGTCTTCGACCTCGTCGACGAATCGCCTGGCGGGGGCATCGACCTGGTCCAGACCTCGGTGACGTTGACCCTGGCCGCCAACGTCGAGAACGCGACGGTCGGCAGTGCGGCGGGGCCGGTCGACCTGACCGGCAATGGCGCCGACAACAACCTGATCGGCAACGCCGCCGCCAACACACTCGATGGCGGCCCCGGCGCCGACCACCTGACCGGCGGCGACGGCTCCGACACCTATGTCGTCGACGACCCGGGCGATGTGGTCACCGAGACCAACGCGGCGGCCGGCACGGGCGGCACCGACACCGTCGACAGCAGCATCAGCTACGCCCTAGGCGCCAATGTCGAGAACCTGCGCATCACCGGCGTCGGCCCGGTCAACGGCACCGGCAATAACGTCGGCAACGTCCTTTACGCGGCGGCCGGCGACAACGTGCTCGACGGCGGCGCCGGCGTGGACACCGTGTCCTACGCCTATGCCACCTCGGCGGTCACGGTCAGCCTGGCCAGCGCCGCTGCGCAAGCGACCGGCGGCTCCGGCACCGACGCCTTGGTCAACATCGAGAACCTGACCGGCGGCGCCTTCGCAGACAACCTGACCGGGAACGCGGCCGCCAACCGGCTCGACGGCGGCGCCGGCGCCGACTCCATGACCGGTGGCGACGGGTCCGACGTCTATGTCGTCGACACCGTCGGCGATGTCGTCACCGAGAGCAACGCCAATTCCGGTACCGGCGGCATCGACACGGTCGAGAGCAGCATCGCCTATGCGCTCGGCGCCAACGTCGAGAACCTGCGCATCGCCGCGAGCGGCGCGGTCAACGGCAACGGCAACGGCCTCAACAACATCCTGTACTCGGGACCCGGCAACAACACGCTGAATGGCGGCGCCGGAGCCGACACGGCCTCGTACCTGTACGCGGCCGCAGCCGTCACGGTCAGCCTGGCGAGCGCCGGGGCGCAGGCCACCGGGGGCTCCGGCAGCGATGCGCTGGTCAGCATCGAGCGTCTGACCGGCGGCAACTTCGCCGATCACCTGAGTGGCAACGGCGCCAGCAACGTGCTCAACGGCGGCCTCGGCAACGACTTTCTGACCGGCGGCGGCGGCGACGACACGTTCCGGTTCACCAGCACGCCGAACACGGCGACGAACCATGACGCCATCACCGACTTCGTCTCCGGCGCCGACCGCATCTCGCTGAGCCAGACCATCTTCGCGGCCGCCGGCCCGGTCGGCGCCCTGGCGGCGTCGGCCTTCGTGCTCGGCACCCAGGCCGCCGACGCTTCGGACCGCATCGTCTACGACCAGGCGACCGGCAACCTCTACTACGACGCCGACGGCAACGGTGGCGTGGCGCAGATCCTGTTCGCATCCCTCGTCCCGGGCACCGTCGTCGCGGTCGGCGACCTGTTCCTCGGCTGACTCGATCGCCCCTCCCTTCTTCGACCTGTGCCCGCCTCCGGAGACCCCTGATGAGCAAGCCCACCGAAACCACCGCCCTGCAACTGCGTTCGCTGGTCCGCAGCGGCGAGCTCGAGCTCTCGCTCGCCAGCGTGCCGGTCCCGGAGCCCCGGCCGAACGAAGTGCTGGTGCGCATCCAGGCGGCGCCGATCAATCCGTCCGACATCGGCCTGCTGTTCTCGGCGGCCGACATGAGCCGCGCCGTGGCGTCCGGAACGGCCGATCGCCCCGTGGTCGTCGCGCCGATCGCCGAGGCCGCGATGAAGGGGCTCTCGGCCCGGCTCGGCGAGTCGATGCCGGTCGGCAACGAAGGCGCCGGCGTCGTGGTCGCCGCCGGCGCGTCGGCGGCGGCGCAGGCCCTGATCGGCCGGACCGTGGCCCTGCTCGGCGGCGCGATGTACTCGCAGTACCGCTGCGTCGGCGCCGACGCCTGCCTGCCGCTGCCCGAGGGCACGACGGCCGCCGAGGGCGCCTCGTCGTTCGTCAACCCGCTCACCGCGCTCGGCATGGTCGAGACGATGCGCCGCGAAGGCCACACGGCGCTGGTCCACACCGCGGCCGCCTCCAACCTCGGCCAGATGCTGAACCGGATCTGCCTCGCCGACGGGGTGGCGCTGGTCAACATCGTGCGCAAGCCCGAGCAGGCGGCGTTGCTGCGCGAGCTCGGCGCCGCACACGTGTGCGACAGCAGCGCACCCGGCTTCATGCAGGACCTGACCGAGGCGCTGGTCGCCACCGGCGCGACGATCGCGTTCGACGCGATCGGCGGCGGCCGGCTCGCCGGACAGATCCTCTCGTGCATGGAGGCGGCGATCAACCGCACGGCCAAGGACTACAGCCGCTACGGCTCGAACACCCTGAAGCAGGTCTACCTGTACGGCGGCCTCGACACCGGCCCGACCGAGTTCGTGCGCAACTTCGGCATGACCTGGGGCATGGGCGGCTGGCTGCTCTTTCCGTTCCTGCAGAAGATCGGGCCGGCGGCCACCGCGGCGCTCAAGCAGCGCGTCGCGGCCGAACTGAAGACGACCTTCGCCAGCCACTACTCACGCCAGGTGTCGCTGGCCGAGGCGCTGCAGCTCGACACCATCGCCGCCTACAACAAGCGCGCCACCGGCGAGAAGTTCCTGATCGATCCGAGCCGCGGCTGAGAAGCTGTCAAGCAATCGCTCGTGCCCGCCTGTTGCGGGACCTCACCCCTCCGGGCCGGGGTCGCCGGCTCGCGTGCTCGCGGCTACGCCGTGTCGGCCGGGTAGCCGGTGATGGCACGGATGCGCCGGTAGAGCGGCTCGAGCTGCTTGTAGAGCGGCCGGTAGACCTGCTTGTAGAGCGCGTCGTAGGTGCGCACCGCCGCGGGCTGGGGCTCGAAGCGCTTCCCGGGCCGGGCCATCGCCCGGGCCGCGCTGGCCACGTCGGGATACCAGCCGAGCCCGCTGGCGGCGAGCATCGCCGCGCCGAGCGAAGAGGCCTCGGCCACCTGCGGCCGCTCGGCGGCCAGGCCGAACACGTCGGCGGCGATCTGCATCGCGCCGTCGCTTTGCGCGCCGCCGCCCGAGATCACGAGGCGGGTGACCGGCCGGCCGATCTTCTTTTCGATCAGCTCGCGGCCGGCACGCAGTCCGTAGGCCAGCCCTTCGATCATCGCCCGGTAGACGTGGGCGCGCGTGTGAACGTCGCCGAAGCCGATGATCGCGCCCTTCGCTTCCGGGCCCGGGTCGCGCAGCCCCGGCGACCAGTAGGGCTGCAGGGTCAGGCCCATCGAGCCGGCCGGCACCGAGGCGATCAGCGCATCGAACAGCGACTCGGCGCTGACGCCGCGCTCGGCCGCCAGGGCGCGCTCGGTGTGCGCGAACTCGTTCTTGAACCAGCTCACCAGCCAGAAGCCGCGCTGGATCTGGATCTCGGTGTTGAAGGCGCCGGGCAGAGCCGCCGGATAGGCCGGCAACAGCCGCTGCACCTCGAGGTAGTTCGGCTGCGTCGTGTTGATGGTCGCCGCGGTGCCGAACGAGAGGTGCGCGGTATCGGGCTCGAGCGCGCCGCAGCCGAGCACCTCGCAGGCCTTGTCGGCGGCGGCGGCGATGACCGGCACGGCGCCGGGCAGGCCGAGCTCGGCGGCGGCGGCGGCGGTCAGGCTGCCGAGCCGTTCGGCCGGTGCCACCAGCCGGGCCAGCTGCGCCGGGCGGACCGCCAGCGCCTTCCAGTGCCAGTCGCTCGCCTTCGCCCACTGCTGGCGCTTGTAGTCGAACGGCAGGTAGCCGACCTGGCAGGCGGCCGAGTCGACCCACTCGCCGACCAGGCGGTGCGTCAGCCAGCCCGAGAGCAGGGTGAAGCGCTCGCAACGCTGCCACATCGCGGCCTCGTGCTGGGCCAGCCAGTTGGCCTCGGCCTGGCGCTGCAGGTGGCGCATCAGCGCGCCGGCCCCGGCCACGCCGAACAGCGTGTTCCAGAACGCGCCCATCGGCGGCGGCGCCGAGGCGAGGCGCTGGTCGGGCCAGACGATCGCCGGTCTGAGCGGCGTGCCGTCCTCGCGCGCGCAGACGACGGTGCCGCGCTGCGTCGTCAGGGCCAGCCCGGCGATCCGCTCCGGCTGCACGCTGCCTTGGCGCCAGAGGGCGCGGCAACACTCGGCCAGCGCCTGCCAGTAGGAGAGCGCATCCTTCTCGGCCCAGCCGGGTTGCGGCGCCTCGAACGGCGGCTCGAACAGCACCTGCGCGCGCGCCTGCATCGCGCCGTCGCGGTCGAAGACGAGGGCGCGCACGCTTTGCGTGCCGACGTCGATGGCGAGCAGCAGGTCGGCGGTCATGGCCGGAGATTGTCGGCCGGCGGCGCGTGACAGGCGGCCCAGTTTTCCCGGTAGCGCGCGCCCTCGTCGGCCCAGCGCCGCGCGTCCCAGCCGAGCGCTTCGCGGCACGCAGCCTCGAGCGCCGGCAGCAGCGTGACCGCACCGCCCGGCGCGACCAGGCCCAGGCGGGTGCGGCGCAGCAGCAGGTCGTCGAGGCGGCGCACCTGCTCGTGCTGCAGCGACCAGCGCAACTCGGCGAAGCTGTAGGGCGTGCCGAGCAGCGGCTCGTGCTCGTTCGCGGGCCGCGCCGCGACCCAGGCCGCGCCCGCCACGCCGAGCCGCCCCTGCAGGCGCGTGCCGGGAAGCGTGGCCGATGCGGCGGGCGCAGCCGCGATCCGCACGCCCTGTCTTTGCACCTCGCGCAGCACTTCGAGCGCGGTGGCGCGATGCGTCGTCAGCTTGCCGCCGGTGATGCCGACCAGGCCCGGCCGCGCCCACAGCGCCGAGTCGCGGCCCATCGCCGAAGGCGGCAGGTTCTCTTCGCCGGGCGGCACGACGATCGCACGCAGGCCGGCGTAGCTCGAGAGCGCCATCGAGGCGTCGAGCGCGAGCTGCGGAAAAGGCGCGCGCAGGGCGGCGACCAGGTAGTCGGCTTCGGCCGGCGAGAGGATCGCCGGCACGTCGGCGACCGGGTGGTCGATGTCGGTGGTGCCGACCACGACTGCGCCTTCCCACGGGTGGGCGAAGACCGGCCGCCGGTCCTGCGGATGCAGCCAGGCGAGCCCGCCGGCGATCGGCAGCGCAGTGCGCGCGAAGACGAGGTGGCTGCCGCGCAGCGGGCGCAGCAGCGGCGCGCCCGGCGCGGCGCCGGCCCAGACGCCGGCCGCATGAATGGTGACGCTCGCCCGCACCTCCTGCCGTTCGCCGTCGAGGCGATCTTCCAGGCGCGCCCCGAGCACCCGCCCGTCGGCCTCGATCAACGTCGCCTCGACGTGGTTGAGCGCGCGGGCGCCGAGCGCGACGGCGTCGAAGACGAGGCGCAGGACCAGCCGGGCATCGTCGACGACGCCTTCGCGGTAGGCGATCGCGGCGCCCAGCCGCTCGCGCGCCAGCAGCGGCTCGGCGCGGCCGGCCTCGGCGGCGCCGATGCGGCGCGCGGTGCGCCGGCCGGCCATCCGGTCGGCGATCCAGAACGCGGCGCCGAGGGCGAACGGCCCCGGCCGCTCGCCGGCGAAGATCGGCATCAGGAAGGCCTGCGGCTCGACCAGGCCGAGCCGCTCGACGAGCAGGCGCTCGCGCTCGCGCACCGACTCGAGCGTCATGCGCCACTGGCCCGACT
>JBDTUG010000169.1:0-7815 GCA_040007855.1 Caldimonas sp.
CGTCTGGCTCGCCTACTTCTGCCTCGCCCTGGCGATGGCCATCGTCGGCGCCTACGTCGGCTTCTCGAAGTTCCTGGTTGCGGTCTTCCCGGTGTTCGTGCTCGCCTGGCTGCGCTTCGCGATCGCCGCGGTGGCGATGGCGCCCTGGCTGCGCCGCCCCGCCGGCGAAGCGCCGCTCGACCGGCGGACCCATCGCCTGCTCTTCCTCGAGTCGTTCTTCGGCAACTTCCTGTTCTCGGTCTGCATGCTGTTCGGCATCTCGCGCAGCTCGGCGCTGGCGGCCGGCGTGATCATGGCGGCGATCCCGGCGATGGTGGCCCTGCTGTCCTGGCTGCTGCTGCGCGAGCGCCCGGGCTGGCGGGTGCTGATCGGCGTCGCCTTCGCGATCGCCGGCATCGCCCTGGTCGCGTTCGCCCGCGACAAGGACGGCGATCTCGCCAGCGGCGCGCTGCTCGGCAGCCTGCTGCTGCTCGGCGCGGTGACCTGCGAAGCGCTCTACGTGGTGATCGGCAAGAAGCTGTCGGCGCACGTCGGACCGAAGCGGATCAGCGCGCTGATCAATCTCTGGGGCCTGGCGATCGTCACACCGTTCGCGCTCTGGCAGATGCCCGGCTTCGCCTGGAACTTCATTCCCGCGCAGTCGTATGGCGTGCTCGCCGTCTACGCCATCTGCGCCAGCGTGCTGACGGTCTGGCTGTGGATGACCGGCCTGAAGCACGTGCCGGCATCGTCGGCCGGCGTGTTCACCGTGTTCCTGCCGATCAGCGCCGCGGCGGTCGGCGTGTACTTCCTCGGCGAGGAGTTCACGGTGGCGCAGGGCGCCGCATTCGCGCTGGCGCTGGTCGGCGTCGTGCTGGCCACGCTCCCCGGCCGCGGCCAGCGCAGCGCCGGCCACTGGCAGGCGCCACCCTAGCCGACGGCCTCAGGGTGCCAGCGTGATGGTCGCCGTGGCCTTGCCATTGACGGCGCCGCCGAAGCCGGTCCAGACGCACCAGAACTTGGTGCCTTCGGCCCCCAGCCCGTGCGGATGGTGGGTGATCGGAAAGTAGATGCCGCCCCCGTCGCCCACCTCGTTGATCCAGCTGCGCCGATAGGTGTTCGGAGGGTTCAGCGAGTCGTAGTAGGGATGGCCGACGTTGAGCTCGGTGATCGTGATCTCGTAGCCGACCGCCTTCTTGAACTTGGGAACGAGGAAGCCGGAGTAGCTGTCGACCCCGCAGGCGGCCACGATATTGCAGCCGAACACCCCGCCGAAGACCTCCATGACGACCTTGGTCATGCCCTTCCTGACGTTGAGCGTGACACTCGCCGGGTCGGTGGTGGTGGTCCGGTTCGGCGTTCCGGGAACGAAGATGCGGGCGCGCACGGTGAGGGTCGCCGATCCCTCTACGGTGCCGCTGCTGAACAGCGCGGCACCGCCGCCACCGATGCTGAACGACGGCAGGTCCTGGATCGTGCCGACGCCGCTGACCTCCCACACCCAGGTCAGCTCCGCCTTGTTCGGCAGGGCGCTGGTCAGGCTGGCATAGACGCCGAAATCGATGTCGGTCGGGATGTCCTGGGTCTGGCCCGGCGAGAGCTTCACGGTCATGCGCGGATAGCGCACCGGCGCCGCGAGGGTCGCAACGGTCTCGCTTGTTTCCTGGGCCGCGCCCGGCGCGCTGGTGATGCGCAGCACCCGCACCGAGACCAGCTCGGTTTCCCCGCCGAGCGCCTTGCCGTTCGACGCGTAGTACACCGTCGGCAGCTTCGAGCGAAACGTGGTCGGGCCGCTCGAGGTGTCGTGGGTACCGTCGGAGATCGCTCCGTTCAGCGAGGCACAGCTCCATTCGAACTCGAAGCCGTCACCCGAGCCTTGCGCGAAGGTGATCGTGAACTCCTGGCGTTGCCCACCGCCCAGATCCATGTCGGCGCTCTCCGGCGTCAGCTTCATCGTGCCGATGGTCACCGTGGCCGGGACCTTCTGCACCGCGATGACGTTGCCCGCGCGCGAGTTGCGGTCCTTCAGGATGGCCTTGACCGTGACCCGATCGATCGCGCCGAGCGCCGCGCCGGCGGCGGCCACGTAGTCGACGCTGTTGCCGCTGGTCGACATCGTCGTGGCCATCGAGCCGTTCTGCTGGTTGCGCAGCGTGCCGCCGGCGGCGCCGCTGACCGTCCATTCGTAGCCGACGAGGCTGTCGCTGTCGGCCGGCGGCGCGTCGCCGAGGACGACCGTCAGAGGCACCGACCCGCCGGCCACCGCCGAGACGTCGCGCGGCGTGAAGTCGAGCGTCGACCCGCTCGAGGTGAGGTCGAACACGGTCAGCCCCTGCGACTCGGACCAGTCGTGGGCGATCGCCACGACATCGCCGACCGTGGCCAGCGCCTTGGCGATCGTCACCATCCGGGCCACCTTGGACAGGCCGGCTTTCAGCTTCTCGACGTTGGCCTGGACGCTGGCGGCGTCGCCGGTGACGCCGACCAGTGCGCCCGAGCCGTCGAACACCGGGGGCAGCAGCAGCGCGCTGACGGAGCCGGTGCCCTTGTAGCTGGCGACCAGGAACGCATCGAGCACCTTGCCCCAGGTCGCGCTGGTGACGAGCTCGGGCCAGAGCGCCCGCCAGACCCCCGCGCCGTCGTTGTTCTTGAGCGCCGTCATGGTGTTGGGAAACAGGTTGCTCAGGACCGGCAGGTCGTACAGGTCATTGACCACGGCGGCGGCGAACAGCCGCTTCGTGTCGTCGGCGAACTTGGCGCCGATCTTCTCGCCGATGATCGGCAGGACCATCGTCTTGAGGACGGGAATGAGGATGTCCTCGACCATCGTCTGGACGCGCAGCCGGTCGAGCTTGGCCGACTCGACGGCCGAGAGCTGTCCGACGTCGAGGGCGCCGATGCCGACGATCCGCGTCCGGTACAGGCTCGCCTGCGCCTCCTCCGGCACGAGCTGCAGATAGACCGGCTCCGACGCCACCGGACGAAACGGCCCGGTGCCTTGCTGGTAGGCGCCGATCACGCCGATGTCCTGCGCCAGCTCGACCAGGTAGTCGCCGACCTTGACGACCAGGTTGTCGAACGAGAGCGAGGTCGTCGCCGAGATGTCGAAGTCCTTCAGCGGCACCGGCGTCGGCAGCAGCACCTGCTTGCCGTCCTGGTCGAAGTGGCCGACCCGGTCGACCCAGGCGTAGGCGCGGCGCCGGAACGCGTTCTCGAACACCACGGTGTTGAAGGCCGGATCGCGCTTCACGGTGATGCCGCTGATCTGATCGACCGGCTGGATCTTCAGCGACAGGGGATGGGCGCGGCCGCTCGCCGCCGCGATCGGCGCCGGCCTGATCACGGCCTGCGCCGCGCCCAGCGCCGACATCAGCGCAGCGTCGCCGGCGTCGATCCCGCCGCGACCGAGCGAAGCCTCGACGGCGACGCGCAGCGGCTCGACGACCGCATGCGTCTGCAACACCTGGCGAAAGGCGATCTGCAGCGCCGGCTCGAGCGTCGCCGCCTCGGAGGCGATGTAGAGCAGCGCCTCGGCGGTGCTGCGGCTGTCGAGCATCGGCCGGCCAACCTCGATCACGCCCATCAGCAGCAGGCGGCCGTCGGCGCCGAACAGGTAGGCCATTACCGGCGCCTCTTCCAGCATGACCGCGCCGGCCGTGCCGTCGGCGGCAACCGCCGAGGCGTTGTTGCCGGTCATGACGCTGGTGCCGGCGAGGGCGATGGAGACGCCAGCCGGCAGGCGGACCCGGACCGGCGCGACGCTGCGCTGGAACGGTGGCAGGTCGAGGCCGACGCCGGCCGGATCGTCCGCCGCGACGAGCGCGGCGTCGCCGCCACCGCCGCAGCCGACCAGCGCCAGCGGCGAGGCGAGCGCCAGGCTGCCGGGCAGGGCCAGCATGAGCTTGCGCCGCATCGCGTCGGGACGGGCATCGGTGGGCTGGGTTCTCATGAGCGGCTCCTGGAGAGAGGTTGGAAGAGACGGTGCGTCAGAATCGGAACGAGGATCGGCAGGGGCGATGAATCGGAGTCATGACGGCGGGCGGCGCAGCATCGCAACGGCATCGGCAGTCGCCTCGCCAGGGCGTCGGGCGGACCCGCCGCGACCGTCGACGCTGCGGTACGAGCAGCCGGCCTGGTGGTCGAGCAGGTCCGGCTGCAAGGCCGTGGCCGCGCAACGCGTGCACGTGAAGGCGCCGCCGAGCGGACCCTCGGGGACGTACAGCAGGACCTGCCGGCCGCGCCCTTCGGCGCGCGCCAGCTCGGCCTCGCGCGGGCTCGTCGGAACGGGCTGGGCGGCAGCGTCAGGGGCATCGGGAACGTTCGTCACGGGGGTGCTCGCAGCGGTGAAGGCAGGTGGCCGGATGAGCCATGGCAGCCAGCTTGCGACCGGGAGCGTCACCGGAGCGTCATCGCCGGGCCGGGACCGGCGGATCGAGGTGGCGCCGATGGGAACCGCCGGTGGCTGAGCAATCGGACGCCGCGCCGTCGCTGCTCGCCTGCCTGCATGGCGCCGTGCACCTGCGCAGCGCGGGCGGCGAACGGATCGTGCTCGAGCGCAAGCAGGCGCTCGTCCTCGCCTACCTCTGGATCGAAGGGCCGACGCCGCGCGGCAAACTCGCCGGACTGCTCTGGCCGGACGCCAGCGAGGCGCGCGCCCGGGGCAACCTGCGCCAGCGCCTGTCGATGCTGCGTCAGAAGACCGGCGCCGACCTGGTCGACGACGAGCGCGGCGTGCTGTCGCTGGCGCCGCGGCTCGGCGTCGAGCCGGCGAACGACGCGCCGTTGCTCGGCGGCTTCGAGTACGACGACTGCGAGGACTGCGCGACCTGGCTGGCCGGCCAGCGCGAATCGCAGCAGCTGCGCCGGCGGGCCGACCTGCTGCAGGAAGCGCGCGGCGCCGTCCAGGCCGGCCGCCTGGACGATGCGCTGCGCATCGCCGACCGGCTGCTCGGCGTCGACCGCGAGTCCGAGGAAGCCTACCGCACCCTGATGGAGGTGCTGTACCTGCGCGGCGACATTGCCGCGGCGATAGCGGTCTGGGACCGCTGCAAGGACATGCTGCGCCAGCTCTACGGCGTCGCGCCCTCGGCGCCGACCCGCCAGCTCGGGGAGACCATCCTCGGTGCGTCGGCGAGCGCCGCCCGGACCCCGGCCGCAGCACCGGCAGCGATCCCTGTCACCGTCCTGCGCCCGCCCCGCCTCATCGGCCGCGAGTCGCCGCTGAACGCGGCCCTGGCCGGCTGGTCGAGCGGAAGGACGGTGCTGGTGACCGGCGAGGCGGGCCTCGGCAAGAGCCGCCTGCTGGCCGAGCTGGCGGGCGCGCTCGGCCCGTGCGCGGTGGCCTCGGCACGGCCGGGCGACGCCGCCCTGCCCTACAGCTCGCTGAGCCGCCTGGTCCTCACCGCGATCGACCGATTCGAGCTCGCGCTCGACGGCGACGATGGACCTCAGGCGGCGCGACTGCTGCCCCGACTGGCGGCGCTGCTGCCCGACGCGCTGCCAGGTGCCGTGCTGACCGACTACGAGCGCCGCCAGTGCCTGCGTGCCACCGGCCGACTGCTCGCCGCGTGCAGCTCGGGCGGCTGCCGGGCACTCGTCTTCGATGACCTGCACTTCGCCGACGCCGCCAGCATCGAAGCCGCGGTCGAGCTCGCCGAGGCGACGACCGGCGATGGCGGGTCGACCACGCTGCGCTTCGTCTTCGGCGCCCGCCAGGACGAGCTCGACGCCGCCGCCGTCGCCCGCCTCGATTCGCTGGGCGGACCGGAGCGCCTACTGCGCGTCGAGCTGCAGCCGCTCGACCTGGCCGGCGTCGCCGCGCTGGTCGAGTCGCTCGGCCTGGCCGGCTTCGCCACCGCCTCGTTCGCGGCTCGCCTGTGGCACCAGGTCGGCGGCAATCCGGCGTTCGTCCTCGAGTCAGTGAAACTGGTCATGGCGCTCGGCGGTGCGAGCGCCGCCGAGGCGGAGGTCCTGCCGCTCGCGGCCGACATCGTCGCGGTCATCGAGCGCCGGATCGGCCTGCTCAGCCCGCAGGCGCGCCACCTCGCCCAGCTCGCGGCGATCGCCGGCGAGAGCTGGAGCGTGCACCTGGCAGCGGCGGCGCTCGCGTGCGAGCCGCTGGCCCTCAGCGCGCCGCTGCGCGAGCTCGAGCTGCGCCAGGTGCTGTACGGGCGCCAGTTCGTGCACGACGTGATCGCCGTCGCGGTGCGGCGCAGCATGGCGCACTCGGTGGCCGAGTTCATCCACCGCTTCGTCGCCGGCTACATCGAGGGCCGGGGCGGCGAGCCGGCCCGGGTCGCCGCGCACTGGGCGGCCTGCGGCGAAGACCTTCGCGCCGGCGAAGCGTTCCTGGGCGCGGCGCAGGCGGCCGGCGACACGTCGCGGCCGGCCGAACAATGCGCGCTGCTCGATTCGGCGATCGCGTGCTTCGAGCGCGCTGGCGCCCACGACGCGCTGTTCGACGCCCTCGTGACCCGCCAGGCGATCTCGGCGGCACCCGACCGCGCCGCCACCCGGCTGTCGCGCATGACGCAGCTCGAGACGCTCGCCCGGACCGACGAGCAACGCCTGCGCGCCCTGCTCTGCCGGCAGGCCTGGGAGTCGGACCACGGCCACACCGGGAACATCGACACCGGTCTGGCGGCGATGCGCGAAGCAAGCGCCCTGAACCAGCCCGGGCTGGCCGGCGAATTCGCCCGCTCCACCGCCTGGCGCCTGGCCATGCGCGGCGACGAAACTGCAGCGCTGGCCACGCTCGAGGCGCACCGGCCGTGGGTGACCGCGCACGGCAGCGTCGTCGAACGCGCCGACTTCCACAGCACCCTCTCGGCCGTGCTCGCGTTCTGCGATCACCTGCAACCGGCGATCGACGCCGCGGCCCAGGCGGTCGCCGAGCTGCGCGCCGCCGGGCGCCTGGCCGGCACCCTGCCGATGCTGAGCAACATGGGCCTGCTGCTGCACTGGCGCGGCCAGTTGGCCGAGGCGAAGGCGGTGCTCGGCGAAGCGGCGGCCCTGCGCGACCGGATGCACGGCCGCGGCAGCGCCCTGATGATCGACCTGCACCTGGGTGGCGTGCTGCGCGACCTCGGCGACTACGCCGCCGCCGAGGCGCTCCTCGCGGCGGTGCTCGACGAACTGCACGCCGCGCTGGCGGCGAATGGCGACCTGCGCACCGACATCGTCATCGCCGAGAACCACCTGGCGCAGCTTTGGCTGTCGCTCGGCCAGCCGGCGCGCGCCGAGCTGCTGCTGGCGAGCGACGACGCGGGCCTGGCGCTGCGCTTTCGCGGCCGCCGGCTGGCGCTGCGCCTGCGCGCGGCACGCTACCGGGGTCGGGCCGAACCGACCCTCGTCGCCGAGGCGCAGTCGATGGTCGCGGTGCACGACTCGCCCTACAACCGCACCCTGCTCGAGCTCGAGGTGGCCGCCGCGCTGCCGGCCGCGCAGGCCCTGCCGGTCTGCCTTCGCATGATCGAGGAGCCGGTGGCGCTGGAGCGGCCGGGGCTGCTGATGCACGGCACGGCGCGCGCCGCCGCGGCCGAACTCGCGCTGGGCCTCACGGCCGACGCCTTGCGCCATGCGCAGCAGGTGCAGGCTCTGCTGGCCACCTGTGCGCCGTTCGACATCGACCGGGCCGACGTCTGGGCGATCGTCGCCGAGGCCCTGCGTGCCGGCGGCGATCCTGCCGCAGCGACCGCCGTTCTCGGGGGGGGCGCCGCCTGGCTGCGCGACACCGCGGCGCAGCACGTCGCCGAGCCCTGGCGCGACGGCTTCCTGCGCGGCCACCCCACCAACCGGCGGGTGCTTGCGGCGGCGACCGGCGCGGGCGGCTGAAGC
>JBDTUG010000170.1:0-7801 GCA_040007855.1 Caldimonas sp.
CACCAGGTCGCCGCGTGCTCGGCGCCATAGGTCGATTCGAACAGCGGCCAGAGCGCGGCCCGGTTGGCATCCATGTTGGCCAGCCAGGCTTCCGAGGTCCTCGCGTAGTGGCGGCCGTTCCAGCGCCAGCGCTCGAGCAGCTTCAGGTCGTCCTGACAGCGCAGCGCCAGGTCGTCGCTCGGCATCATGCCGCCGGAGAAGAAATGGCGGCTCATCCAGTCGCTGGCGTCGCGGTCGACGAAGGCATAGGGCGTCGAGCGGTGCACGAACACGTGCATGAAGAAGCGCCCGCCCGGTGCCAGCCAGCCGGCGACCCGGCGAAACGCCTCCGGCCAGTTGCGCAGGTGCTCGAACATCTCGACCGAGACGACCCGGTCGAAGCGCTCGTCGCTGGCGAAGCGGTTGACGTCGGCGGTGACGACGCGCACGTTCTCCAGGCCGCGCCGGGCCGCCTCGGCCTCGATGAAGACGCGCTGCGAGTGCGAGTTGGAGAGCGCCGTCACCTGGCTCGCCGGATAGCGCTCGGCCATCCAGAGAGTGAGCGAGCCCCAGCCGCAGCCGAGCTCGAGGATGCGCTGGCCGTCGCCAATGCCGGCGCGCAGGCAGGTCGTGGCGAGCGCCGCGGCCTCGGCCTCGGCCAGCGTCCCTGTGCCCGGTGCCCATTCGCAGCAGCTGTATTTGCGATGCGGGCCGAGCACGCGGGCGAAGAACCCGGCGGGCACCTCGTAGTGCTGCTGGTTGGCCTTGTCGGCCAGCAGCGCGACCTCCGAGCCGGCCAGCGAGGCGATGAACGCCTCGCCGATGCGCGCCGCCGCCTCGGCGTCGCCATCGCCGATTTCAGCCAGCCGCTCCTTGAGCAGGCGGCGGATGCCGAGCCTTACGACCCGGTCGGGAACGAGCCCGAGTTCGACCCAGTTGAGAGCCAGATTGCTGCCGCGCGACGTCATGGCCGAAATGCCTCGGTTACCACAGGTTGCCTCTGCCTACGCACGAACGCCCGCCGCGGATGCTGGTCGATAATCCCGGCGAATCTTGCCGCAAACCTTTCGTGCTGCAGCGTATCGCCCCCCTCCGGATCACTGCTTACACGGCAACGACGGCCGCCGGCATCGGCAAGACGCCCTTGCTCGCCGCCCTGCAGGCCCAGCGCAGCGCCCTGCGCCCGAACGACTTCGGGCCCGAGCCGCTCGCCACCTGGATCGGCCGGGTCGGCGGCATCGAGTCGGCGCCGCTGCCCGGGCCGCTCGCCGCCTGGGACTGCCGCAACAACCGTCTCGCCTGGCTCGGCCTGGGCGCCGACGGCTTCATCGACGCCGCCCACGCGGCCCGCGAGCGTTACGGGCCGGCCCGGGTCGCCCTGGTGCTCGGCACCTCGACCTCGAGCATCGGCGCGACCGAAGACGCCTATCGCCACCTCGACGCCGACGGCCGTTTTCCGGCCGACAACCGCAACCCGCTCGTCCACACCCCGCACTCGCTCGCCCGCTTCGTGCACGAGGCGCTCGCCCTCGCCGGCCCCTGCCTGACCGTTTCGACCGCCTGCTCGTCGAGCGCCAAGGTGTTCGCGGCGGCCGAGCGGATGCTGCGCCTGGGCCTGGTCGACGCCGCGATCGTCGGCGGCGTCGATACCCTGTGCGGCAGCGTCCTGTTCGGCTTCAACGCCCTGCAGCTGGTCTCGCCCGAGCGGTGCCGGCCGTTCGACGCCGCGCGCCAGGGCATCAGCATCGGCGAGGCGGCCGGCTTCGCGCTGCTCGAACGGGCGGGCGGCGGCGACGACGCCGAACTCCGCCTGCTCGGCTACGGCGAGTCGAGCGACGCCCACCACATGTCGACACCGCATCCGCACGGCCTCGGCGCCGAGCTGGCGCTCGACGAGGCGCTCGCCCGCGCCGGCCTCGACGCCAGCGAGATCGACCACGTCAACCTGCACGGCACGGCGAGCGCGAAGAACGACGAGGTCGAAGCCGCGCTGGTCGCGCGGCGCTTCCCGGCACGCACCCACGCCTGCTCGACCAAGGGCTTCACCGGGCACACCCTCGGTGCCGCCGGGATCGTCGAGGCCGCGGCCAGCCTGCTCGCCATCGAGCACGGCTTCATGCCGGGCACGGTGAACACGCGCAGCCTCGATGCGGCCTGCGGCCCGCAGATCCGGATCGATCCGGCGCACGGCTCGGTCCGCCATGCGCTCAGCAACTCGTTCGGTTTCGGCGGCAACAACTGCGTGCTGGTGTTCGGAGGCGGGGCATGAGCGGCGGCCGCGCCCCGGCCGGCGGCGCGGCCGTGCCGCTGTGCTTCTCGGTCGAAGGCGTCGCCTTCTGGGCGCCATCGCTGCCCGGCTGGACGATCGCCCGCGCCGCCTTCCGCAGCGAAGGAGCGCCGGTCGATCCGCCGGCGAAACGCCCGGCGCCCGAGATCATGGCACCGGCCGAGCGGCGCCGCGCGCCCGACAGCGTCGCCCTTGCGCTCGAGGTGGCGGCGGCGGCGGTGCGGGCGTCGGGCCTGGACGCCGCGACCCTGCCGGCGGTGTTCACCTCGTCGCACGGCGACCTCGCCGTCAACGACTACATGTGTGCGACGCTGGCCAGCCAGCCGACCCTGATCTCGCCGACCCGCTTCCACAACGCGGTGCACAACGCCTCGGCCGGCTACTGGACGATCGCCACCGGTTGCCACGCCGCCAGCAGCGCGCTGAGCGCCTTCGATGACAGCTTCGCCGCCGGCCTGCTCGAGGCGGCGAGCCTGTGCATCGCCGATGCCAGACCGGTCCTGCTGGTCGCCTGCGACGTCCAGGCCACCGGCCCGCTGGCGAGCGTGACGACCAGCGAGGGCCTGCTCGCCGTCGCCCTGGTGCTGGCGCCCGGCGGCCGGGCCGGCACGCCCGCCGGGCCGCGCTTCGAAGCGACGCTGCACGTCGGCGCCGCTCCGGCCTTGCCCTTGCACTCGGCGGCCGCACGCGCCCTCGCCGGCAATGCCATGGCCGACGCCCTGCCCTTCTTCGAGGCGCTGGCCCGGGAGACGCTGGAGCCGATCGAGCTGCCGCTGTCGCACTCGCTCGCGCTGCGCCTGTCGCCATGAGCGGCCGCAGCAACGCAGCGGCCGGTTCCGGCCTGGCCGGCAGCGGGCCGATCCCGCCGGCGTCGCGCCACGACGTGGTGATCGCCGGCGGCGGCCTGGCCGGCCTCACCCTCGCCCTGCAGTTGAAGCAGCGCTTCGCCGACCTCGACATCCTGGTCCTCGAACGGCAGCGCCATCCGGTGCCGGAAGCGGCGCACAAGGTCGGCGAGTCGTCGGTCGAGATCGGCGCCGACTACTTCAGCCGGGTCCTCGGCCTCACGCAACACCTGGAAGAGCACCAGCTGAAGAAGTTCGGCTTCCGCTTCTTCTCGTCGGAGGGCCGGCGCGACATCGGCGCGGTCACCGAGATCGGCGCCAGCCGCTTCCTCTCGGTGCCGGGCTACCAGATCGACCGCGGCATCTTCGAGAACTTTCTCGCCGAAGAGGCGGCGCGGCGCGGCATCGCCGTCGTGTGCGGCGCCACCGTGCGCGACATCGCGCTGAGCGAGGCCGGCGACCCGCATCGCCTGACCTACCGCGTCGCCGGCGAGCAGCGTGCCGCCGAGGCCGGCTGGCTGATCGACGCCTGCGGCCGGGCCGGGCTGATCAAGAAGAAGCTCGCGCTCGCCGAGCCGAACGCGCACGACGCCAACGCGGTCTGGTTCCGCATGAAGGACCGGATCGTCATCGACGAGTGGTCGGCCGACCCGGCCTGGCGCGGCCGCTGCGATCCGGCGGCGCGCTGGCTCTCGACCAATCACCTGGTCGGCGCCGGCTACTGGGTCTGGCTGATCCCGCTTTCGTCTGGCGCGCATTCGGTCGGCATCGTCGCCGACGCGAAGCTGCATCCGCTGGCAACGATGAACAGCTTCGACAAGGCGATGGAGTGGCTGCGCCGGTACCAGCCGCGCGTCTTCGACGAGCTCGACGGCAAGCGCGACCGGCTGCTCGACTTCGCCTTCTTCCGCCGCTTCTCGTACGGCTGCAAGCAGGTCTTCTCGGGCCAGCGCTGGGCGCTGACCGGCGAGGCCGGACTGTTCCTCGACCCGTTCTACTCGCCCGGCAGCGACTTCATCGCGATTGCCAACACCTACATCTGCGAGCTGATCGGGCGCGACCGCGCCGGCCGCCCGCTCGACGCCCACGCCGCCGTCTACGACCAGATCTTCCATTCCTTCTACGAGAGCACGCTCGCGCTCTACACGGACCAGTACCCGATCTTCGGCGACCCGGAAGTGCTGCCGGTCAAGGTGATCTGGGACTACACCTACTACTGGGGCGTGCTGGCCCAGTTCTTCTTCCAGCGCCGGATCGCCGATCTGTCCGCGCTCTCCGCGCTGCGCGAAGAGCTGGCCCATTGCCAGGCCCTCAACCGCGAGCTGCAGGCGCTGCTGCGCGCCTGGTCGGCGGCGCGCCCGCTGGAGCGGGTGGCCAACCCGGCGGTCATGCTCGACCAGGCCTCGCTGCCCTGGTTCGCCGCGCTCAACAAGAGCCTGCTCGACACCCTCGACGACGCCGGCTTTCGCGAGCGGATCCGCCACTCGACGCGGCAGATGCGCTCGCTCGCGGCGGAGATCGCGGCGCGCGCCGGGCCGGACGGCCACGGCCCGGCCCGCGACGCGCTGGATCGGCTGCTCGCAGAAGACGGCTTCGGCCGGCTCGCGCCGGGCCCGCCCATGCTGTTCACGCCGCCGGCCGGCGGCTCGGCCGCCGCGGCAGCTCCGGCTCCGGTCTCGGCCCCAATGTCAGCGACGCCAGCCGCGTCAGCCGCGTCAGCGACGCCGCGTAGCGCGCCGCGGCGCGACCCGGCGCCCGCGCAGGCGGTGACGCGCAAGCCGGCAGCGCCGGCGCACACCGAGCCGATGACCGCAGCGCCGGTGAAGCCCTGAGCTTCGAACAGTGCGAGCACCGCCGGGGCGGCGTCGGCCGTGCAGCTGACCGGCAGGCCGCCCGAGGTCTGCGGGTCGGTCAGCAGGTCGCGGGCGACCGCTCGACCGAATCGATGGTGTGGCCGGCGGCGATCGGGATGCCCGCCTCCTGGCAGATCTCAGCGATCATCGCGGGTCGCGCGGCGGATGCCGCGCGAAGCGCCCGCCCGCGCGGATCCCGCCCTGACGTTGAATGAGGGTCTGCCCAGACCCGGAAAAGGTGTCCCATGTCGATCGTCCGCACGCTCCTCGCCGCTTCGGCACTCGCTCTCAGCCTCGCCGTCCCGTCGGCCTGGGCCCAGTTGCCCGGAGTCCTGCGCGTCTCGGCGATCCCGGACGAAACGCCGACCGAGCTGCAGCGCAAGTTCAGGCCGCTCGGCGACTACCTGAAGAAGGAGACCGGCCTCGAGGTCCTGTTCATCCCGGTGACCGACTACGCGGCGGTGGTCGAGGGCCTGGCAACCAACAAGCTCGACCTGGCCTGGCTCGGCGGCTTCACCTTCGTCCAGGCGCGCCTGCGCACCGGGGGCGGCGCGGTACCGATCGTGCAGCGCGCCGAGGACGCGAAGTTCACCAGTCGCTTCATCGTCCCGCTGGCGAGCACGGCGAAGACCCTGGCCGACCTCAAGGGCAGGACCTTCGCCTTCGGCTCGCCGTCCTCGACCTCGGGCAGCCTGATGCCGCGCTACTACCTGCTGCAGGCCGGCATCGACCCGGAGCGCGACTTCAAGTCGGTGGCCTTCTCGGGCGCGCACGACGCGACGCTCGCCTTCGTCGCCGCCGGGCGCGCCGAAGCCGGCGTGCTGAACGCCTCGGTGTTCGACAAGCTGCTCGAGAACAAGAACCCGAACGCCGAAAAGGTGCGCGTGCTGGCGATCACGCCGCCCTACTTCGACTACAACTGGACGGTCCGGCCCGGCCTCGACGCGGCGCTGACGAAAAAGCTCACCGACGCCTTCCTCAAGCTCGACCCGGCCCAGCCCGAGATGAAGGCGATCATGGATCTGCAGCGCGCCTCGAAATTCATCCCCACCCAGAGCTCGAACTACGACGGCATCGAGGCGGCGGCGAAGTCGGCGGGCCTGCTGAAGTGAGAGAAGGCGCGGCAGCGCGCGCATGAGCCCGCCGGGCGCCTCGAGCGCGAATGCCGGAGTGCGCAGCGCGAGGGCAATCCAATGAGCCTTAACCTCGACAACGCCAGCGTCGTTCACGGCAACGGGCGGCGCGCGCTGCACCGGGTCTCGCTGTCGCTGGCGAGCGGCGAGCGCGCCGCCGTGATCGGCCCCTCGGGGGCCGGCAAGACGACCCTGGTGCGCGTCCTCGGCACCTCGCTGAAGCCGAGCGAAGGCCGGCTCGCCCTGTTCCGCGAAGACCCGTGGCACCTGCCGGCCGGCGAGTTGCGCCGCCTGCGCGCCCGGATCGGCGTCGTCCACCAGAACCCGCCGATCCCACCGCGCCTGCGCGTCGTCACGGCGGTGCTGGCCGGCCGGCTCGGGGCCTGGCCGACGTGGCGAGCGATCGCCTCGCTGCTGGTTCCGCACGACGCCGCCGGCGCGCGCGAAGCGCTCGCCCGGCTCGACCTCGCCGATCGCCTGTTCGACCGCTGCGATCGTCTCTCGGGCGGCCAGCTGCAGCGGGTCGGCATCGCCCGGGTGCTGTACCAGCGGCCCGACCTGATCCTCGCCGACGAGCCGGTCTCGGCCCTCGACCCGACTCTCGCCGACGCAGCGGTCGGCGTGCTGGTCGCTGCCAGCGAGGCGAACCGCGCCACCCTGGTCGCCTCGCTGCACGCAGTCGACCTGGCGCTGAAGTGGTTTCCGCGCCTGATCGGCATGAAGAACGGCGAGGTCCAGTTCGATCGGCCGACGGCGGCGGTGACCACCGCCATGCTGCACGAGCTCTACGCGACCGAAGGCCGCGCATTGCCGATGCAGGGCGTTGCCGACGACCGCGCCGAGCGTGCGCCGAACGTGCTGACCCTGCCCCGCCCGGGCTGCCGATGAGAGGCCGGGCGTGACGCAGCCCGGGCCGCCGATGAGAGGCGGGGCGTGAGGCGCCAACGCGCGGCGGTGACGCGCGGCGACGCGGCGGCAGCGCCGGCCGAGGCGCGCGGATGAGCGCGACCGCCGACGCGCTGGACCGTCCGCAAGTCGTCCTGCGCGACCCGGCCGGGCGCGGCCGGCTCGGCGCGCTGGTGGCCGGCCTGGTCGTGCTCTGGCCGCTGCTCGCCCTCGCCGAGTTCCGCCCGTGGGTGCTGTTCGAGGGCGGCAACCTGCAGGTGATGGCCGGCTTTCTCGCCGGCTTCCTGCCGCCGTCGACGGCGCCCGACTTCCTCGCCCTGCTCGCCAAGGCGACCCTCGAGACGCTGGCGATCGCGACCGCCGGGATCGCCCTCGCCCTGCTCATCGCCGTGCCGCTGGCGGTGCTCGCGACCCGCCCGCTGGCGATCGGCCGGATCGGCCCCGGCCCGGGCCACCGCCGTGGCGCGGCGGTTCGGGCACTGGTCCGCGCCGTCCTCACCGTGCTGCGCGCGATCCCCGAGGTCGTCTGGGCGCTGGTCTTCGTCCGCGCCCTCGGCCTCGGCCCCGGCGCCGGCGTCCTGGCGCTCGCCGTCACCTACGGCGGGATGCTCGGCAAGGTCTACACCGAGATTCTCGAATCGGGCGACACCCGCTCGGCGCGCGCCCTGCTCGAAGGCGGCAGCGGCCGCCTCGGCGCCCTGCTCTACGCGCTGGTGCCGAGCACGGCGCAGGAGCTCGCCTCGTACACCGTCTACCGCTGGGAGTGCGCGGTGCGCGCCTCGGTGGTGATGGGCTTCG
>JBDTUG010000171.1:0-7756 GCA_040007855.1 Caldimonas sp.
GGTAGCGCAGCACCGGGTCGCCGATCATGCGCAGCAGCTTCTTCTTCACGTCCTTGATGCCGCCGTGGTAGTCGACAACGATCTCGCGCAGGGGGTCGTAGTACATCGCGTTGACGGTGAAGTCGCGCCGCTCCGCGTCCTCGATCTGCGGGCCCCAGACGTTGTCGCGCAGCACCCGGCCCTCGGCGTCGACGACGTGGCTCTTGCCCGCCAGCTCGCTCTTCGAGGTCTTCTCGTTGCCGCTCACCAGGTCGGCGGCCGCGGCGTCGGGCCGGGCGCGGAAGGTCGAGACCTCGATCACCTCCGACAGGCCCCGGTCCTGGCGGCCGCGGCCGAACACGACGTGGACGATGCGGAAGCGCCGGCCGATGATGAAGGCGCGCCGGAACAGGCCCTTGACCTGCTCCGGGGTCGCGTTGGTCGCCACGTCGAAGTCCTTCGGGCGCAGGCCCACCAGCAGGTCGCGCACCGCGCCGCCCACCACGTAGGCCTCGTAGCCGGCGTCGGCGAGCGTGGCGACGACCTTGACGGCGCGCTCGTCGACCAGCTTGGGGTCGATGCCGTGCTCCGCCTTGGCGACCTCGACCCGTTTGCCGGCGCGCGCCGCCGAGGTGCCCGAGGCGGACTTGCCGAGCAGCCTGTCGATGAATTTCCTGATCATTCGAAGAGTCTCACGATGCGCCAGCCCCGTTCTCGGGCGAGCGCTTCGAGGTCGGGCGACGGATTGGCGGCGACCGGGTCGGTCGCGCGCTCGAGCATCGGCAGGTCGTTGGGCGAATCGGTGTAGACGCTGATGCGCTCGAAATCGCCCCAGCCGAGGCCGCTTTCCGCCAGCCATTGTCCGACACGCGCGACCTTGCCCTCGCGAAACGACGGCGTGCCGTCGATCCGGCCGGTGAAAGCGCCGTCCGCCGCCCGCTCGAGACGGACCGCGATCAGCGCGTCGATGCCGAAGCGCGCGGCGATCGGCGCGGTGATGAAATCGTTGGTCGAGGTGACGATCGCCAGCCGGTCGCCGAGCGCTCGGTGCGCGTCGACCAGCGCCAGCGCGGCCGGCCGGATCGCCGGCGCGACGACCTCGCCCATGAAGCGGGCGTGCGCCGCCGCCAGCTCGGCGACGGAGCGGCCGCGCAGCGGCGCGCTGGCGAAGGCGATGTAGGCATCGATGTCGAGCCTGCCCGCCTTGTACTGGGCGTAGAAGGCGTCGTTGCCGGCACGAAAGCGGGCCGCGTCGACCCAGCCGAGGGCGATCATGAACTCGCCCCAGGCGTGATCGGAGTCGATCGGCAGCAGCGTCAGGTCGAGGTCGAACAGGCAGAGGCTGCGCGCCGCCGTCGCGCCCGGGGGCGAACTCACGCGCCGCCCGCTTCGGCCAGCATCTGCCTGAGCAGCGGCACGGTGATGGCGCGCTTGGTGGAGAGCGAGAACTCGTCGAGCCGGTCGAGCTGGGCCATCAGGTGCGTCAGGTCGCGGGCGAAGCGGTTCAGCAGGTAGTCCATGACCTCGTCCGACAGAAAGGTGCCGCGCCGATCCGCCTCGCGGCGCAAGGCCGAACGGGCCTCGGGCTCGGCGAGCGGCGCCAGGGCGAACACGTGGCCCCAGCCGAGCCGGGTGCGCAGGTCCTCGCGGACCGCGAGGTCGACCGGCGGGACGCGGCCGGCCGCCAGGACGACGGCGCCCTGCCCGCTCGCCTCGACGAACAGCGAGAACGCGGCCTGCTGATGGGCCGCGTCGAGCGCCTCGCAGTCGTCGAAGACGAGCCAGCTGGCGTGCTCCGGTGCCTGCCAGGGCAGCGGCACGGCAGCGCCGAACCAGGCGGTCGAGTCACCCTGCTGCTGGGCGCGCAGCAACGCGGCGTGCAGCAGGTGGGTCTTGCCGCTGCCGGCCGGACCCCAGAGGTAGACCGGCGGCGCACCCGGGGCGAGCGCCAGCAGGTGGGCGAGCGCCGCGGCGTTGGCGCCGGGCAGGAAATTTTCGAAGCCGAGCGCCGGCCCGGGCCCGATCGCCAGCGGGATCTGCTTCACGGGGCGACGTTCATCCCACGTACAGGCTGCTCTTGGCGTAGCCGGCGCGCAGGCGCGCCGCGACGACGGCGATCAGGGCGCTCATCGGCAGGGCGAGCAGGACGCCGACGAAGCCGAACAGGTGGCCGAAGGCGAACAGCGCGAAGATCACGGTGACCGTGCTCATGCCGATCCGCCCGCCCACCATCTTCGGCGTCAGGAACAGGCCCTCGACGATCTGGCCGATACCGTAGACGACGAACACGGCGATCGGCCCGTACCAGCCGCTGAACTGCAGCGCACCGGCCAGCAGAGCCAGGATCAGGCCGATGCCGAAGCCGACGTAGGGCACGAAGATCGCCAGGCCGGTGAAGACACCGACCGGCACCGCCAGCTCGAAGCCGAACAGGGCCAGGCCGACGCT
Source organism: Caldimonas sp. (assembly GCA_040007855.1). Taxonomy (GTDB): domain Bacteria; phylum Pseudomonadota; class Gammaproteobacteria; order Burkholderiales; family Burkholderiaceae_C; genus Schlegelella_A. Next base: position 2,428 of record JBDTUG010000171.1, read on the forward strand.
GTAGAACGCCGCCATCATCAGCATCACCAGGAGCTGGCCGCGCAGGTACTGGCCGAGCACGGTGTCGCAGTCGCCGATGAACGCCGCGACCGGGCCGCGCAGGCGCGGCGGCACCAGGTTGACCAGGCGTTCCATGTAGTGCGGCCAGTCGAGCAGCAGGTAGAACAGGACGACCGGAACGAGGACGACGTAGCCGACGACCGTGAGGACGATGCTGCCGCCGATCCGCACCGAGGCCAGCGCGGTGGCGATCGAGTCGTCCCAGTTGGCGTCGAGGTACTTGAGGACGAACGCCTTCAGGCTGGCCGGATCGAGGCCGACGTTGACGCCCATCTGCATCAGCCAGGGCGAGACGGCGTGGTTGATCCGCTCGGCGAGCAGCGGCAGCTGGTCGCGCAGCAGCGGCAGCTCCTTCGACAGGATCGGCACCACCAGCAGCAGCAGCGCGGCGGCGGCGACCAGCGCGGCGATCTCGACGACCGCCACCGACAGCAGGCGCGGCACCCGGCGCGCCGCCAGCTTCTCGACCGCCGGGTGCAGGGCATAGGCGAGGACGGCGCCGATCGCGAACGGCGTGATCACCGGCGCCAGCAGCCATACGAGGACGCCCACCGCGAGGGCGAGCGCGGCCCAGTTGAGGGTGCGCCGCTGGGCGGGCGTCAGGAGCACGTCAGCGGGCCGCCGCGACGCGCTTCATCGCGCGTCGTGGCCGAGCTCGGCGAGGCGCTTCCTGATCGCCGGGCGGTCCGGCGCGTCGGGGGCGTGCTCGAGGTAGCCGGCCAGGTCGGCCATCGCCGGGAAACGCGCGCCGAGCGCGGCGTGGACCAGGCCGCGGTCGCGCCGCTCTTCCCAGGCGTCGGGAAGCAGGATCACCAGCCGCTCGGCGATGCCGAGCAGGCGCGCCGCATCCTGGCTGCTGCGAAAGACGTCCTTCAGGTTGCGCAGCATCCGGGCGATCACCTCGCGCGGCGCCGCCGGCTGCAGGAACTCGCCGAGCGCCGGCTCGCTGCCGCCGGCCGCGCCGCGCCGGCGCCGGTAGGGGACGAGCAGCGCGTCGAGGGCGTCGCGCGACATCGACTGGCCGGTGAACGGGTCGATCACGATCTCGCCCTGCGGCATGTGCACCTTGGCCAGGAAATGGCCGGGGAAGGAAACGCCGCAGGCGCTCAGGCCGACCTGGGTGGCCAGCTCGACGTAGATCAGGGCGAGCGTGATCGGGATGCCGCGCCGCGTCTCGAGGACACAGTGGACGTAGCTGTTGCGCGGGTCGTAGTAGTCGTTGACGTTGCCGGAAAAGCCCAGCTCCTGGAAGAAGAAGCGGTTCAGGATGCGCAGCCTCTGCATCGGCGCGGCGTCGCGGGCGATCCGCTGGGTGAGGCGGGCGGCCAGGGCGTCGATCTCGGCGAGCGTCGCCTGGCTGTCGAGGCGCGGATAGTCGTGCTGGGCGATCGCGATCGCGGTTTCGAGCAGCGGCAGGCTCGCGTCCTCGGCGACGAGCGACGCGAAGTAGTCGAGCGCGGTGGGTGGAAGAAGCGGCAGCAGGCCGGACATGAGGGAAGAGTTTAGAACCTCGCGCGCCCGCGGCCTACCCGCGGCGCGAGAAATCGGCCGGCCGCAAGCCCGCCAGCCACAGCGCGCCGAAGTAGACGAAGGCGGCGCTCGCCAGGCAGCCGGCCATCCAGGCAATCCGCAGCCCCTCCCGGCCGGCCAGGCCGGGCCAGTCGATGCCGGCCTGGGCGGCGGCCAGCAGCGCGCCCAGGAGCACGGTGGCGACCAGGACCGACAGCGCGAAGCGCGTCCAGCCCGGTTCCGGGTGGTACCAGCCGCCGCGGCGCAGGCCGATGAACAGCCAGGCGGCGTTGACCAGCGCACCCAGGCCGACCGAGAGGGCCAGGCCGGCGTGACCGAACAGCGGCACGAACAGCAGGTTCATCGCCTGGGTGAGGGCGAGGACGATGATCGCGATCGTCACCGGGGTGCGCAGATCCTGCCGCGCATAGAAGCCGGGGGCGAGGATCTTCACGCCGATCAGGCCGAGCAGGCCGCAGCCGTAGCCGCGCAGGGCCAGCGCGGTCTTGGCGACGGCGAAGGCGTCGAAGCGACCGCGCTGGAAAAGGGTCGCGACCAGCGCTTCAGGAAAGACCAGCAGGGCGATGCTGCACGGCAGGGCGAGCAGCAGCGTCAGGCGCAGGCCCCAGTCGAGCATGCCCGAATAGGCGGTGGCGTCGTTGCGCGCCTGCGCCGCCGAGAGCTGCGGGATCAGCACCGCGCCGACCGCGACGCCGAGCAGCGCGGTCGGGAACTCCATCAGCCGGCTGGCGTAGTCGAGCCAGGACACCGCGCCGACGCCCTGGTGCGAGGCGATCTGGGTGTTGATGAGCACCGAGATCTGGGCGACCGACACGCCGAGCAGTGCCGGCGCCATCTGGCGCAGGATGCGGCGCACGCCCGGGTGCCGCCAGGCGTCGCCCAGGGCGCCCAGGCCGAGGCCGATCCGCGGCAGGCCACCGACCCGGGCCAGCGCCGGCACCTGCACCGCCAGCTGCAGCAGGCCGCCCAGCATCACGCCGGCGGCCAGGGCGTAGATCGGCGGCAGGCCGTGCTGCTCGCAGAGCGGCGTCAGGGCCCAGACGCCGCCGATCATCGCCAGGTTGAGCAGCACCGGCGTCGCCGCCGGGACGGCGAAGCGCCGCCAGGTGTTGAGCACGCCGGCCGAAAGCGAGACCAGCGAGATGAAGCCGATGTAGGGAAACATCACCCGGGTCATGACGACCGCCTCGTCGAAGCGGGCCAGCCCCGAGGCCATCAGCCAGACGATCACCGGCGCGGCGGCGACGCCGGCGACGCAGGTCACGACCAGCACCGAGAACAGCACGGTCGCCACCGCGTCGATCAGCTGCCGGGTCGCGACGTCGCCTTCGCTGGCGCGGACGTGGGCCAGGGTCGGCACGAACGCCTGGCTGAACGCGCCCTCGCCGAACAGGCGGCGCAGCAGGTTGGGAATGCGGAAGGCGACGTTGAAGGCGTCGAGCGAGGCGCCGGCGCCGAAGGCGGCGGCGACGACCACGTCGCGGGCCAGCCCGGAGATCCGCGAGGCGAGCGTGAACAGGGAGATGGTCGACGCCGCCCGGAGCAGATTCATGGGTCCGAATGCTATACTCGCGGTCTTTGCCGAAAACCAGCTAGCCCCAGCTCACTACTCATGGCCACCGCTTCCAAAGCCAAGAAAAAGACCGTCCGCATCGCTTCGGGCCTCAAGCGGGTCCGCCAGGACCTGAAGCTCAATGCCGCCAACACCGCGATGCGCTCGCACTTTCGCACCGTGATCAAGAACGTCCAGAAGGCGGTCGACGCCGGCGACAAGGCCAAGGCCGCCGAGTTGTACAAGCTGGCCCAGCCGGTCATCGATTCGGTCGCCGACAAGGGCCTGTTCCACAAGAACAAGGCAGCCCGCCACAAGAGTCGCCTGTCCGCCAAGGTCAAGGCGCTCGCCGCCGCCGCCTGAGCCGGGGCGCGCCCGGGCGCACCCGGCGCGAAGCCCCGACGCCTGCCGAAAAGGGTCCGCAACGCGGGCCCTTTCTGCTTTTCAGCCCGCCACGGGATCTTCGACGACGACCAGGCTGTTGTCGCGGGCGAAGTTCATGACGAAATCCCAGGCCATCGGCTCCATCTCGCGCAGGGCCGGATCGACGAGCACGCCGCGGACCCCGGCGAACTCGCGCGGCACGCAATAAGGCGAATAGCCGATGAAGGCGCCGCGGCCACCGCCACCGTCGGGCCGGAAGCACGACATCGTGCCGGCCAGGCGCTCGGCCCAATCGCTCGGGCGAAACGGCTTGCCGTCGCGCGTCACGCCCTGGATGAAGACTTGTCGAGGCTCGGCCACGCGAATGAGGAGGAATTCCGGCGCGGTCATTGTCGCCCGCGGCGCCTGCTTCTGTTGCACCGCAACATCCGCGCCGTGTGGACGAATGCCGGCTCTAGAATCGCTCCCCTTTCGCCCTCTTTGCCGGAGTGACGACATGAACGCGCCCGAGAAGCTGCCCGCCCCGCCCGAGCCGCACGTCATGAAGACCTACGGCCGCCTGCCGGTGGCGCTCTCGCACGGCCGCGGCTGCTGGCTCTGGGACACCGAAGGGCGCAAGTACCTCGACGCGCTCGCCGGCATTGCCGTCAACACGCTCGGCCACGCCCACCCGAAGCTGGTGCCGGCCCTGCACGACCAGATCAACAAGCTGATCCACAGCTCGAACTACTACCTCGTCCCGCTGCAGGAACAACTCGCCGCAAAGCTGTGCGAGCTCTCGGGCATGACGAACGTGTTCTTCTGCAACTCCGGCCTCGAAGCCAACGAGGCAGCGCTCAAGATCGCCCGCAAGTACGGGCACGACAAGGGGATCGACCGGCCCGAGATCGTCGTCTACGAAGCCGCTTTCCACGGCCGCTCGATCGCCACCCTCTCGGCGACCGGCAACGCCAAGATCCAGGCCGGCTTCGGCCCGCTGGTCGAAGGCTTCGTCCGGGTGCCGCTGAATGACATCCCGGCGCTCGAGAGCGTCGCCGTCGCCCACAAGAACGTGGTCGCCGTCTTCCTCGAGGTGATCCAGGGCGAGGGGGGGATCCGCCCGACCACGGTCGGCTACCTGAAGGAAGTGCGCCGGATCTGCGACGAGCGCGGCTGGCTGCTGATGCTCGACGAGGTGCAATGCGGCATGGGCCGCACCGGCAAGTGGTTCGCGCACCAGTGGGCGGACATCCGCCCCGACGTGATGCCGCTCGCCAAGGGCCTGGGCTCGGGCGTGCCGATCGGCGCCGTGGTCTGCGGCCCGAAGGCGGCCGACGTGCTGGGCCCGGGCAACCACGGCACCACCTTCGGCGGCAACCCGCTCGCCATGCGCGCCGGCGTCGAAACGCTGCGCATCATGGAAGAGGAGCGCCTGCTCGAAAACGCGGCGAGCGTCGGCGCGGCGCTCAAGGCGAGGCTCGAGCAGCGGTTGGCCGGCGTTGCCGGCGTCGTCGAGGTGCGCGGCCAGGGCCTGATGATCGGCATCGAGCTCGACCGCCCCTGCGGGGTGCTGCTCGGCCGCGCCGCCGAGGCCGGGCTGATGATCAGCGTCACCGCCGACCGGGTCGTGCGCCTGCTGCCGGCGCTCATCATGAGCGCCGACGAAGCGGCCCAGGTCGTCGCCCTGCTCTGCCCGCTGATCGAGGAATTTCTGAAGCCAGCGGCATGAAACCCGGCAAGACCCTGCTCAAGCACTACCTGCAGTTCAGGGACTTCCGCGCCGAGGAATACGCCTACCTGTTCGAGCGCGCGGCGACGATCAAG
>JBDTUG010000172.1:0-7724 GCA_040007855.1 Caldimonas sp.
TGACCGCCGCCCTGGTCTCCGAGTTCGTGATGACCTTCTTCTTCCTGATCGTCATCCTCGGCGCCACCGACGAGCGCGCGCCGAGCGGCTTTGCGCCGATCGCGATCGGCCTGGCGCTGACGCTCATCCATCTGATCAGTATCCCGGTCACCAACACCTCGGTGAACCCGGCGCGAAGCACCGGCCCGGCGATCTTCGTCGGCGGCTGGGCGCTGTCGCAGCTGTGGCTGTTCTGGCTCGCGCCGCTGCTCGGCGCGGCGTGCGCGGGACTGGCCTACCGGATGATCAGCGGCGAGCCCAGCAAGGCGGCCGGCGTCGAAGGTCCGGCCGACCGCAGCGCGCTGCCGAAGAGCCGCGCCTGAGCGCCTGAGCCGAGCACCTGAGCCGACCACCTGGCGGGAGCCCCCGCATCCGCGCCTGCCGACTTCGTCAGGCGCAGGGCGAGTCGCCCGCCGGCGCAGCGCGCAGCGCCGGGTACGGGTTGAGCGCCGTGCCCTGCCACCAGCGCCTTTGCGCGCCCAGGGCGGCGACCGCGAAGTGCAGGTGCGGCGCGTTCGCCGGCGCGTTGCCGGTGGTGCCCACATAGCCGATCAGGTCGCAGCGGCGCAGCAGCGCGCCTTCGCGCAGGCCCTCGGCATAGCGGTCGAGGTGGGCGTAGTAGTACAGCAGCGTTCCGCTCGGATCGAACTGGTAGACGGTGATGCCGCCGGGGACACTGCGGAACAGTTTGACGACGGTTCCGTCGTCGACCGCGAAGACCCGGGTCCCGGTCGCCGCGGCGATGTCGATCGCCTCGTGGCCACGGCCGCCGCGCGGATCGGCGAAGGTGTCGCTCAGGGCGCTGCGCGCCACGCCGTCGACCGGCACGGCCAGCTGCTTGCCGCGCAGCAGTTCCTCGGCCGGGGTCCGGGGCGGCGCAGAGGGCGGCGCAGCGGGCGGCGCGGCGAGCGGCGTGGTGAGCGGCGTGGCTATCGGCGCAGCGGGCGGCACCGACGGGATCGCCGGCGCCAGCATCGCGAAGCTGCCGGCGATGGCGACCGCGACCGCAGCGCGAACGCCGGGACCGACCGGCGCGCGGACGGGTCGGCCAGGACCGCGACGCGCCCTCACTCCTTCACGTCGACGGCGAAGCCGACCTTGGCCAGGGTCGAGAGCCGGGCGGCGTCCCAGTTGGTGAGGTGGACGCAGCCGTTGGTCTCCTCGCGGCCGATCCGCGCCGGCGAAGGCGTGCCGTGGATGCCCCAGTGCGGCTTGCTCAGGCCGAGCCAGACATCGCCCACCGGGTTGTTCGGCCCGGGCCGGATGTCGGTCTTGACCTCGCCCGGCCTGGCGGTCTTCAGGAGCGCCGGGTCGTAGGTGAAGGTCGGATTCTTCACTTCGTTGGCGATCTTCATCCGGCCCACCGGCAGCGGGTCGCGCGGGCCGCCGATGCTGATCGGAAAGGCGGCGAGCACCCGGGACGCGGCACCGAGCACGAACAGGATCCGGTCCGACTTGTCGATCTCGATCGACTTCGCGCCGTTCACGACCGGCCCGTTGCCGGCGACCGCGGCGACCACGACCGGGTCGCCGGCGGCGAAGGCGCTGCCGCGGTTCAGCTCGCCGAGCAGCCGCTCGCTCATGTGGAAGCGTTCGGCCAGCGCTTCCTTCAGCGACTCGTAGCCGAGCGCGTCGAGCTGGCCGCGCTCGGCGACGCCGGCCGGGATCTTCCGGTAGGGGCCGGCCACCTCGGCGGCGCTGATCGTGTGGCTGGCGAACAGCGGCGCGGAGTCGCCTTGCAGCGAGCGCCAGGTCGCCACGTCGACCCGGCCGCTGGCCGGCAGGTCGTGCGCCTTCTGGTCGGCGGCGACCGCGCGGCGCATGTTGGTGCTGAAGCGCCCGTCGATCTCGCCCGGCGAGAACCAGGCTCGGTCGAGCAGGATCTGGGCGCGCACCACCGCCGCGCTGGCGGAGCCGTTGGCCAGCGGCGGCGTGGCCGAGGTCTGGTTCAGGCGATCCAGGGCTGCGACGCCGCCGCGCTCGGCGCTGCGGCCGGCCGCGCCCGGGGCGGCCAGGGCGACGAGCAGCGCGGTCATGATCGGCAACAGGACCTTCGGCATCGGCACGCCCCCTGTGGTGTCCGACCAGACTAGCCGGGGCGTTGCGCGGCCCGTGTCGGCCGGCGCCGCGTCCGCACGCCGGAGCGCGGGCAGCGCGCTACCAGCCGAACAGGGAGACGCCGGCGCCAAGCGAGGTCTGGCGGAAGTTGTAGTCGACCAGCGTCTCGCCGTAGCCGGTGAAGACCTGGGCGTACCAGCGCAGGCCCTTGGGGTCCTTGCGGTTGACCGGCATCGTCCAGTCGAGCTGGAGCGAGCCGCGCCGGGTGCCGAAGTTCGTCTTCCAGAGCGCGCTGAGCGTGTAGAAGCCCGGGCTCCAGAGGCCCAGCAGCTCGGTCCGGCCGCGGTAGCGGGTGAAGTCGGGGTTGTCGTCTTCGCCATCGCCTTCGCGCAGGCGCATGTTGTAGCGCGCGCTGAGGGCGAACTGCCCGTTCTCCACGCCGCCCGTCGCATACCAGCGGTTCCAGCTGCGCGAAAAAGGCAGCGGCTGCCCGTTCGACTGGTGCGCCAGGCCCACGCCGGCCAGCTTCAGCTTCCAGCCCATGCCCAGCTCGAGCGGGAGCGGCACGATGTAGAAGAGCTCGGGTTCGTGGTCGGTGCTTCGGAACGGCCGCGAGATGCCGCCGCTGTAGAGCTGCCAGAGCGATTGCTGGGTGTAGGCGAACCACAGGTCGGCATTGGGCAGCAGCACATCCTCGAGCAGCTTGGTCCGTACCGAGAGCTGCAGCTTGGCCTCCAGATTGCGGTAGTCGGGAAGCCGGCCGGTATGACCCTCTGCGGGCGAAGCCGGGCTCTTGTTGACGCGGGTCGCGACGTGCGCGGGAAAGAAGTAGTTGGGCCGGTGACCGGTGAAGTTGAAGGTGCCGCGCTTGCGCTCGGGGGTCAGCTCCCAGAATTCGTCGAGGTAGGAGCCGCCGTCGTCCGTCGCGGCCCGCGGCCTGGCCGCCGCCTGCGCGGCCGCGCTGGGCGCGCTCGCCGCGCCGTCCGGCGCTTCCGGCGCGCCCCGCACTTTCGGCGCGACGAAGCGGTCGTAGCAGGCCAGCCGCTCGGCATCGACGCGCAATTGGGCGCAGGCCTCGAGCCCGGCCGGCAGGCGCAGCTCGGCCGCGCCCGGCGCCGGCGGCGCGCCCGCTTCGGCGGCCCGAGCGGCCCCGGCGACGAGGGCAAGAGCGGAGGCGAGGCAGGCCCGCGACAGCAGCGATGAAGTCATGGGGAGGCATCCTTTCCCGGGCGAGTGTGCCCGCAGTCGAGGCAAGACGCGGCCCCGTCGGCCGCGCCTGCAGCCTGTCGCCCAGCCTCGGCACTCCGTCGCAGGCCGGTTGGACCGGCCGACGCCGGCCCGTACAGTGCACGCAGCACGAATCAGCCGCCATGCCCCCCTCGTCCCCTTTGCCCGCCACGCCTGCCCGACCGCCCGGCAGCGGCTGGCAGCGCTTCTCCGCCGGCGCCGTCCGCCTGTTCCACGCCTACGGCAACTGGCTGGTCGGCATCACCTGGAAGCGCTTCTTCGTCCTTTCGGTGCTGCTCCTGATCAGCTCGGCCATCCTGTCAAAGCTGCCGCCGTTCAACCTGCCGATCGGCGGCACCGACGAGGTCCGAATCTCGCCGGCGATCCCGCCCAAGCCACCGGTGCCGCCGCGGGCGAAGAAGGGCGAGCCGACCGCCCGGATCGACAAGAAGGATTCGTCCGGCCGGGACATGACGATCTCGATCGACCGCGACGGCGTGCGCATCTCGCCGCGCCACAAGGCGCCGGCCCGGACCGCAGACGCGGCCTCGGCCGCCGCTTCCGCCGCCAGCTCGGCCGCGAGCGACGCCCCGGCGGCCGGCATCAGCATCGGCGACGTCGGGGTGGAGATCAAGCTGCCGCCCGGAGCCGACAGCGAGGCCGTGCGGGAAGCGATCGAGGAGGCCAAGGCGGCGGTGGTCGACGCGATCCGCGATTCGCAGCAGGCCGCCGAAGACGCCGCCGACGCAGCCGCCGAGGCCGGCACCCATTCGTCGTCGTCGGTGACGTCGATCCGGCGGGTTCGCGCGACCAGCATGGGCGACTCCTTCACCGACATCGCCTTCCTCCTGATCGTCGCCTCGGCGATCCTGAAGGTCAGCTACAAGGGCACGATCCAGGCCGAGGTGAAGGCGGCCGAGGCGACCGAGACCGCCGAATCCGAACAGCTCAAGCGCCAGGTGGTCGAGGCGCGCATGGCGGCCATGCAGGCCCAGGTCGAGCCGCACTTCCTGTTCAACACGCTGGCCTCGATCGACCACCTGATCGAGACCGATCCACCGCGCGCCAGCCAGATGCAGAAGAACCTGATCGCCCTGCTGCGAGCCTCGATGCCGTCGATGCGCGAATCGCACCCTTCGGCGCACAACCTGGGCCGCGAGATGGCGGTGATCCGCCCTTATCTCGAGATCCTCAAGGTGCGCATGGAAGACCGGCTGCAGCCCAGCATCCACGTTCCCGATGGCCTGCTTTCGGCCGAGTTTCCGTCGATGATGATCCAGTCGCTGGTCGAGAACGCCATCAAGCACGGCCTCGAGCCGAAGGCCGAAGGCGGCCGGCTGGAGGTCTCGGCGGAGATCGTGCACGGCAAGCTGGCGGTCACCGTCGCCGACACCGGGCTCGGCTTCGGCAAGGCCGAGACCGCCGGCACCGGCGTCGGCCTGGCCAACATCCGCGAGCGGCTGAAGCTGCTCTACGGCGACCGCGCATCGATGGTCGTCGCCGACAACCTGCCGACCGGCACCGTGGTCACGCTGACCGTTCCCTACCAGGCGCAGATGCGCGAAGGAAGCAAGGCATGAAGACCGGTTTCGGCTGGGGGCGCGCGATCGCCTTGTTCCTTCTGCTGGCCTTCCTGGCGATCGCCCTCGGCATCACCTTCGTCTGGTCGGCGCTGCCGCTCGACCACGCGACGATCCTGATCGACGACGAGTCGATCCACCTGGCCGGCATCGACGGCTGGCACGTGGCCGTGCTGATCGCGGCCGCCGCCGCCGTCATCCTGATCGCCTTGCTCGTCGGCACGCTCGCCGTCGTGTTCGCCCTGCTCGCGGCGGCGCTGTCGGTCGTGGTCGCGCTGCTCGTCGTGGTCGCCACGCTGGCACTGGTCGCCTCGCCGATCCTGCTCGTCGTCTGGGCGATCTGGCGAGTGGCGCGGCCGTCCTGCGACGCCCGTCCCGCAGCCGCTTAGCGCTCGCCAGGCGGCCGCCCGGCGACTGCCCTGACGCCCGCCTCGGGCGATACTCGAGGCCGATCCGGACCATGACGACCGCCCTCATCGCCGACGACGAACGGCTGCTCCGCGAGCAGCTGCGCGCCCGGCTGGCCGAGGTCTGGCCCGAGCTCGAGATCGCCGGCGAAGCGAAGAACGGCACCGAGGCAGTCGAGCTGGTCGAGCAGCTCCGCCCCGACCTGGTCTTCCTGGATATCCGAATGCCGGGCATGAACGGCATCGAGGCGGCACGGGCGATCGCCCAGCTGCCGTTCGACGAGGACGATGGCGACGACGCCGCACCCGCCTGGCGCGGCTGCGAGATCGTCTTCATCACCGCCTACGACCAGTACGCGATCGAGGCCTTCGAGCAGGGCGTGGTCGACTACGTTCTCAAGCCCGCCGAGCGCGAGCGCCTGCAGGTGACGGTCGATCGGGTCAGGAAGCGCCTGGCCAGCCGCGCCGCCGACGAGGCGCCCGACACCAGCGGCATGCAGGGCCTGCTGCAGAAGCTGGCCGAGCGGATGAACCCGGGCGCGGTGCCGCGCCTGCGCTGGATCCAGGCGACGGTGGGCACGAACATCCAGATGATCCCGGTCGAGGACGTGCTCTTCTTCATCTCGGACGAGAAGTACACCCGGGTGCAGACCGCGTCACTGGAAGCATTGATCAGAAAGCCGATCAAGGAGCTGATCGCCGAGCTCGATGCCGAGATGTTCTGGCAGATCCACCGCTCCACCCTGGTCAACGCGCGGGCGATCGCCGGCGTCAGCCGCGACCTGCGCGGCCGGCAGATGGTGGCGGTGCGCGGCCACCCGGAAAAGCTCGAGGTGAGCCGCAGCTACGCCGGGCTGTTCAAGGGCATGTGAGCGACCGCGCCCGCCCTGGAGGCCGGCGCGGAAGCGGACCTGGCTACTAGCAGTGGCTCCTAGCTACTAGTACAACATCCCTTAAGTAGGTTTAATTATTGGGATCAAAGTAAAGGCCGAGCAGCGAAACGACGAGGTCGGCGGTCGTTGCGAGATCGCCGGTGCCGGGCAAGGGCTCCCAGCGGCCGGTGTGGCTGCGAAACGCCGATGAGTAGGAGTTGCGCGCGAGCTCGGTGAGTCGCGCGATGGTATCGACGCTGTCGTGGCGGTGCATCTGGATCAGCAGATGCTTGCCGTAGGGCTTGACCTGCGCCAGGTCGTGGCCGGTGAGCGTGGCGATCTGGCGCTGGAGTTCAGCGGCCTTTGCTTTTGCTTCGATCGTTGGCATGGTGCTTGAATCTAAGGGGCTCGCCAGTTTGTAGCTCAAAGCCGGCGAAGGTCCACTTGAACGGTTTGGGCGCGCGGTTGCGTTGCGCCATGAAGGCGTTGGTGCGCTCGCGCAGCTCCTCGATGGAGCAGTGACTGGCATGGCGCAAGACTCGGCGCGAGTAGATGCCAAACATCAGCTCGATCTGATTGACCCAGCTCGCGTGAATGGGCGTGAAGTGAAAGACAAACCGCTCGTCGTGTCGGGCATTGAAGTCGTCCCATACGGCTTGCGCGCGGTGGGTGTTGAGGTTGTCCCACACGATGTGCACCCGGCCCTTGGGGTAGGCCCGCGCAAGCTGCTCCATGAAGGCTACGAGGTCGACTTGTGTGCGATCGGTGCAACTGCCCATGATGCGTCCCGAGTGCACGTCCATGGCCGCGATGAGCGCCTGCGTGCCGTGGCGGATGTACTCGAATTCGCGCCTGCGCGCCCGACCCGGCACCGGCGCCCGGTCGGCATGCTTGCGTTCGATGGCCTGGATCCCGGTCTTCTCGTCGACCGCCAGCACGACTGAGCCCTTGGGCGCTTGGCGATACAGCGCGCAGATCGCGTTGACCTTCTGCCGGAACTGCGGGTCCGGGCTGTGCAGCCACTGCCGAATGCGATGCGGGCGCACGTCGCCCGCCTGCAGGATGCGCTGCAGGTGGCTGCGGCTGATCTGCGTGACAACACCGCGCTCGACGGCACGCTCGACCAGTTCATCCAGCGTCGGTGTGGTTCGCCCCCGTGCTTCGGCGGGCTCACAAGCGAGCGACAGCAATTCCAGCCGCTGCGCCTGCCCGATCCGCCGCAGCCGGCCCGACCGCGCTACCTCTTGCAAGCCCTTGAGTCCTTGCCGGGCCAAGCGCGTGCGCCAGTGCGACACGGTCTGCACAGAAACGCCAACCGCCTCTGAAATCGCCGTCGTAGTCTGGCCGACGTGGCACATCAGCGCAATCTGCGCTCGAACCACCTGCCGGTGCTCAGCCGTGCCTCGGCGCGTCAATAACTCAAGCGACTTGCGATCCACTCGAGACAGCTTGATCGCCTGCGCCTGGCGTCCTCGACTCATCCGTCGAAGCTTACCTCAGCCTTGCTTATTATGAAAGCTATTTGAGGGATGTTGTACTAG
>JBDTUG010000173.1:0-7679 GCA_040007855.1 Caldimonas sp.
CGGCGCATCGGCCAGCACCTGCGCGCAGCGCGCCATGAACCCGGGCAGCGAGCGGGGGCCGCGGTGGCCGAGCCGGAAGTCTTCGCCGTACCAGTCAGATCTTCCAGACCTCGAGCCAACCGCGCTCGGCGTCGAAGCGCCGGGTGCGGTCGCTCATGAAGCCCAAGACCCGCCGGCGCGCTCAGATCAGCGCGTAGGTCGTGGTCGCGTGGGCGGCGAGCTTGCCGTCCGGGGTCAGGAACTCGACCTCGCCGTAGCTGAGGTTCTTGCCGAGGCGCAGCACCCGCGCGACGATCGTCAGCGCCGGGATGTCGAGCGGCACCGGCCGCAGGAAGCTGGCCTGCAACTGCACCGTGGTCATCGGCTTGAAGACACCCAGCCGGGCGATCATCGCCAGCAGCATCACGGTGTCGGCGGCCGCGAGGATTGCCTGGCCGCACAGCACGCCGCCGCCGTGGACGAGCTCGGGCCCCACCGGCAGGATCACCGTCACGCTCTCCTCGGCGACCGACTCGACGCGCAGGTGCAGCCGGCGAACATACTCGGCGGCCAGGCCGTCGAAGGTGGACTGCAGCGTGGCGACGTCGATCATCGAGGCGATTCTAGAAGCGGCCCGGAGATAATCGTCGCTTCGCCAGAGGGAGCCACGACCATGAACAAGATCTTTCCGAGCGCCGCGGCCGCGCTCGCCGGCGTCGTCCACGACGGGCAGCTTCTCGCCGTCGGCGGCTTCGGCCTGTGCGGCATCCCCGAAGCGCTGATCGAGGCGCTGCGCGATTCCCGCGTCAAGGACCTCACCGTGATCTCCAACAACGCCGGCGTCGACGGTTTCGGCCTCGGCATGCTGCTCGAAACGCGCCAGATCAAGCGCATGGTGTCGAGCTACGTGGGGGAGAACAAGGAGTTCGAGCGCCAGTACCTGGCCGGCGAACTCGAGCTGGAGTTCACGCCGCAGGGCACCCTGGCCGAAAAGCTCCGTGCCGGCGGTGCGGGCATCCCGGCCTTCTTCACGCGCACCGGCGTCGGCACGCTGGTGGCCGAGGGCAAGGAAACGCGCGAGTTCGACGGCCACGTCTACGTGATGGAGCGCGCCCTGGTGCCCGAGGTGTCGCTGGTCAAGGCGCAGCGGGCCGACAAGAGCGGCAACCTGGTCTTCCGGCGAACCGCACGCAACTTCAATCCGGCCGTCGCCATGGCAGGCAAGATCACGATCGTCGAGGTGGAAGAGATCGTCGAGACAGGTGCCATCGATCCCGACGCGATTCACCTGCCCGGGATCTACGTGCACCGCATCGTCCTCAACCCGCACCCGGAAAAACGGATCGAGAAGCGCACCGTCAGAGCCGCCTTGCCGGTCGCCGACGCGGCCAAGGAAGCGCTCGAGGCGATCGCCAAGGCGGCTGACAAGGCGGGAGTCTGAGATGGCCTGGACACACGGTCAGATGGCCGCCCGCGCAGCCGAGGAATTCAAGGACGGCTTCTACGTCAACCTCGGCATCGGCCTGCCGACGCTGGTGGCCAACCACGTCAAGCCGGGCATCGAGGTCTGGCTGCAAAGCGAGAACGGCATGCTCGGCATCGGCCCGTTCCCGACCGAGGACGAGGTCGACGCCGATCTCATCAATGCCGGCAAGCAGACGGTGACGACGATCCCGGGCTCGTCGATCTTCGGTTCGCACGACTCTTTCGCGATGATCCGCGGCGGCAAGATCAACCTGTCGATCCTCGGTGCCATGCAGGTCAGCGCCCGCGGCGACCTCGCCAACTGGATGATCCCCGGCAAGATGGTCAAGGGCATGGGCGGCGCGATGGACCTGGTCGCCGGCGTCGCGCGCGTGCTGGTGCTGATGGAGCACGTCGCGAAGAAGAAGGACGGCACGATCGACCTCAAGATCCTGCCCGCCTGCACCTTGCCGCTCACCGGCGTCGGCGTCGTCAACCGCATCATCACCGACCTTGCGGTGATGGACGTGACGCCGCGCGGCCTGGAGGTCGTGGCGATCGCCCACGGCGTCTCGCGCGAGGAGCTGCAGTCGAAGACGGGGGTGCCGCTGCGGTGAGCCGCGGCGCGCTCGTCGCGCTGGCGCTCGCCGTGGCGGGCTGGCCTGTTCACGCGCGGGCCCAGGAATTCGACCTCCAGCGCGACTGCGCGCAGTGGGTCGAGAAGCACGGCTATTCCGCCGACTACATCAAGCTGAAGGTCGGCAGGCGCCAGCGCGGGATGGTGGAGACATGGCGCGGCAACGTCGAGCCGAAGGACGTGCAGCCCGCCGACGTCGTGCTCACCACGATCCGCCACAAGTCGAGCGGCATGCGCGCTTCCTATGTGGAGGAAGTGCGCCGTACCGCCGACGGCAGCGCGGCCACGGTGCTCGTCAGCGAATGGAACGTCGGCCCGTTCATCGACGAGCGGTGCAACGTCACCGAGCATTTCGGCCGCCTTTCGCCGCCACGGCCGATCCCGATCGAGGCGGTGGTGCGGGTCTGGCGCCCGAGCCTGCCGCTACCGGCCCCGTAGGACGTCAGCCCTGCTGCTGGCGGCGCATTTCCTTGCGCTTCATGTCCAGGTAGTCGGCCTGCTCCATCTCGTGCAGTTGCGCCGCGTAGCGCTCGGTGCTGGCGTACCAGTCGCGGATGCGCTTTTCGAACTGCTCGCCGTGCGGCAGGCTGTAGGCGCTCAGGTAGGCGTCGATGGCCAGGTAGTAGCGCATCGTGTTGCGCTCCAGCAGGCCCAGCACGCCGCCGATATGCACCGGTTGCCCTTCGGCGTTGCGACCGGTGATCGTGAAGCCGACCTTGCTGCGCCCGAGGGTGGCCAGGTAGGTCTGCATCGCCATCTTCGCGGCGAAGCCGTAGCCGTAGGCGTACGACATGTGGATCACGCTCTTCTTCGCGTCGATCGGAATCGCCTCGACCTGGATGCGGTAATTTCGGGTGCTCAGCGGGCCTTCATCGGCGCTCAGCTGCACCATGAGGTGGTCGGGCGACGATGCGGCCAGCTTCCACGCGAACTCGAGCTCGTAGGCATCCTCGATCGGCTGGTCGAACTTGCGGCCCACGTTGAGGGCCAGCATTTTCTTGCCGTCGTTGGCGCGGCAGCGCTTGACGTTGAGGTGCAGGATCAGGATGTCGCACCAGTGGTCGATCGACTGCAAGGCCTGCTGCACGGTGGCATACGGGTGCTCGACGATGCTGTAGACGTCGCCGCGCAGGTCGCCCGCAGACTGCACCGACTCGATCACCAGCGGCCGGCCGAATTGGTTGGTGGCGAACTTGTCGCGCAGGCTGGCATGCTTGCCGCGCAGGCTGCCCGCATCCTGGGCCGTCGCGACGACCGGGAGCAGCAGGGCGGCGACAAGCAGCCAGGCCAGGCCCGAGAAGACTCTTGCGGTGCCGACCCGATGGATCACAGCCAGTACTCCCACAGACGAGCGAACCATTCCTTGGCGCGCGTGCCCGCCGGTCGGTTGCGCCAGGCAGCGAGCGTGATCTCGTCGGAGGCTGCGACGTCGCGCTCGAACGCCTGGCGCATCTTCGCGCCGAACGGCCCGCCAAGTATGACGGCGGTCAACTCCTGGTTGTGTAGGAAGCTGCGCCAGTCCAGATTGGTCGAACCGACCGTCACCCACACGCCGTCGATCACCGCGGTCTTGGCGTGCAGCAGCGCCTCGCGCCGCTCGTACAGCTTGACGCCGCCGGCGAGCAGGGCGTCGTAGTGCGACCGTCCGGCGTGAAAGACGAGCGACGAGTCGCTGACGCTCGGCACGATCAGCTTGACCGCGACCCCTCGGGACACGGCGCTCACCAGCGCCCGCAGGAGCTGCGGGTCGGGCACGAAGTAGGCATTGGTGAGCAGGATCTCGGTGTCGGCGCTGTTGATCGCCGAGATCAGCGTCACGTAGATCTGGCTGAACGGCTCCTCGGGTGTGCTGCCGATCGCCCGCACCACCTCGTCGCCCTGACGCGACAGCTGCGGAAAATAATCGCGCTGCGCCAGCGGCGGGCCCTTCTGGCCCTCCCAGGTCTCGATGAACAGCTTCTGGAATGCCCCGACCACAGGGCCTTCGATCTGCAGGTCGGTGTCGCGCCAGGGCAGGCGCTTCGGATCGTTCCCGCGTGCGCCCGAGCTGCCGCCGACGCTCCCCGAGCCGCCCGAATACACGCCGCTGATGTTGATGCCGCCGAGCACTGCGATCCGCCCGTCGATGACGAGCAGCTTGCGGTGGTCGCGTTGATTGACGTCCCACCCGGCCTTGGCGGCGAGCGGGTTGACCGGGTTGAACTCGAGCACCTGGACCCCGGCGTTCCGGAGGCGCTGGAAGAACGGCTTCGGCGTGCCCAGGGTGCCGACGCTGTCGTGGATCAGGTTGACCTGCACGCCCTGGCGCTGCTTTTCGATCAGGGCGTCGGCGAACTGCCGGCCGGCCTCGTCGTCCTCGAGGATGTAGGTCTCCATGTTGATGTGATCGCGCGCGCCGGCGATCGCCGAGAGCATCGCTGCGTAGGTATTCGGGCCGTTTTCCAGCAGCACGACGCGGTTGCCCAGGCTGAGCGGGCTGCCCGACACCTCCTGCTCGAGCGCCAGGTGGCGTGCCAGCGAATCACGGTTCTGGTCGCCCGCCGACAGCCTGGCCAGGATCTCGCGGCTGCGCTCCGGCGAGAGGATCCGTCCGCTGGCGGTCTTGAACTGCACGCTTCCCGGGTCGACCCGTCCCATGTCGGGCGTGATCACCGGCAGCGAGCTGCAGCCGGCGAGGCCCCCGAAGGCGAGCGCCGCTAGAGCCTGTCGCAGCCGGCGCGAAGCGAGGCTGCTCACGGCGCGACCCTCGCGGCCCGGCCTGCCAGCGCTCGGGCGGCCTGCGTCACGAGCTCGGGGCCCCGGTAGATGAATCCGGTGTAGATCTGCACGATGTCAGCTCCTGCTTCCTGCTTGGAACGTGCGTCCGCGGCGCTGGTGACCCCGCCGACGCCGATGATCGGATAGGCCGGCCCGAGGGCGGCGCGAAGTTGCGCGACGATGCGATTCGACGCCGCCAGCAGCGGCGCGCCCGAGAGGCCGCCCGCCTCGGCGCCGTGCCTCAGGTGGGCCACGGCAGCGCGGGCCAGCGTCGTGTTGGTCGCGATCACGCCGTCGATGGCGTGCCTGCGCAGAGTCGCGGCGATCCTCTCGACCTGCCCGGCGTCGAGGTCCGGAGCGATCTTCAGGAAGATCGGCACCTTGCGCCGATGCTCGTCGGCCAGCTCGTCCTGGCGGGACCGGATCGCGCCAAGCAAGGCGTCGAGGGCGGCGTCGCCCTGCAGGTCGCGCAGGTTCTTCGTGTTCGGGCTCGAGATGTTGACGGCTACGTAGTCGGCATGCGGGTAGACGCCGGCCAGGCCGGCGAGGTAGTCGTCGGCGGCGCGGGCGATCGGCGTCGCCGAGTTCTTGCCGATGTTCAAGCCCAGGATGCCGCCGCCCTGGCGAAACCGGGCCCGCCGCACGTTCGCCACGAACGCGGCGAGCCCTTCGTTGTTGAAGCCGAGGCGATTGATGAGGGCAGTGGCGTCCGGCAGACGGAACATGCGCGGCTTGGGATTGCCCGGTTGCGGCAGCGGCGTCACGGTACCGACCTCGACGCTGCCGAAGCCGAGCGCCCCGAACGCGTCGATGCAACGACCGTTCTTGTCGAGGCCGGCGGCCAGACCGATCCGGTTAGGGAAGCGCAGTCCGGCCACTGTCACCGGATCGGCGACCCGCCGCTGCGCGATCGTGCAGACCAGCGGCGTGCGCTGGATCGCGGCCATGGCACGGAGGGTCAGGTCGTGCGCGCCTTCAGGGTCGAGGCCGAACAGGAACGGGCGGGCGAGCGGATAGGGAACGAGGGACATGTCGGCCTGGCGATTCTGGCATTGCCCGTTGCATACTGGGCGCGCCGCGGTTGATATCCGACCGTCATCCCGGCCTTACGCAATGCCGGACCGAACGGGGAAGAGCCATGAGCGAGCCACGGATCGAGAAAGACACCTTTGGCGAGATCGCCGTGCCGGGCGACCGCCTCTGGGGCGCGCAGACCGAGCGCTCGCTGCATCACTTCGACATCTCGACCGAGAAGATGCCGCCCGAGCTGATCCGCGCCCTGGCGCTGGTCAAGCGCAGCGCGGCGATCGTCAACCGCGGGCTCGGCACGCTCGCGGCGGCCAAGGCCGAGGCGATCGCCACGGCCGCCGACGAGGTGCTGGCCGGCCGGCACGACGGCGAGTTCCCGCTGGCGGTCTGGCAGACAGGCTCGGGCACGCAGACCAACATGAACATGAACGAGGTGCTGGCCAACCGCGCCTCCCAGCTGCTCGGCGGGCCGGTCGGTGAAGCCCGCCTCGTGCACCCGAACGACGAGGTCAATCGCAGCCAGTCGTCGAACGACGTGTTCCCGACCGCGATGAGCGTCGCCGCCGTCGAGGCGCTGGCGAAGCGCCTGATTCCGGCGATCGAGGCCCTGCGCGCGACCCTGGCGGGCAAGGCGGCGGCGTTCGCCGACATCGTCAAGATCGGCCGCACCCACCTCCAGGACGCTACGCCGCTGACGCTCGGCCAGGAGATCTCCGGCTGGGTCGCACAGCTCGATCACGGCCTCGGGCACGTCCAGGCGGCCTTGCCGCACCTGTGCGAGCTGGCCCTGGGCGGCACCGCGGTCGGCACGGGCCTGAACGCGCCGCCGGCGTTCGGCGCCCAGGTCGCGGCCGAGCTGGCGGTCCGTACCGGCCTGCCTTTCGTTTCGGCGCCGAACAAGTTCGAGGCGCTGGCTGCTCACGACGCGATCGTCTTCGCGCACGGCGCGCTGAAGTCCTTGGCCGCCTCGCTGACCAAGATCGCCAACGACGTGCGCTGGCTCGCCTCGGGCCCGCGCTCCGGGCTGGGCGAGATCCGCATCCCGGAGAACGAGCCGGGCAGCTCGATCATGCCGGGCAAGGTCAATCCGACCCAGTGCGAAGCGCTCACCATGCTGTGCGCGCAGGTGTTCGGCAACGACGTCGCGATCAACATCGCCGGTGCCTCGGGCAACTTCGAGCTGAACGTGTTCAAGCCGGTGCTGATCCACAACTTCCTGCAGAGCGCGCGGCTGCTCGCCGACGGCGCGCGCAGCTTCGAGATGCACTGCGCGCGCGGCATCGAGCCGGAGCGCGAGCGCATCCGAGAGCTGGTGCAGCGCTCGCTGATGCTGGTGACCGCGCTCAATCCGCACATCGGCTACGACAAGGCGGCCAGGATCGCCAAGCAGGCGCACCGCAGCGGCACGACCTTGCGCGAGGCGGCGACCGGGTCGGGCTGGGTCACTGCGGAACAGTTCGACGCCTGGGTCGTGCCGGAGCTGATGATCGGGCCGCGATGAGCGGTGGGCCCGCGTCGGGCCCCTACCAGGCCGAGCTGAAGCGCCTGGTCGGCGAGGCGGCAGTCGGCTACGTGAGCGTCGGCAGCATCGTCGGCGTCGGCACCGGCTCGACCGTCAACTGCTTCATCGACGCACTCGGCCGGATGCCCGGCGGCGTCGCCGGCGCGGTGTCGAGCAGCGAGGAGAGCAGCGCCCGCCTGCGCGCGCTGGGCATCCGCGTGCTGGCGGCCGGCGAGGTCGAGTCGCTGCCGGTCTACATCGACGGCGCCGACGAGATCGACCACGCCGGCTGCATGATCAAGGGCGGCGGCG
>JBDTUG010000174.1:0-7669 GCA_040007855.1 Caldimonas sp.
CGCTCTACGTGCACGTGCCCTGGTGCCTGAAGAAGTGCCCGTACTGCGACTTCAACTCGCACGCCGTGCGCGGCGCACCGGGCGAGCTGCCGCAGCGCCGCTACGTCGATGCGCTGGTGGCCGACCTGGAAGCGGCACTGCCATTCATCTGGGGCCGGCGCATCCAGACGATCTTCATCGGCGGCGGAACGCCCAGCCTGTTCGAGCCGGCCGAGATCGAGCGGCTGCTCGCCGCGATCCGCGCCCGGCTGCCGCTCGAGCCCGGCTGCGAGATCACGCTCGAGGCCAACCCGGGCAGCTTCGAGCGCGAGCGCTTCCGCGCCTTCCGTGGCGCCGGCGTGACGCGTCTGTCGATCGGCGTGCAGAGCTTCGACGACGCCCGCCTCGCCGCCCTCGGCCGGGTCCACGACGCGGCGCAGGCGCGCGCCGCGATCGACGAGGCAAGGAGCGCCTTCGACACCTTCAACATCGACCTGATGTATGCCTTGCCGGGGCAGACCCTGGCCGACTGCGAGGCCGACCTCGCCGCCGCGCTCGCCTTCGGCCCGCCGCATCTCTCGGTCTACCAGCTGACGATCGAGCCCAACACCTTCTTCGCCAGCCATCCGCCGGAGCGCCTGCCCGACGACGACCTCGCCTTCGCGATGCTCGATCGCATTGCCCTCATGACCGGGGCGGCGGGCCTCGACCGCTACGAGGTCTCGGCCTACGCGCAGCCCGGTCATCGCGCGCGCCACAACCTCAACTACTGGGCCTTCGGCGACTACCTCGGCATCGGCGCCGGGGCGCACGGCAAGCTCAGCTTCGCGCACCGCATCGTGCGCCAGGTGCGCCTGCGCGATCCGGCCGCCTACCTGGCGGGCGCCGAGGCGGGGGCGGCGCTCGCCTCGGAGACCGAGGTGACGCGCGCCGATCTGCCGTTCGAGTTCATGCTCAACGCGCTGCGCCTGCGCGAAGGATTCGAGACCGCACGCTTCGCCGAGCGCACCGGCCTGCCGCTGTCGGCAATCGAGGCCGGGCTCGCCGAGGCCGAGCGACGCGGCCTCGTCGAGCGCGATCTGCAATGGACTCGGCCGACCGAGCGAGGCTTCGACTTCCTCAACGACCTGCTCGAGCTGTTCCTGCCCGCGGGGCGGTGAAGAAGAGCGATCGAATGCGCCTTCTTCCCGCGTCCGGCTCAGGGGCGCACTGCTAGACTGGCCCGAACTCCGCCCCCTGCGTGCCTCCCGCGAACGCCCCTTTGTCCACCGACTCGAACCTGCTCAGCCTCGATGGGGCGCTGCAGCTGCTTGCGCAGTCGGGGCACTCGCTTCCCGATCTTGCGCAAGCCGGCAAGACGGCCTGGCTGCAGGCGGTGATCGACGGCCTGTGCGAGCTCTCCAGCCGCGACCCGCTCACCGGCCTGGCCAACCGACGCCACTTCGAGCTCACCCTCGCGAGCGAGGTCGACCGGGTCGCCCGGGCCGGCGAGCCGGCGTTGGTGCTGATGATCGATGTCGACCACTTCAAGAAGGTCAACGACGCCCATGGCCACCCGGCCGGCGACGGCGTGCTGCGGGCGATCGCCCACGCGCTGCACGAATGCATCCGGCCGATGGACACGGTGGCGCGCTTCGGTGGCGAGGAGTTCGCGATGATCCTGCCCAATTGCGCGCCCTCGTTCGCGCAGGCCGTGGCCGAGCGGATCCGGCTGTGCGTGCAGGCAATGACGATCCCCGTCGCCCCCGGCGTCGACGTCCGGGTAACGGTCTCGATCGGCGGCGCGTTCGCCCCGCAGTGGGTGCGCTCGTCGCCGCTGCTCTGGGTCGAGCGTGCCGACCAACAGCTCTATCGTGCCAAGTCCCAGGGCCGCAACCGCGCCTGTCTCGAGCAGCCGGCGGTCTCGCTGGTGTCGGCCGAGGAAAAGGGCCTGCTGTTCGGCACCTCGCAGTTCGCTGACCTGGCATGAGCACGGCGCCGGGTCGCCCCAAGCCGTGCTCCGCTCCCCCGGGGGGCAGCGCCGCGGCGAGAGCCGCAAGCGCGGGGGCACCATGAGCGGCAAGATTCTCGCGGTCACCAGCGGCAAGGGCGGGGTCGGCAAGACCTTCGTCGCCGCCAACGTCGCGGCGGCGCTCGCCGAGCGCGGCGAGCGGGTGCTCGTGCTCGATGCCGACCTCGGCCTCGCCAACCTCGACGTCGTCCTCAACCTGCATCCGAAGATCACATTGCACGAGGTCTTCACCGGCAAGGCGACGCTCGACCAGGCGATCCTCGCCGCGCCGGGCGGCTTCTCGGTGCTGCTCGCCGGCTCCGGCCTGGTCGAGTACTCGCGCCTCACGCCCCAGGTGCGCGAGCAGCTTGCCGACATCATCGTCCAGGTAAGGCCGCGCTTCGACCGGATCCTGCTCGACACCGGCGCCGGCATCTCCGACGTCGTCCTGCACGCGATCTCGCTGGCCGACGACGTGCTCGTCGTCGTCACCCCCGAACCGACCTCGATGACCGACGCCTACGCGACGATCAAGGTGCTGGCGATGCTGCAGAAGCGCCGCCACATCCGACTCATCGTCAACCAGGTGAGCGCCGCGGGCGAAGGGCGGACCATCCGCAACCAGCTCCAGCTCGTCGTCGATCGCTTCGTCGCGCCGCAGCTCAAGGCCGAAGGCGATGCCGAGCCCCTCGTGCTCGAGCTGCTGGGCGAGATCCCGAGCGACCCGATGGTGCGCGAGGCGGTGCATCGGCGCAGCCTGCTCCTGACGAGCATGCCGGGGACGCCGGCGGCGCTCGCGGTCAGCGCCGCGGCAACGCGTCTGGCGGGCTGAGCCGGCGCTCGGCGCCCGGCTCCAGCAGCACGATCAGAGCCCCGTTGCCGCCGTCGGCGGCGCGCGCGTGGGCGAAGGCGAGCACTTCGCTCCTCTGCACCAGCCACGACTTCACCTTGTCCTTGAGCACCGGCTCCCGGCCCGGCGAGCCGTGGCCCTTGCCGTGAACGATGCGCACGCAGCGCGCGCCGCTGCGCGTCGACTGGCGCAGGAACTCGGCCAGCCGCTCGCGCGCCTCGTCGCGGCGCAGGCCGTGCAGGTCGAGCTCGCCCTGCAGCACCCAGACGCCGCGGCGGAGCTTGCGCACGACGTCGAGCGCGACGCCACGGCGGCGAAACGAGAGCGAGTCGTCGGTCTCGAGCAGCGACTCGACGTCGAAGCCGTCGGACAGCGCCTCGACCAGCACCGCGGCATCGTCGCGCTCGCGCTGGCGGGCCCGGGGCGCCGGCCGCGGCCGGGGCGGCACGGCGGCAGCGGGCCTGCGTAGCGGCACGACGGCGCCGACCGTGGCTGCGAACAGGGAACGCTCCCGCCGCTCGCGCGCCGCCTGCTCGCGCTCGGCGGCGAGTTGCTCCTCGACGGCGCGGCGCCGCTCGGCCAGGACGGCGCGCAAGGCCGCCAGCTCACCCAGCGAGCCCGCCTTCATGTCGCCGGCCTCACAGCAGCCCTCGCTCGGCGAACGAGACGACGACGCCGTTGCCGACCACCAGATGGTCGAGGACGCGGACGTCGACCAGCGCCAGCGCGCTCTTCAGCGTCTGGGTCAGGAATTCGTCGGCGCGCGACGGCTCGGCCGCGCCGGACGGATGGTTGTGAGCCAGGATCACCGCCGCGGCGCCCAGCTCGAGCGCCCGCTTGACGATCTCGCGCGGGTAGACCGAGGTCTGCGTGAGGGTGCCGCGAAACAACTCCTCGAGCCTGACGAGGCGGCTCTGCGCATCGAGGAACAGCACGGCGAACACCTCGTGCTCGCGCGCCCCGAGCTGCAGGGAGAGGTATTCCTTCACCTTGCCCGGTGAATCGAACACCGGCCGCACGGCAAGCTCGCCGGCCACCGAGCGGCGCGCCAGCTCGATCACCGCCGCGAGCTCGGCGCGCTTGGCGGGGCCGATGCCCTTGACGCGCTTCAGCTCGTCGGGCCCGGCGCGCAACAGCCCGGTCAGGCCGCCGAACGCATCGAGCAGGTTCTGGGCGAGCTGCAGAACGCTGGTGCCGGGCAGGCCGGTGCGCAGCAGCAGGGCGATCAGCTCGGCGTCGGCGAGGGCGCCGGGGCCTCGCGCAAGCAGCTTCTCGCGCGGTCGCGCCGGGGCGGGGATGTCCTTGAGCATGAGGGCAATGCGCCGGCTCGTAAAATCGCGGCCAGTCTAGTCCCTTGGGAGCCGAGTGCTTGAACCGCGTTGAGCCCGGGTCCTTCCTGACCCTCCACTACCGATTGAGCGGGCCCGACGGCGCCGCCTTCGTCGACACCTTCGGCGTCCAGCCGGCGACGCTCTCGCTCGGCACCGGCGAGCTGGCGCCGGCGATGGAAACCCGCCTGATCGGCCTCGAGGAAGGCAGTCGCGCCTCGTTCGCGCTCGAGCCGGGCGAGGCGTTCGGCGCGCGCAACCCGGAGCTGCTTCAGCGCGTCAAGCGCTCGCTGCTCCTCGCGCAGGGTGACGGCGACGCCGACTACCGGGTCGGCGACGTGGTCCGCTTCCCGACGCCCGACGGCGGCGCGAGCTTCGCCGGCGTCGTGCGCGAGGTCGACCGCGACGCCCTGCTGTTCGACTTCAACCATCCGCTGGCCGGTCGCCCCGTGACCTTCGACGTCCACCTGATCGGCATCCTGTGACGTCCCCCTGCCCGCTTCGTTCGCTGCCCACCGAGGGGACTCGCCGATGAGCGTCGAAGAAGTCGTCCTCGCCGAGCCGCGCGGCTTCTGCGCCGGCGTCGACCGCGCGATCGAGATCGTCGAGCGGGCGCTGATCCGCTTCGGCGCGCCGATCTACGTCCGCCACGAGATCGTCCACAACACCTACGTCGTCGACGACCTGAAGCGCAAGGGAGCGATCTTCATCGAGGAGCTCGCCGACGTGCCGCCGGGCGCCACCCTGGTGTTCAGCGCCCACGGCGTCTCGCAGGCGGTCCGACAGGAGGCGGCCGAGCGCGGCTTCTCGGTGTTCGACGCGACCTGTCCGCTCGTCACCAAGGTGCACATCGAGGTCGCCAAGCTGGCCCGCGAGGGCTACCGGTTCATCATGATCGGCCACAAGGGCCACCCCGAGGTCGAGGGCACGATGGGGCAGCTCGAGTCCGGCATCCACCTCGTCGAGGATGTCGAGGACGTCGCCGCGGTCGACATCGCGCCCGGCCAGAAGCTCGCCGTGGTGACCCAGACGACGCTCTCGGTCGACGACGCCGCCGAGATCCTGGCCGCCGTCAAGCGCCGCTTCCCGGAGGTGCGCCAGCCCAAGCAGCAGGACATCTGCTACGCGACGCAGAACCGGCAGGACGCGGTCAAGCTGCTCGCGCCCGGCGTCGACGTGGTGATCGTCGTCGGCAGCCCGAGCAGCTCGAACAGCAACCGCCTGCGCGAGCTCGCCGAGCGGCTCGGCGCCGACGCCTACATGGTCGACGCAGCCGACGACCTGAAGGCCGAGTGGTTCGAGCGCAAGCGCCGGGTCGGCGTTACCGCCGGCGCCTCGGCGCCGGAAGTGCTGGTCCAGCAGGTGATCGAGCGGCTGCGCGCGCTCGGCGCCCTGTCGGTGCGCAGCCTGCCGGGCGCGGTCGAGACGGTCCACTTCCCGCTGCCCAAGGGCCTGGGCGACAAGTCGATGGGATTCGAGTCGCGTTAGTTAGTTAGGCCTTCGGCAGCCGCCGGTGAATGCGGATCGTCTGTGCGCCGGGCCGGGGCGCCTTGAGCGCCGACTGATCGCAGCCGTCGCAGCCGCACCCGCTCGCCGGCACCGCATGGCGCCGCATGAAGCCGGCCAGCGCCGCCGGCAGCGGCAGCTTCAGTACGGCCAGGGCGATGCCGCGGCGCGCTCCGGCGGGCATCAGCGTCCAGACCGCGTAGGCGGCGCAGGCGGCGACGATCAGGGCGGCGGCGAGCGATTGCAGCATCATGACCCGCCCCCGAGCCAGAGCGTGAGGCGATAGGTGATGAAAGAGGCGGCGTAGGCGAGCGCGAACAGGTAGGCGGCCATCAGGATCGGATAGCGCCAGGAGTTGGTCTCGCGCTTGACCACCGCCAGCGTCGACAGGCACTGCGGCGCGAACACGTACCAGGCAAGCAGCGAGAACGCGGTGGCGAGCGACCAGCCCTGGGCGATCACCGGGGAAAGGGCGTCGGCGACCGAATCGCCGGCCGCCGACATCGAGTACACGGTGCCGAGCGCGCCGACCGCGACCTCGCGCGCGGCCAGTCCGGGCACCAGGGCGATCGAGATCTGCCAGTTGAAGCCGATCGGCGCGAAGATGTGCTGAAGGCCCTGGCCGAGCATGCCGGCCAGGCTGTACTTGATCGCCGGGCCCTGGGTTGCCAAGTCAACGCCCGCCGGCGGCGCCGGAAAGCTCGACAGGAACCACAGCACGACCATCAGCGTGAAGATGATGCCGCCCACCCGCTTGAGGAAGATCGTCGACCGCTCCCACAGGCCGAGCGTCAGGTTGCGCAGGCTGGGCATGCGGTAGGGCGGCAGCTCGAGCATCAGCGGCTGGTAGCGGCTCTTGATCCAGACCCGCTTGAGCACCCAGGCCACGCCCATCGCCGAGACGACCCCGGCGACGTAGAGGACGAACAGGGTCAGGCCGCGCAGGTTGAACGCGCCGACGCTGCGCTCCGGGACGAAGGCGCCGATCAGCAGGGCGTACACCGGCAGGCGCGCCGAGCAGGTCATGAGCGGCGCGACCATGATGGTCGCCAGCCGGTCTTTCCAGTGGGCGATCGTGCGCGTCGCCATGATCCCGGGGACGGCGCAGGCGAAGCTGGAGAGGAGCGGGATGAAGGCGCGGCCCGAGAGGCCCACCTTGCCCATCAGGTTGTCGAGCAGGAAGGCGGCCCGCGGCAGGTAGCCCGAGTCCTCGAGCACGAGGATGAACAGGAACAGGATCAGGATCTGCGGCAGGAACACCAGCACGCTGCCGGCGCCGGCGATCACGCCGTCGACCAGCAGGCTGCGCAGCGGCCCGTCGGCCATGTGCGCGGTGGTCCAGGCGCCGGCCGCGGCCATCGCCGCCCTGATCGCGTCCATCGGCACGTTGGCCCAGGAGAACACCGCCTGGAACATCAGGAACAGCACGACCGCGAGCAGCGCCAGGCCCCAGACCGGATGCATGACGACGCCGTCGATCCGGTGGTGGAAGCGCTGCACCGCGGCCGCGCCGGGCGCGGCGACGGCCAGGATGCGGCGCACCTCGATCTGCAGCTCGGCCGAGGAGCGGGCTTCGGTCGCGGGCTCGGGCGCGGCGCCGCTCGGCAGCGCCTTGCCGAGCTGCTCGCCGAGCAGTGCAAATGTAATCCCCATCAGGGTCTTTTGAAAGCCAAAGCGCGTCCGGTTAGCCGGCCTCGTGACATTTTGATCGCCCGTCACCCCGCCCGCACCTCGCGGAAGGGGATAGTCCGATCGATTTCGGGCTCCTTGGGGAGGCCGAGCACGCGTTCACCGATGATGTTGCGCTGGATCTGGTCGGTGCCGCCGCCGATCGACGTAAAATAGGCGTTGAGCGTGAGGAAATTCGCGTCGTCGGCGCGGGGATGGGCCTCGCCTTCGAACAGCGAGCTGGCGCCGAGCAACACCGTCCGCAGTCGCGCCTCCTCATGCAGGATGCGCGACATCGCCAGCTTGCCGAGCGACATGATCGAGGACGAGGTGCCTTGCTGCAGGTCG
>JBDTUG010000175.1:0-7647 GCA_040007855.1 Caldimonas sp.
CGAGGTAGACCGCCTTCAGGTCGCGAAAGCTGACGTTCTCGCCGAGCCAGAGGCCCTCGACCTGGTGGAACATCGGCGAATGGGTCGCGTCGCTGTCGACGCGGTAGGTGCGGCCGGGCGCGATCACGCGCACGTCGGGCATCACCGCGGCGCCGGCATGGCGTCGCGCGTGCGCCTGGGCATGGCGGATCTGCATCGGCGAGGTGTGCGGGCGCAGGTTGAGCCAGTGGCCATCGCCGTCTTTCAGGTCGACGTAGAAGGTGTCCTGCATCGAACGCGCCGGGTGGTTCTCCGGATTGTTCAGGGCCGTGAAGCTGTACCAGTCGGTCTCGATCTCCGGACCGTCGGCGACCTCGAACCCGAGCGACGCGAAGATCGCCTCGATCCGCTCGAGCGCCTGGCTGATCGGGTGGACGCCGCCGACGCCGCGGCCGCGCCCCGGCAGCGTGACGTCGAGCGACTGGGCGGCAAGCTGGGCCTCGAGCTGACGGTTGGCGAGCTCGGCTCGGCGCTCGGCGAGCGCCGCCTCGATCGCCTGCTTGGCGGCGTTGATCTCGGCGCCCCGCGCCTTCTTCTCGTCGGCCGGCAAGGCGGCGAGCGCCTTCAGCCGCTCGGTGACGCGGCCGGCCTTGCCGAGGTAGCGCGCCTTGGCGTCCTCGAGCTCGGCGCTCGCCGAGGCCCGAGCGAAATCGGCCCTTGCGCTTTCAACCACCGCAGCGAGATCGTTCATCGTTCTCTGCAACGAGCTAGGGCCTGATGACGCTACCGGAGGGCTCGCGCCCGTGCCGCAGAGCGACGCGAAACCCGGAACCCAGCGGCACGATGCCGCCGGCCCGGGCTGGATTCACGACAGGTGCGGCCTGACCTTCTCGACGATGCTGCCGAATGCGGCCGGATCGTTGACGGCCATGTCGGCAAGCACCTTGCGATCGATGCCGACCCCGGCCTTCTTCAGTCCGGCCATGAACTTGCTGTAGGTCACGCCGAGGCCGCGGGTGGCGGCGTTGATGCGGGCGATCCAGAGCTGACGGAACACGCGCTTCTTGGTGCGGCGGTCGCGGTAGGCGTATTGCCCGGCGCGCATGACCGCTTCCTTGGCGATGCGAAAGACGTTCTTGCGGCGGCCGCGGAAGCCCTTGGCGAGGGCGAGAACTTTCTTGTGGCGGGCACGCGCGGTGACGCCGCGTTTGACGCGAGGCATGTGGAACTCCTTCGGAAATTACGAGATCGACGACCGGTCAGAGACCGGCGAACGGCAGCATCTGCGCCATGTGGCCCATGTTGGTCTTGTCGACCGTCACGGTGCCGCGCAGGTGGCGCTTGGTCTTGGTCGACTTCTTCGTCAGGATGTGGCGCTTGAACGCCTGGCCGCGCTTGACGGTGCCGCCCGGGCGAACCCGGAACCGCTTCGCAGCGCTCTTCTTCGTCTTCATCTTGGGCATGACTTCTCTTCCTTCTTCGTGTGCTCCTGCAGGCGCCGCCGGGAGGTCCCGTCGTCTTGCAAGCCTGCAGTCGCTTCTGTGCGACCGGGCGTCGAGGCCCGGCCGAATTGCTCGCTTGTCTGTCCGACTACTTCCGCTTCGGTGCCAGCACCATGATCATCTGTCGGCCCTCGAGCTTGGGCATGTGCTCGACCACCGAGACATCGGCCAGCTCGTCGCGGATCCGCTCCAGCAGCCGCATGCCGATGTCCTGGTGGGTGATCTCGCGACCCCGGTAGCGAAGCGTGACCTTCCCCTTGTCGCCGTCTTCCTCGATGAAGCGGCGCAGGTTCCTCATCTTGATCAGGTAATCGCCCTCGTCGGTGCCGGGGCGGAACTTCACTTCCTTGACTTCGATGACCTTCTGCTTCGCCTTCGCCTCGGCCGCGCGCTTCTGCTCCTGGTACTTGAACTTGCCGTAGTCCATCAGCCGGCAGACCGGCGGATCGGCCTGGGCGACGATCTCGACGAGATCGACGTCCTGCTCGCCGGCCAGCCGCAAGGCCTCGGCGATGGGGACGATTCCCAGCGGTTCGTTCTCGGGCCCGTTCAGGCGGACCTCGGGAGCCATGATTTCCCGGTTGAGCCGATGCTTGCGCTCGGCGTTGGGGGTGCGTCGGTCGAGAAAAGTAGCGATGTCAAAAGCCTTTCAACGAACCTCAAGGCAGCCGAGGCTCACACGATAAAAGCGCGCCGCTCGGCCGGAAGGGTCTTCCGGCCAGGCCCTCACAGTTTCTGGGCGACGTCGGCGCCGAGCTTCCTGGTGAAGTCGGCCATGGACATCGCACCGAGGTCGTGGTTGCCCCGGGCGCGCACGGCAACAGTCCCGTTTGCCTTTTCCTTGTCGCCCACGACGAGGATGTACGGGACCTTTTGCAACGAATGCTCTCGTATTTTATAGGTGATTTTCTCGTTCCGCAAATCCGACTCGACTCTAAGTCCTTGTTTTTGCAACGATTTGACGACCTCCCGGGCGTAGTCGGCTTGGCCCTCGGAGATATTGAGCACGCTCGCCTGGACCGGCGCCAGCCAGGCCGGCAGCGCGCCGGCGTGATGCTCTAGCAAGATGCCGATGAAGCGTTCGAAGCTGCCGACGATCGCCCGGTGCAGCATCACCGGGAAGGCGCGGCCGCTCGTTTCGGTGACGTAGTCGCCGCCCAGCCGTTCGGCGGTGTTGTAGTCGACCTGCATCGTGCCGAGCTGCCACTGGCGGCCGATCGCGTCTTTCAGCGTGTACTCGATCTTCGGCCCGTAGAAGGCGCCGTCGCCGGGCGACACCACGAACTCGCAGCCGGAGCGGCGGAGCGCTTCCATCAGCGCGTACTCGGCCTTGTCCCAGAAGTCGTCGCTGCCGACCCGGCTCTCCGGCCGCGTCGCAACCTTGTAGATGATGTCGGTGAAGCCGAAGTCGCGGTAGACCGCTTTCAGCTGCTCGGTGTAGGCGACGCACTCGTCGAGGATCTGGTTCTCGGTGCAGAAGACGTGACCGTCGTCCTGGGTGAAGCCGCGCACCCGCATGATCCCGTGCATCGAGCCGCTCGGCTCGTTGCGGTGGCACTGGCCGAACTCGCCGTAGCGGATCGGCAGCTCGCGGTAGCTGCGCAGCTGCGACTTGAAGATCAGCACGTGGCCCGGGCAGTTCATCGGCTTGAGCGCGTACTCGTGCTTCTCCGACTCGGTCGTGAACATGTTCTCGCGGTAGTTCTGCCAGTGACCGGTCTTCTCCCACAGACTCTTGTCGAGCAGCTGCGGGCCCTTGACCTCCTGGTAACCGGTCTCGCGGTAGACGCCGCGCATGTACTGCTCGATCACCTGCCAGACCGCCCAGCCCCTGGGGTGCCAGAACACCACGCCGGGCGCGACCTCGTCGATGTGGAACAGGTCGAGCTCGCGGCCGAGCTTGCGGTGGTCGCGCTTCTCGGCTTCCTCCAGGCGCGTCAGATGCTGCTGCAGCTCGTCCTTGGTCGCCCAGGCGGTGCCGTAGATGCGTTGCAGCATCTCGTTGCGATGGTCGCCGCGCCAGTAGGCGCCTGCGACCTTCATCAGCTTGAAGTGGCGGAGCTTGCCGGTGCTCGGCACATGCGGGCCGCGGCACAGGTCCTCGAACTTCCCTTCACGGTAGAGCGAGACGTCCTCGCCAGCCGGGATGGCGCCGATGATCTCGGCCTTGTAGGCCTCGCCCATCGCGTTGAAGTGCGCCACCGCCTCGTCGCGCGGCAGGACACGGCGCGTGACCGGCTCGTCCCTTTTCGCCAGCTCGGTCATCTTGGCCTCGATCGCGGCCAGGTCTTCGGGCGTGAACGGCCGCTTGTACGAGAAGTCGTAGAAAAAGCCGTTCTCGATCACCGGGCCGATCGTCACCTGCGCATCGGGGAACAGCTCCTTGACGGCGTAGGCCAGCAGGTGCGCCGTCGAGTGGCGGATCAGGTCGAGGCCGTCGGTGTCCTTGTCGGTGACGATCGCCAGCCGCTCGTCATGGTCGACGACGAAACTCGTGTCGACCAGCCGGCCGCTCGCGCCGCTGCCGATGCGGCCGCCGAGCGCGGCCTTGGCCAGGCCGGGACCAATCGAGGCGGCCACCTCGGCCACCGTCACCGGGCCGGGATATTCGCGACGCGATCCGTCGGGAAGCTGAATCGAAACCATCGAAGACTCCGGAAAACAAAAAGCGCGGCCGAGGCCGCGCTGTAATGGACGAGAGAAAGAGCGAATGCGATGTCGGGACGCGCGGCGGCCTACACCCTGCGGAGGGCCGGCGTAGTTCGCGGTGTCACAACCGACATGCCTTTCTCGCTCTTGAAGTGATCCATCGATCGATTGTAAGTCAGGGACCCAGTGGTCTGCGCCACCCAGATCTGTACTTTCGCTGCCCCCGGTCCGGGCCGTAGGCAAGGCGCAGACACCTAGAACGGGAGCACCTTGAAGTCCGCGACGCGCTCGGCGAACCAGAGCCCGGCGATCGCCATCGCGACGAACGAACCGCCGCGGATCACGACCGCCCGATAGCGCTTCCAGTGGCGCAGGCCGAACAGCACCGCGGTCGCGACCACGACGATCATCAGTTGCCCGGCTTCGAGGCCGAGGTTGAACTGAAGCAGCGCCCAGGCGAAATCGGCGCTCGGCAGGTTCAGCTCGGCGAGCACGCTGGCGAAGCCGAAGCCGTGGATCAGGCCGAAGAAGAAGGTCACCACGACCCGGCGCACCGGAAAGACCGGCCAGACGTTGTCGAGCGCGGCGAGCACGATCGTCACCGCGATCGCCGGCTCGATGAAGGTGGATGGCAGCGATACCAGCTTCAGGGCGGCGAGCGCAAGCGTGATCGAATGCGCCACGGTGAAGGCGGTGACGATGCCGACCACCGGCAGGATGGCGTGGCGGAGCCGGTCGACCGGCCGCCAGCCGTCGGCCCGGCGCCGCATCACGGCGGGCAGCAGCAGGCAGAGCAGGAACAGCACGTGGTCGTAGCCGCCGAGGATGTGGCGGATCCCCTCGGTCAGGAACTGCCAGCGCGTCGGCGCGCTGGCGTCGCCGGCAGCCGCAGCGCTCGCGACGCCGCTCGCCCCCGACCTGGCCGCCGGCGCGCTGGCCGCACCGGGTCGCGCCGGGTCGAGGACCGACAGGGCGATCGGCTGCCCCGGTCGCTGCACCTTGGCGATGCCGCGATGGGTCGGATCGACCTCGGCGAACAGCGTGTAGGCGATCGCCGGCTGGGCCACCAGCGTGCAACTCGACGCCAGCCGGAGCACCGCGTAGGCGCCATCGTTGCGCCGCTCCAGCCCGCGCCCGATCGGGGCGAGCGCGCATCCGTCGATCGACAGGTGGGCAAGCGCGTAGGCCTCGATGCGCGGCCAGCCCGCCTTCACCTCGCCCCAGGTCAGCTTGCCGTCGCCGTCGCCGTCGAGATCGAGCTGAACGTCGAGGTCGCGCAAGGCGATGTCCCAGCGCAACTCCAGGCGGCCCGGGGCGGCGTCGATCTGCAGGTAGGAATCGCTCGACTTGTGCGCGCTCGCCAGGCCGGCAACTGCCACCAGGCCGAGCGAGACGAGCCCGCGCCGCAGCCCGGCCCGCAGCGCCCGCGGCAAGTCAGCGAATCGCATCGCTGCGCCGGTCGTGCAGGCCGAGCGACGCCTTCAGGCGGCGGGCCTCCTCGATCGCCTGGGGATCGCCGCTCGCCCGGGCCGCCTCGGCGAACACGAGCAGGTCGAGCGCTTCGCGCTGGTGCTCGACGTTGCCGCGCGCCAACTCGAGCGCGCGCGCCGGCGCGGCGTCGACGAACAGCGCGAACAGGGCCTGCTCGCGGCCGTGGAAGCGCCTCGCCTCCGGGCGCTGGTTGGCCAGCGCGATGCGCTCGCGCATCTCGGCGACGTCGCGCGCGGCGCCCGGCGCTTTCGCACGGGTGCCGGCGATCGCCAGGCGGAGCACCACGGCATCGGTGCGCGGCTCGTTCTTCAGCACCTCGAGCGCCTCGACCGGTCGGCCCTGGGCGGTCAGGAAGTCGGCATAGGCGATCGCCGCGTAGCTGTCCGGTCCGAGCCGGAGCACGCCGCGGAACGCCGCGTCCGCCGCCGCCGCGCGACCATCGCGCTCCTCGAGTTCGGCCAGCGAGGTGAGCAGCCAGCCCTGGGTGGCCGGCGCGAGGCGCGGCGACGCGAGCAAGGCCTGGAAGCGCTTGCGCGCCGACGCCACGTCGCCGCGCAAGGCCTCGTTCTCGGCCAGACAGGCAGAAGCGTGCAGCTCCGCGCCGGTGGCCGCCAAGCGCCGGCAGGCGTCGTCCGAATCGCCGTAGCGGCCCTGGACGCGCAGCACCGTCGCGAGCGTCAGCCAGGCCTGCGTCTGGCGCTCGCTGCCCGGCCGGGCGAGCAGTTGGCGCAGGCTGACGACCGAGGCGTCGAACTCGTGCAGGTATTGCTGCAGGGTGGCGCGCATGAGCAGCACCTCGTCGGGCGCGGTCGCGGCGTCCGGCCAGGCGCGCAAGGCGGCCAGCGCCTGGCCGGCAAAGCGCGGGTCGCCACCGGCGCGGGCCCGCTCGAGGTCGCGCTGCGCGACCCGGACGGCGAGCATCGCGTCCCTGGGTTGACTGGCGAGTGCCTTGCGCAGGCGCCGGTCCTCGTCGCGGTTGCCGGCGGTGGCGGGCAGGACCTCGATCACCTCGTCGTCGCGGGTCGGCGTGATCGGCTCGGCCGACGCCGCCAGCGCACAAAGAAAAAGACCGGCCGCTGCGAGAGCGCCGGTCCGAAGGGGGATCATGGGCATGGCTTGCGATCGTACGGGAGGCGCCCGCAGGCGCCCCCCGCTTCGCTCAGTCGACCTTCTGCGGTTCGCTGACTTCGTCGACCGGTCCGGTCACCATGCTGGTGTCGACCGGCTCGAGCATGTCGGCAGCCGCCACGACCAGCGCCTTCAGGTAGGCGATGAAGCCGTCGATCGATGCGCTGGCGCTGGCCGGCACCTCGCTGGTAACCGGCGGAACCACCGGCGGCGCCGCCTGGAAGTCGTTGCCGCCGCAGGCCGAGACGACGATCGCCGCGGCGACCGACGCGAAGGTGAGATGGATCCTCATGGCCTTCTCCTTACTTCGCGCCCGGCAACGGCGTCGCCAGGTACGGGAAGACGGGAAGCAGCGGCGCGTTGGTCTTCACCTTGGCACCGGCCTGGTCGACGCCGTCGTGCAGGCTGAACGTCGTCGCACCGAGCGGCACTGCCGTCGGATTGCAGGCGGCGCCGAACTTGTAGGTGTCGGTCGCGCCGTTGGCCACGCACAGGCCGCCCATCACCGCCACCAGCGAGATGTCGACCACGTCGTCGTTCGGCCGCCTCCCGTTCGGATAGCCGGCGAGGTCACCGCCCGGGCCGGCCAGCAAGCCGCCGAGCAGGCCGAGCCGGTTCTGCGCCGCTTCCGGGACCGGTGGCGTCGTCGTGTTCAGGCGCAGCATCTCCGAAGCCACCCCGACCGCCGGCGTGGCCGTGAAGGCCTTCGGCTGGTTGACGCCGGTGATGCCGGTCAGGAAGGTCGTCACCAGGTCGGTCCGCGGGAAGTTGGTCGGCGCCTTGCCGGGAAGCGTGAGCGCGATCTCGATCAAGGCCGGCAGCGTCGGGTTCGTCACGTAGGTGGCGAACTGGCCGTCGTCCTTCGGCTTGGCGTTGTTGAACTTGTCCTTGTCGGGCA
>JBDTUG010000176.1:0-7639 GCA_040007855.1 Caldimonas sp.
GGCCTCGGCGAGCAGCACGTTCATGTGCCCGGGCATGCGGCCGGCCACCGGATGGATCGCGTACTTCACGCTGATGCCCTTGGCGGTGAGCTTGGCGGCGAGCTCCTTGACCGCGTGCTGGGCGCGCGCGACCGCCAGGCCGTAGCCGGGGACGATCACGACCGTCTCGGCGTTGCCGAGCACGAACGCCGCATCGTCGGCGCTGCCGCTCTTGACCGGCCGCTGCTCGGCGGCGGCGCCGGCGACCGCGCCGCCCTCGCCGCCGAAGCCGCCGAGGATGACGTTGAAGAACGAGCGGTTCATCGCCTTGCACATGATGTAGCTCAGGATCGCGCCCGACGAGCCGACCAGCGAGCCGGCGATGATCAGCATCGCGTTGTCGAGCGAGAAGCCGATGCCCGCCGCGGCCCAGCCCGAATAGCTGTTGAGCATCGACACCACCACCGGCATGTCGGCGCCGCCGATCGGGATGATGATCAGCACGCCGAGCACGAAGGCGATCGCCAGCACCAGGTAGAAGTCGAACCGGCTTTCGGTCAGGGTGTAGCCGGCGATGAAGGCGAGCATGGCGATCGCCAGCACCAGGTTGAGCCAATGCTGGCCGGAGAAGGTCACCGGCGCACCGCGGAAGACGCGGATCTTCGACTTGCCCGAGAGCTTGCCCCAGGCGATCACCGAGCCGCTGAAGGTGATCGCGCCGATCGCCGCGCCGAGGATCAGCTCGAGCCGGTTGCCGCTCGGGATCGGATCGATCGCGCCGCCCGCCACCGGCCGGGCGACGATGCCGAACGCGTACGGTTCGACGGCGGCGGCAACGGCGATGAACACCGCCGCCATGCCGATCATGCTGTGGAAGAAGGCGACCAGCTCGGGCATCGCCGTCATCTCGACCGTGCGGGCGCGCCAGGCGCCGTAGCCTCCGCCGACCACCAGGCCGAGCAGCACCCAGCCGAGCCCGACCGCGGTCGACAGGCCGTACGACTCGAGCAGCTTGACGATCAGCGCGCCAGTGGTGACCGCGGCGATCGCCATGCCGGTCATGCCGAACAGGTTGCCGCGGATCGAGGTCGTGGGATGGCTCAGGCCCTTCAGCGCCTGGATGAAGCAGACGCTGGCGACGAGATAGAACAGGGTGGCGAGGTTCAGGCTCACGCGCGCTTCTCCCCGGCCGGGGCGGCAAGCGCCTTCGGCTTGTCCTTCTTCCGGAACATCTCGAGCATGCGCCGGGTCACCAGGAAGCCGCCGAACACGTTGACCGCGGCGAGCGCCACCGCGAGCACGCCCATCGTCTTGCCGAGGGTCGTCTCGGTCAGCGCGGCGGCGAGCATCGCGCCGACGATGACGATCGCCGAGATCGCGTTGGTAACCGCCATCAGGGGCGTGTGCAGGGCCGGCGTGACGGTCCAGACGACGTGGTAGCCGACGTAGATCGCGAGCACGAAGATGATCAGGTTGATGACGGTGTGCGAGACGACGTCCATGGCTTTGGCCCGGTTGAGTTCGTTTACTTGCGCTTGACCTCGCCGCCCTGCGTCATCAGGCAGGCGGCGACGATGTCGTCGTCCATCGGCACGCTGAAGGCGCCTTCCTTGCTCAGCACCAGCTTGAGGAAGTCGAGCACGTTGCGCGCATAG
The DNA here is from genome assembly GCA_040007855.1 of Caldimonas sp. Classification (GTDB taxonomy): domain Bacteria; phylum Pseudomonadota; class Gammaproteobacteria; order Burkholderiales; family Burkholderiaceae_C; genus Schlegelella_A. The sequence goes on from JBDTUG010000176.1 coordinate 1,635, forward strand.
AGCGCCGACGCGTCGGCGCCCACCCGGGCGGCGAGATTGGTCTCGCCGACGATCGTCACGCCGTGCGCGACCACCGTCTGGTCGGCGACGCTGAGCGGGCAGTTGCCGCCCTGGCCGTCCGGCCCCTTGCCGGCGGCGATGTCGACGATCACCGAGCCCGGCTTCATGCTCCTGACCATCTCCTCGCTGATCAGCACCGGCGCGGCCCGGCCCGGGATCAGCGCGGTCGAGATGACGACGTCGGCGGCGGCGACCCGCTTGGCGACCTCGAGCTTTTGCCGGTCGAGCCAGCTCTGCGGCATCGGCTTCGCGTAGCCGCCCACGCCCTCGGCGGCTTCCTTTTCTTCCGGCGTGTCGTACGAAACGTCGATGAACTTTCCGCCCAGCGACTCGACCTGCTCCTTGACGCTCGGCCGCACGTCGCTGGCCTCGATCACTGCGCCCAGGCGCTTGGCCGTGGCGATCGCCTGCAGCCCGGCGACGCCGACACCGAGCACGACCACCCGCGCCGCCTTGACCGTGCCGGCGGCCGTCATCAGCATCGGAAAGAAGCGCTGGTACCTGTCGGCGGCGATCATCACCGCCTTGTAGCCGGCGATGTTGGCTTGGCTCGAGAGCACATCCATGCTCTGCGCCCGGGTCGTGCGCGGCGCCGCCTCGAGGGCGAAGCTGGTCAGCCCGGCGCCGGCCAGCGCTTGCAGCCCCGGCCGGTCGAACGGGTTGAGCATGCCGACCAGGTTGGCGCCACGCGTCATCAGGGCCAGCTCGGCGGCATCGGGCGAGCGCACCTTGAGCACCAGCTCGGCGGCGAACGCAGCGGCGCGGTCGGCGATCTCGGCGCCGGCGGCGGCGTATGCCGCGTCGGTGACGCTGGCCGCCAGGCCGGCGCCGGATTCGACGCGAATCGTGTTGCCCTGCGCCTTCAGCTTTTTCGCCGTTTCCGCCGTGACGGCGACGCGCGTCTCGCCGGCGGCCGTCTCGCGCGGCACCCCGATCATCATGTTCTGGTCTCCTCCAGCTCCCGCAATCGCCCGAGCTTACAAGAAGGATCGCGGTTGCCACGGACTAGCATTCCCGCATGAGCGAGCGCTGGAAACCGAGCGTCACCGTGGCCGCGATCGCCAGCCGATCGCGCGCCGGTCGCACCGAATACCTGCTGGTCGAGGAAGAAACGACCGACGGCCTGCGCCTGAACAACCCGGCCGGCCACCTCGACCCGGGCGAATCGCCGCAGGAGGCGGTGGTCCGCGAAGCGCTCGAGGAAACCGCCCGCGCCTTCGCGCCGGAGCGGCTGGTCGGCGTCTACCTTGCGCGCCTGCCGCTGGCCGGCGCCCCCGGTGGCGACGTGACCTACCTGCGCTTCGCCTTCGCCGGCATGGTCGGCGAGCCCGATCCGCGGCGCAGCCTCGACACCGGGATCGTCCGCACCCTCTGGATGACGCTCGACGAGCTGCGCGCCTCGCGCCCGCGGCACCGCAGCCCGCTCCTGCTGCGCTCGGTAGAAGACGCCGCGGCCGGCCGGTCCTTCCCGCTCGACGCGATCGTCACCGACCCGAGCGTGCACAGGCCGGGCGGCGGCGGCGCGGACGGCGCCTCATGAGCCCGCCCGGCCGCCCCAGGGGTGAGTACCGGAGTGCGCAGCACGAAGGTACTCCAATGACCGACGCCCGGCCCGCGCCGCGGCAACGGATCGTGGTCGGCCTGTCCGGCGGCGTCGATTCGGCGGTGACGGCCTGGCTGCTCAAGCGCGCCGGCCACGAGGTGGTCGGCATCTTCATGAAGAACTGGGAAGACGACGACGATGACGAGTACTGCTCGTCGCGCCAGGACTTCCTCGATGCCGCCAGCGTCGCCGACGTGCTCGGCATCGAGATCGAGCACGTCAACTTCGCCGCCGAATACCGCGAGCGCGTGTTCGCCGAGTTCCTGCGCGAGCACCGCGCCGGGCGCACGCCCAACCCCGACGTGCTGTGCAACGCCGAGATCAAGTTCAAGGCGTTCCTCGACCACGCCGTGCGGCTCGGCGCCGACAAGATCGCGACCGGGCACTACGCGCGGGTGCGCGAAGCGAGGCCGCAACGCCCGCCGCGCCGCCCCAGGGACGTTGCCGCCCCCTCGCAAGGCAGCGAACAGGGCGAGCCTGGGGACACCGCGTTCCAGCTGCTGAAGGGGCTCGACGGACGCAAGGACCAGAGCTACTTCCTGCACCGCCTGAGCCAGGCGCAGCTGGCGCGCACGCTCTTTCCGGTCGGCGAGTTGGAGAAGACCGAGGTCCGGCGGATCGCCGCCGAGATCGGCCTGCCGAACGCGAAGAAGAAGGACTCGACCGGCATCTGCTTCATCGGCGAGCGGCCGTTCCGCGAGTTCCTCAAGCGCTACCTCGCGAACACGCCCGGGCCGATCGAGGACGACCGCGGCCGGACGATCGGCGAGCACGTCGGCCTGTCCTTCTACACGCTCGGACAGCGCAAGGGAATCGGCCTCGGCGGCCTGAAGGAGCAGGGCTCGGCGCGCGGCGGCAGCGAGCACGCGCCCTGGTTCGTCGCCCGCAAGGACCTGGCGGCCAACGTGCTCCGCGTCGTCCAGGGCCATGAGCACCCCTGGCTGTACCGCGATTCGCTGAGCGGCGACGACGCGAGCTGGATCGCCGGCCGGCCCCCGGCCCCCGGCCGCTACGCTGCCAAGACGCGCTACCGACAGGCCGACGCCGCCTGCGCGCTGGTTCGCGCCGACGCCGGCGCGCTGGCGCTGCACTTCGACGCGCCGCAATGGGCGATGACACCGGGGCAGTCGGCGGTGCTCTACGACGGCGAGGTCTGCCTCGGCGGCGCGGTGATTGCCGCGACGAGCGAGGCAGGGGTCCCCGCCGAATCGCTTTAGCTTGGCTAGCGTCTGGTGGTCTGCGCCCGACCACTGGCGACAATCCCGAGTCTTCATCGCCCTGACCCGAGGCACTCCGATGTACCTGCCGCAACACTTCGCCGAGACCCGCCCCGAGGTCCTGCACCAGCTGATCGAGGACCACCCGTTCGGCCTGCTCGTCACCCAGGACGCGAACGGCATCAGCGCCAACGGCGTGCCGTTCTTCCTCGACGCCGATCCGGCCGGCGGCCCCGGCGTGCTGCGCGCCCACGTCGCGCGTGCCAACCCGGTCTGGAAGGAGGCCCGCAGCGACGTCGACGCGCTGGTCGTCTTCCAGGGCGCGCAGAGCTACGTCTCGCCGGCCTGGTATCCCAGCAAGGCCGAGCACGGCAAGGTCGTGCCGACCTGGAACTACGTCATGGTGCAGGCGCGCGGCACCATCCGCTTCATCGACGACGCCGGCTGGCTGCGCGCCTTCGTCGGCCGCCTCACCGACTGGCACGAGGCCGAGCGGGTGGCCGCCGCCAGCCCCGCCGGCACGGGCCCCTGGGCGGTCAGCGATGCGCCGGTGGAGTATGTCGACGCGATGCTGCGCGCGATCGTCGGCATCGAGATCGTGCTCGGCTCGCTGGTCGGCAAGTGGAAGGTCAGCCAGAACCGGTCGGCCGCCGACCGCGCCGGCGTCACGCGCGGCCTGGCCGAGCTGCCGGGCAGCGAGGCCGCGGCGATGGCCCGGGCGGTGGGCGACGCGGGGGGAGGGCCGGCGTGACGATGCCGGCACGTCGAGCGGCGCTGCTCGTCGTGGCACTCTGCGCCGGTGGCGCGGCAACGGCTGCGGCGCCGGCGCCGTTCGAAGACACGATGGCGCAGCGCGTCCTTGCCTGCACCGGCTGCCACGGACCCGAAGGCCGCGCCGCGCCCGACGGCTACTACCCGCGCATCGCCGGCAAGCCGGTCGGCTACCTCACCAACCAGCTGATCGCCTTTCGCGACGGCCGCCGTCCCTACGCGCTGATGAGCGGCCTGCTCGCGCCGCTCGGCGATGCCTACCTGGCCGAGATCGCCGGCCACTTCGCGGCGCTCGAGCTGCCCTATCCGCTGCCGGCGGCGTCGGCGCTGCCCGACGCCCAGCAGGCCCTGGCCGGGCGCCTGGTCGGCGAAGGCGACGCGGCGCGCGGCCTGCCGGCCTGCACCGCCTGCCACGGCGCGGCGCTGACCGGCACGGCGCCGTTCGTGCCCGGCCTGGTCGGCCTGCCGCGCGACTACCTCAACGCCCAGCTCGGCGCCTGGCGCACCGGCAAGCGCAGCACCCCCGCGCCCGACTGCATGGCGCAGATCGCGCAGAAGCTGTCCGGCGAGGAGATCGGCCGGATCTCTGCCTGGCTGGCGGCGCGGCCGGTGCCGGCCGACGCGAAGGCCGCGCCCGGGTTCGCGACCGCCTTGCCGATCGCCTGCGGCAGCGTCGCCGCGGCGCCGGCCAAGGCGGCGAAATGACGCTTCGCCGGGCCGCCCGCGGCGCCGTCCTGTTCGGGCTCGGCCTGCTGGCCGCGGTCGGCGGCCTGGTCGCCTGGCTCAACCTGCGCGGCGAAGCGCCGGTCGATCACACGCCGGATCGCGGCACCGCCGACCCGGCGCTGGTCGCGCGCGGCGAGATCCTGGCCCGCGCCGGCGGCTGCTTCGGCTGCCACACCGAGCGCGGCGGCCGCGCCTACGCCGGCGGGCGGGCGATCGAGACGCCGTTCGGCAACGTCTACTCGTCGAACCTCACGCCCGACCCCGAGACCGGTCTCGGCGACTGGTCGGGCGACGCGTTCTGGCGCGCCCTGCACCACGGCCGCTCGAAGAGCGGGCGCCTGCTCTACCCGGCCTTCCCGTACCCGAACTACACGCGCGTCGCCCGCGCCGACGCCGATGCGATGTTCGCGTACCTGAAGAGCGTGCCCGCCGTTCGCCACGCCAACCGCGCCAACACGCTCGGCTTTCCTTTCGATACCCAGGCGGCCCTCGCGGTCTGGCGCGCGCTCTACTTCCGGCCCGCCGCACACGTCGACGACCCGGAGCGTCCGGCCGACTGGAACCGCGGCGCCTACCTGGTCGAAGGGCTCGGCCATTGCAATGCCTGCCACTCGGCGCGCAACGCGCTCGGCGCGACCCGCGGCACGCTCGACCTGCAGGGCGGCCTGATCCCGGTCCAGAACTGGTACGCGCCGTCGCTCGCCTCGCCGCGCGAAGCGGGCGTCGCCGGCTGGCAGAAGCGCGACGTGGTGCGCCTGCTGAAGACCGGGATCGCGCCGCGGGGCTTCGTCATGGGGCCGATGAGCGAAGTGGTCGGCAACGGCACCCAGTACCTCGGCGACGCCGACCTGGCAGCGATAGCGGCCTACCTGCAGGCGCTGCCGGCGCCCGCCGAGGCCGATCCGTCGGCCGCGCCGCCCGGCCTGCCGGGCGAGCGCGGCGGCGCCCTCTACCGCGACCACTGCGTCGCCTGCCACGGCGAGCGCGGCGAAGGCGTTCCCGGCGCCTACCCGGCCCTCTCGGGCAGCCGCACGGTCACGATGCTCTCGACCGCCAACCTGGTCCACATCGTCCTCGAGGGCGGCTTTCCGCCCAGCACCGCCGGCAATCCGCGGCCGTTCGGCATGCCGCCCTTCGCGACGGTACTGAGCAACGAGGACATCGCCGAGCTGCTCAGCTTCGTGCGCGTCTCCTGGGGCAACCGGCGGCCCGCGGTCTCGGCCCTCGACGTGGGCCGGGCGCGCAGCGGCGGCCGCTAGTGGTCTGCGCCACCGCTAGTTAACCAGGACCTCGCGAACCGCGTCTCGCGACTCGCGCCGCTTGCTTCGATTCCGTTCGGCGCCGACGACCACCGGCTCGCCGCCGTCGCGTCAGAACGGGATGTCGTCGTCCATGTTGTCGAAGCCGGTGGGCGACTTCGCGGCCGGCCGATTGGCCGCCGCGGCGGCCGGGCGCGCAGCCGGCGCCGGGCGCTCGTAGCTCGAACCGCTGCCGCCACCGCCGACCCCGCCGTAGCCGCTGTCCTCGCCGCCGGCGGATGCGCCACCGCCCATGCCTTCGCGGCTGCCGAGCATCTGCATCTCGCTGGCGACGATCTCGGTCGTGTACTTCTCGACGCCGTCCTTGTC